>JASFQN010000271.1:0-3007 GCA_050115425.1 Gammaproteobacteria bacterium | reverse complement strand
CGAGAGATAGTGCAGGCGGCCGGCAACCAGTTCCTTGCCGGTGCCCCGTTCGCCGATTACCAGCACGGGCTTGTCGAGGGCCGCGACCTGCGACACCTGCTCAAGCATCGCCAGGAAAGCGGGCGAGGCGCCGACCATGGCGCGGTCGGCGGAATCGCGGGAAGGAATATGCGTGGTCATGGTGACCCAAGTATAGCGAAATTCACCATACAATGGTTATATGCGCCACATGCCCGCGGGTGCGCCCATCCGGCCCGGCGGTCAATTTTCCAAGCCGAACCAACGAGTTGCCTGCCGTGCGGCAAAGTTGGCACGCAACGTGCAATGGCAAAGGGCAGGAAACATCCGATCAAGTCCCGGATTGAATCGAGAGGAAGGCATCATGGGCATCTTTTCCAGAATGACAGACATCATCAATTCCAACATCAACGCCATGCTGGACAAGGCCGAGGATCCCGAGAAGATCGTCCGCCTGATCATCCAGGAGATGGAGGACACGTTGGTGGAAGTGCGCTCGGCCGCGGCGCGGACCATCGCCGATCGCAAGACCCTGGGCCGCAAGACCGCAGCATTGGAGAGCGATCTTGCCGAATGGGAGCGAAAGGCGGAGCTGGCCGTGGAAAAGGGCCGCGAGGATCTGGCCCGGGCCGCGCTGGTGGAGCGCAGCCGTGTGCAGGAAGCCCTGGACACCCACCAGCACCAACTTGAGCAGCTGGACGAAAGTCTGACCAAGCTCAACGAGGATATCGCGAAGCTCCAGGCCAAGCTGGCCGATGCCAAGCAGCGCCAGAAGGCGCTGACCGCGCGGCACAGCAGCGCCACGCATCGCCTGCGCGTGCGCAGCCGGCTGTACGACGAGCGCATCGACGATGCCCTGGCCCGGTTCGAGGGTTATGAACAGAAGATGGACCACCTCGAAGGCCGCGTGGAAGCCTATGAAGTGGGGCGCGAAAAGTCGCTGGATCAGCAGTTCGCCGAACTCGAGGGCGACGGCGCCGTGGACAAGGAACTCGAAGCGCTCAAGGCACGGCTGCGCGAGCGTGATACCGAAACCGCGGGCAAGGACGAGTAAGCATCATGGATGGAGTCAGCCTTGGGATGCTCGGGATGGTGCCGGCGATTGTCTTTGTCACCATCGTCCTGCCGGTCTGGTTGCTGCTGCACTATCTGACCAAGTGGCGCCAGAATCGGGGACTGTCCCGGGAAGAAGAAAAAATGCTGGCCGAACTCTGGGAGAGTGCGGGCCGGATGGAACAAAGGATCAAAACGCTGGAGACCATTCTGAATCACGAAGTGCCTGATTGGAGAGAGCGGGTATGATGCACGGAACACGATTTGCCGATCATGGAAGCAAGGGGCGGTTTTTCCGCGATTCGGACAACGGCTGGCTGTTCGGCGTGTGCGCCGGAATCGCCGGCTCGCTGAAAATCAACGTGAACGCATTGCGGTTCCTCGTCGTCGTGGCCGCCGTGCTGTTCCCCATCCCGGTGGTCCTCGCCTATGCCCTGGCCGCCTGGTTGTTGCGCGACCGGCCGCTGCCTTTCCGCGGATGGGACCACGAGGCCGCCTTCTGGGGCGGCGCCGGCCGCAAGCGGGGTAAGGCCTGATGAACGCGCGCGACACCTACGCCGGCCGCCAGCGGCTCTACCGCGATCCATCGCATGGCATCGTGTGCGGGGTCTGCGCCGGCGTTTCCGACTACTTCGGCTTCAATCTCAGTGTTGTCCGGATTCTTGCGGCCCTGTCACTGATCTTCTTCACACCGGTGACGCTGCTGGTGTATTTCGTGCTTTGCATGATGTTGCCCCGGCGTCCGGACGTGCTTTACCGGGATCCCGAGGAAGCCGGTTTCTGGCGCGACGTGCGGCGCGATGCCAGCACGACCTTCAGCGACCTGCGGTTCCGCTTCCGCGACCTGGAGCGCCGGCTCGAGGGCCTGGAAGCCTACGTGACGTCGAAACGCTACGATCTCGACCGGGAGTTCCGCGACCTCGAGGACAGGTGACCGGAATGCCCGATGCAACGACAGCAGGTTCCGTAATAGAATCCAGTGCCAACAGCCAGTACGACCAGGGGGCGGGAAAATGAGTGGAGAGGCAATGGTCCTCGGCATCGTGTTCATCGCATGCGCGACCGGGGTAATCAAGTCATATCTGAAATCACGGGAACAATCGCCCCGGATGCCGGCTGATATCACCGAAAAGCTGGAGCGGCTGGAACGGCTCGAAGAACGCGTCCGCGTGCTCGAGGCCATCGTCACCGACCGTGACTACGATCTGAAGCGGGAACTTCACGACCTCTGATTGCGGTGGCCGCCGGTCGAGGCGGCCGTGTGCAATCCCGACAATCTCCTGCAACCGGCTTCGGTTGCGATCCTCAAGCATGAAAAACAACCGCGCCAATGGATGCGCGCCGCCCGTTGGCGCGCTATTCTTGGGGCACTCCGCGACAACGGCCGGACGCAACCGGCGTGCGGAGCGAACCAGCAGCGTGGAGCGCCGGCCAGGACCGCCGGCAAACGGGGCAATCAGGCATGGCCGAACAAACGCGGTGGCAACGCTTTCCGGGCGCGGCATCAATGGTGCTGGCTGGCGCGTTGTGGCTGGTCTGGCCCAATCTGGCCGGCGCCGCGCCCGCGGTCCAGAATCCGGCCGCAACCCTGTTCAACGTGCTCCGGTTCGTGCACTGGGACGCCTCCGGGAGCGATGTCCGGCGGAGCGTGCTCGTGCTCTGCGCCGACCGCGCGGCGGATCTGCGCCCCGATCTGGAAACGCTGCGCAATCGCAACGTCCGGGGCCGGCGCCTGGTACTGCATTGGCTGCATTCCCTGGAACGCCTGGACGGCTGCAACGCGCTGTACGTGGATTCCGGAAATGTTTCGCGGATCGACGCCATCGCAGCACAGGCCATCAAGGACCATGTTCTTACCATTGCCGCAAGCTCCGGCCTGGCCGGCAGCGGCATCATGGTCAACATGGTCCGTTCCGCCGACGGACTGCAACTGGAA
>JASFQN010000270.1:0-3015 GCA_050115425.1 Gammaproteobacteria bacterium | reverse complement strand
TTCAATTCCCCGGCATTCGTGAGATTGCCGTTGTGAGCCAATGAAATGCCATAGGGTGAATTGGTGTAGAGCGGCTGTGCTTCGGAACTGCTTGAGCTGCCGGCAGTCGGATAGCGGCAATGGCCGATACCCATTTCGCCCTGCAATCGCAGCATGTGGCGCTGGTGGAAGACATCCCGCACGAGCCCGTTGCCCTTGCGCAGGTGGAAGCGTCCCCCGGCCCAGGTCATGATGCCCGCGGCGTCCTGGCCCCGATGCTGGAGAACGGTCAACGCGTCGTAAAGCGCCTGATTGACCGGAGAACGACCAACGATTCCGACAATTCCACACATATCAGCTTGGCACCCAGCTCTTAAGGACCCGAAAAAAGCGGGACGGCCGCACCGGGCCGCCGACCGGCGAAATCATTGAAGCCTCACATTCTTGCGCAAATGGGTGGGCAGGAAATGCATCATCCAGTGCGCCACGGGCTGCACGTAGGGAATCAGTCTGGATTGCTGCCACCAGGGGTCGCGGGCCAGATTGGTGAGTCCGCCGACCAGCACTAACGCGGCAACCAGGGCGATTCCGCGCGCTGCACCAAAAAAGGCACCGATCAGCCGATCGGTGCCACTCAGCCCGGTCTTGGCCACGGCCAGCGTGGCGAAATGATTGATTACCGCGCCCAGGATGAGCACGACCACGAACAGACTGCAGAACGCAACGATGATGCGGACCGATGGCGTGTCGATCCAGCGACCCAGCCAGGGCGCAATGCTCTCGGCAAAGGCCAGCGAGAGCCAGAATGCCAGCACCCAGGTAGCCAGCGACAGGGATTCCTTGATGAAACCGCGCCAGAGGCTGATCAGGATCGAAAGTACGATCAGCGCGATGATGACATAGTCCGCCCAAATCATTCGCAGTCCGCCCCTGGCCGAGTTCGGGGGCGCATTTTAGCAGACGCCGGGCGCGACCATAAGTCTCACCGGGACAATCCGGCCCGCGCCCGAGTGTCGGCAGTCAACTGCTGGGCAGAGGCGTGGCCGGAAGGCCCGTGGCATGCTTGAGCCGCTTGGCCAGTGCACTTGCCGCGTCACGCGAGTCGAAACCGCCGACACGGACCCGGTAGAGCGTGCGGCCCTTGCTTCGATAGCGGCTGACGTATGCCGGATAGCTCTTGTCCTTGAGGCGGGCAACCAGCTTGTCAGCGTTGGACTGGGCAGAGAAGCTGCCCACCTGCACGGTCCAGGCCCCATCCGGAGTCGGCTCGTGTCGGGCCGTGGACGGCAACTGCCCGGAGGAGGCATTGGCCTGTTCGGCGACTTGCGGCGAAGCTTCCGCCGAGTGCCCGACACCGCTGTCCTGCGGCGCGGTGTCCGGAGTCTTCGGCTCGCTCGTCGGGGGATTCGGCGCGGACTTGCTCGTGGACGCCGTTTTGCCGGTGTCCGCGGCGCCTGAGTCCGGTGTCCGCGCAGCGGCGCTCTCGGACGAGGGGTCCGGCTGCGCCGTCGCGGACGACGGTGTCCTCCGGTTCGGTGCCGGTGAGGCATTGGCCTGCCCGTTGCCACCCATCGGAGTACCTGCCTTGCCCTGTTCGCCGGACAAGTGACCCGGGCCCAGATCATATTGGTATTCGGCGACACCGCTGTCCGAATCACCGGACCGGGCGGGAATCGGCACCGGCTTGCTGATCTGCTCGACGTTCTTTCCGGAGTCGTGGAAGAACATGGGCACGAAAATCACGACGAGCAGGAAGAGAACGACAAATCCCACCATGCGTTCTTTGAGTCGTGTGTCCATACCGCCAAACATGGCTATTGTCCGCCCCTCACTTTGCCGCTTCCCGTGCCGGAGCACGATCGATGCAATCCAGCACGGCGCCTACCGTGGCGAATGATCCAAACACTAGCACACGGTCGCCCGCCTTGGCATCCGTTGTCGCCGCCCGGAATGCCTGGACCACATCCCGGTGGAGCCGGACCGAGGCATTGCTGGTCGCCTTTTCAATCCGGCCGGCCAGTTCCCCGACCGTCTGTCCGCGCGGACCGTCAAGGCCGGCGAGATACCAGGCGTCCACCTGCGTCGCCACCGCTCCGGCAACACCGGCCGCGTCCTTGTCCCGGTACATGCCCAGGACAGCCAGCGTACGACCGCTGGCGGACCTCGCCCGCAGGCATTGCGCCAGATTGGCTGCCGCATGTGGATTGTGCGCCACATCCAGCACAAGCTCCGGCCTACGCTCCAGCCATTGCATCCGGCCCGGCAGGCTCGCCTGGCGCAAGCCCGCCCGGATGCTGGTAACGTCGACTGTCAGGCCACCCGGCCGTTGCGACAACAATGCGATGGCCGCCGCGGCGTTGCCGAGCTGCATGGCTCCACCCATGGCCGGCAGCGGCAGGCTTTCCAGGGCACCGTCCGGCGCATTGTAGGTCCAGCACCCGCTGTCGTCGGCCACCATGCGATAGTCTCGGTTCAGCAGGCGCAGCGGTGCACCCATCTGGCAGGCGGTCTCCAGAAGACTGTGCGGCGGATCCGGATCGGCACACACGGCAGGCGCTCCGGCTCGAAAAATTCCGGCCTTCTCCCGCCCTATGGATTCCCGGTCCGGGCCAAGCCACTCCTGGTGATCCAGGTCAACGACCGTGACTACCGCACCGGCGGCATCGACCGCATTGACCGCATCCAGGCGCCCGCCCAGCCCCACTTCCATGATCGCCACGTCCACGGCGGCTTCACTGAACAGCGACAACGCGGCGGCCGTGCCGAATTCGAAATAGGTCAGCGAGACGTCGTCGCGCGCCTGATCGATCCGCTCGAAGGCCTGGCAAATCGCCATGTCGTCCGCCTCTCGGCCATCCAGGCGGATACGCTCGTTGTATTTCCGCAGATGCGGTGAAAGGTAGGCTCCGGTTCGATAACCGGCGGCGCGAAGAAACGCCTCAAGGAAGGCCAGAGTGGAGCCCTTGCCGTTGGTCCCGGCCACGCTGAGTACGGGAAAACCCGGCCGGGAGAGATCCATGCGGGCCAGTACCGTCC
>JASFQN010000269.1:0-3023 GCA_050115425.1 Gammaproteobacteria bacterium | reverse complement strand
GGCTGCGCTGGAGGCTCACCAGGTCACCGTTGAGATTCACGGCGATGACGACATCCGCGCCCATTGCCCGGCACAGGGAGATCGGCACCGGATTGACCAGGCCCCCGTCCAGCAGCCAGCCTCCGTTCCAGGGCGCCGGGGTGAACAGGCCGGGGAGGGCGATCGATGCCCGCACGGCGTCGATCAGCGAGCCCTCTCGCAGCCAGATTTCGCGGCCGGTATTCAGCTCGGTGGCGACGGCACCAAAGCGCCGGGGCAGCGCGCCCATGGGGACGTCTTCGACCCGTTTGCGCAGATTGGCCATGAGGCGGTCGCCGCGGATGAATCCGCCGCCTGTCAGCCTGGCGTCGAGCAGCCGGATGACATCCATGCGGTCGAGCGTGCCGATCCACGCCTCGAGTTCGTCGAGATGCCCGCTCGCGCAGGCAGCGCCCACCACCGCGCCGATCGAGCTTCCGGCGATGACATCCGGTTCAATGCCCAGTTCCTGCAGGGCATGCATGACACCAATATGGGCCCAGCCGCGCGCGGAACCGCTGCCAAGTGCGATGCCGATGCGAAGGCTACTCATGCAGATACTCCGTTTCCCGGTCCCGAGCGCCGGTCCGTCGAGGCAAAATACGGGTCCGGGACCGCCACATGCAAGCCGGGCAACCTTGCGCACGGCTCCGGAACCCGCTTTGCGTGATATCATAAGGCGTTTCGCGGGCCGCGTCCGGCCCTGTCCTGGATTCTGCTTTCAAGGAGCCTCCATGAAGTTCGACAAGATCGTCCTGCCGGAGGGCGGCGAACGCATTCACGTCAACACCGATTTCACCCTGGAAGTGCCCGATACGCCCTATATCGCCTACATCGAGGGCGACGGGATAGGCATTGACGTGACCCCGGTCATGCTCAAGGTGGTCAACGCCGCCGTGGAGAAAGCATACGCGGGCAAGCGCCGCATCGCCTGGACGGAGATCTTCGCGGGCGAGAAGGCTGTGGAGAAATACGGTGCGGACGCCTGGCTGCCGGACGAGACGCTGACCGCCATGCGCGAACTCGTGGTTTCGATCAAAGGGCCGCTGGCCACGCCGGTCGGCGGCGGCATCCGCTCCCTGAATGTGGCCATTCGCCAGAACCTGGACCTTTACGCCTGTGTTCGCCCGATTCAATATTTTCCCGGTGTTTCCACGCCCATGAAGGTCTCGGACCTCACCGATATGGTGGTCTTTCGCGAGAACACCGAAGACATCTACGCCGGCATCGAATGGCGCGCCGGATCGGCGGATGTGCAGAAGGTGATCAACTTTCTTCAGCATGAAATGGGCGTGACCGGCATCCGTTTCCCGTCGAGTTCGGGCATCGGCATCAAGCCGGTGTCACGCGAGGGTTCGGAACGTCTTGTGCGCAAGGCGATCAACTATGCGATCGATCACGACCGCGTGTCGGTCACCCTGGTGCACAAGGGCAACATCATGAAGTTCACCGAGGGCGCCTTCCGTGACTGGGGGTATGAAGTGGCCCGCGAGGAATTTGGTGCCGAACCCATCGACGGTGGCCCGTGGTGCAGGTTCCGCAACCCGCGCACCGGTCACGACATCGTGGTCAAGGACATTATTGCCGACAATTTCCTGCAGCAGATTCTCCTGCGGCCGGAAGATTACGACGTGATTGCCACGCTCAATCTGAATGGCGACTACATTTCCGATGCCCTGGCCGCTCAGGTGGGCGGAATCGGCATTGCCCCGGGCGCGAATATTTCCGACGCCGTCGGTGTTTTCGAGGCCACCCATGGCACGGCACCGGGCTTCGCCGGCAAGGACCGCGTGAATCCAGGCTCGCTGATCCTTTCGGCGGAAATGATGCTGCGCTATCTGGGCTGGACCGAGGCAGCGGATCTCATCATCGAGGGTGTGCGCAAGACCATCGCATCCAAGACCATGACCTACGATCTCGCTCGACTGCGCGAAGCGATCCGCACTCCGAAACGCGACATTGCCGGACGCAAGAGCGTGGAGGAAGACATGCAGCGCCTGATACCCGGTGCCACGCTGGTAGGCTGCACGGGCTTCGGCGACGCGATCATTGACAACATGGGTTGAGGAAGCCGGCTCCGGTGCCTGGCGGTGCCGGAGCCGGGAGACATCGCGCGCCCGGTCTGTCTCAGGGCAGGGCCCGCGATCGTCGAACGCAGGGAGGCGTTCACGGGTATAACAACAAGAGGCAAAGGCTGTTCTTGGGGGGAGTGAGAATCATGATCGGGGTGTTGCTGGTAGACGATCATAAACTTGTGCGGACCGGCGTGCGGCGAATTCTCGAAGACGCGGCCGGAATCGAGGTGACCGGTGAAGCCGAAAGCGGTGAACAGGCCATCGAGATGGTTCGGCAGAAGAAGCCGGACGTGGTGCTCATGGATGTCAACATGCCGGGGATCGGCGGCCTTGAAACGACCCGCAAGCTGTTGGCCTCCTGGCCCGACCTGAAGGTCATCGTGGTCTCGGTCCATGCCCAGGAACCCTATCCGGCCAGACTGCTGGAGGCGGGCGCGTTGGGCTATCTGACCAAGGATTGTGCCCCGGACGAAATTGTGACGGCCGTTCGTCAGGTCCATTCCGGAGAGCGCTACATCGCGGCCGACATCGCCCGGCAACTGGCGCTGAGCATGATCTCCGGCGGCAAGCAGTCACCGCTCGACGCCTTGTCCACGCGCGAGATGCAGGTGATGCTCATGGTCACCCAGGGTGCCTCGATCCAGACGATATCCGACAAGCTGTGTCTGAGCCCCAAAACGGTCAGCACCTACCGCTATCGGTTGTTTCAGAAGCTGGGCGTGAACAACGACGTGGAACTGACGCGACTCGCAATGCGGTTCGGCCTGCTTGAAGCGGGTCAGGCAGATAAGTGACCTATTAACAAGAGATTACCAGTCATTCGTGACAAATGACCTGAGCAAAACACCGGGCAGCACCTTCGACCCGCGATGCACACGCTGCCCGCGACTCGCGGCCTTTCTGGCCGAGGTGCGCGGCAGGCATCCGGAC
>JASFQN010000268.1:0-3031 GCA_050115425.1 Gammaproteobacteria bacterium | reverse complement strand
GGAAACGGGGCATCCGGCGGGAATTTGCCTGCCGGGGCATCGCGACTCCGACCTTGCGCTTGTTTAAAAATCAATCGTACTCTAAGCGGCGTTCAGTATGGAGGATGGACCATGACCAAGCGATACCTGTCCCTGTTTACGCTTGCGCTGGCTGTCTTGATAAGCGGCTGCGGCGTATCCAGTGACGAGTCGGTTCCGCCGAGCGCAAGCCCCACGGCTGGATTCAAGGTTCGATACGCCCCGCTGGGCGGTATCGTACCCTTCCCCAACGACCTGTTTCTGAATGGCAGTACCGACGGGACGCTCAATATCCCTGTCGCTGATCCCACCGATTACAGCAATCCGCTGGTTGCGATCAACGCGCTGGACGGCTATTCGACAACCGCCGCCATCGAGGCAACGTTTACCGATGCCATCGACGCGGCGACCCTGGCGGGCAACCAGACCGTATTCGTGTTCAAGCTCACGGCGACGGGTGCTACGCCACTGATGGAAGGGACAGACTACAATCTGGGTCTTTCGCCGGCCGCTGACAGCGCGGGCACGGTGCTCCAGATTACACCGCTCAAGCCATTGGACCCCGACACGAGCTACGCGGTCTTTTTGACCACCGACATAAAGAGCAGCACCGGCGCCAATGTGACCGCGGACACGGCATTCCAGCAGATCAAGGATGCCATCGCCTCTGGCCAGACGCTCTCGAATGCGACGCTGGAGCAGATTCGTGAGCAGGCCATCGAGCCGCTGATCGGCCTGGCGACCCAGGCGGGTCTGTCCAGCGACAAGATCGCGGTGGCCTTCAGCTTCACCACCCAGTCCATCGGTGATGTGCTTTCCGAGATCGAGGCCAACGTCACGCCGCAGTTCTCGCAGCTGCAGGACACCGGCCTGACCACGCAGCAGGTACTGGGTTCGGCATCGCCGGGTATTGCGGAAATCTATTCCGGCGTGATTCAGGTCCCCTACTATCTGAGCAAGAATTCGCCGCTGAGCGGTTTCTGGCAGGGCGCGGGCGGCAGCTTCCTGACCCGCAACAACACCACGCCGGTCGCGACCGAGACACTGACCATTCCGGTACTGGTGACCGTGCCCAACGCGGGATCCGGCCATACCAAGCCGGCCACGGGCTGGCCCACGGTGCTGTTCCAGCACGGTATCACGCAGGATCGGACCAACGTCTTCGCCGTGGCCGATGCCCTGGCGCAAGCCGGCTATGCGGCGGTGGCCATTGACCTGCCCCTGCACGGCATCACCGATACGTCGAGCCCGCTCTACCAGGGCGATCGCGAGCGGACCTTCAACCTGGACGTCGAAAACAACACCACCGGCGCGGCCGGCCCCGACGGCCAGATCGACCCGTCGGGTGATCATTTCATCAATCTGGCCAGCCTGCTCACCAGCCGGGACAACCTGCGCGAGGCGGCCGCCGATCTGATGACCCTGGCCGCCACGGTGCCCACGATGGATATCGACGGCAACGCCACCAATGCGGACTTCGACGGTTCGCAGATGGAGTTTGTCGGTCACTCGCTGGGCGCCATCGCGGGCACGACATTCCTGGGTGAGAGCACGCAGGTCTACGCTGCCACGCTGGGGATGCCCGGCGGCAAGGTGGCGGCGCTACTGCAGGATTCGCCGACCTTCAAACCACGCATCGATGCCGGCCTTCAGCAGGAAGGCATCGTGGCCGGCACGCAGCTGTATGTGGACTTCTTCCGCAACGCCCAGACTGTCGTGGATTCCGGAGATCCGTGGAACTATGCGGCTGCGGCGGCCAGCAGCCACCCGATTCACATGATTGAAGTGGTGGGCGGTGCCGGCAATCCTCCCGATGAAGTGGTCCCCAACAACAGCACCGAGCGACTGGTGGATGCCATGGGACTGACCGATGTCAGTGGCACCACGCTTGACTCGGCCGGGGTACGGGGCATCGTGCGCTTCACCGCCGGCGATCACGGGTCGCTGCTCGACCCGACGGCCTCGGCGCAGGCCTGGCAGGAAATGCAAAGCGAAATGGCGCAATTCATGGGCAGTCAGGGCACCGCAATCGTGGTGACCGACTCCTCGGTCGTACAATAAAAACCGTCCCGAGGCGGGGAGGGGCTCGGCCCCGGCAACAAGAAGAAAGATGGGGCGGCCGAAAGGCCGCCCTTTTTTTTGCGGTACCCCCTCCGGCAGGCCGATGTTAGGATAGGCACCTCCTCAACACCTCCCCGATGACCGAGACAGATGACCGCCACGGCCGAGAAGAAGGGCTTGATCAGCCGCCTACGGGAACGCCTCAACAAGGGAGATTCCTGGCTGACCCGGGACCTGGGTGACCTGCTGCCCGGCAAGGCAATTGACGACGAGATACTCGAAGAACTGGAGACGCGGCTGCTTATGGCCGATGTCGGCGTCGCCGCCACCACGCGCCTCATGGACGGCCTGGCCGCCCGGGTCAAGCGGCGCGAGCTGATGGATCAGCAGGCCCTGCTGGACGCCCTGCGTGACGGCATGGAAGAGATACTTGCGCCCTTCGCCGCACCGCTCACCATTCCCGGGACACCCCGTCCCTACGTCATCCTGATGGTCGGCGTGAACGGTGTGGGCAAGACCACCACCATCGGTAAGCTGGCCCGCCGTTTCAGCGATCAGGGTCTCAAGGTGATGCTGGCCTCGGGCGATACCTTCCGCGCGGCGGCCACCGAACAATTGCAGAAGTGGGGCGAACGCAACGACGTGCCGGTGATCGCGCAGGGCCACGGCGCGGACCCCGCCGCGGTGGTATTCGACGCCCTGCAATCGGCGCAGGCCCGGGGTATCGACGTCCTTATTGCCGACACCGCGGGCAGGCTTCACACGCAGGCGCACCTGATGGACGAGCTGCGCAAGATCAAGCGCGTGCTGGGCCGGCGGGACGACACCGCACCACACGAGGTGATGCTTGTAGTGGACGGCGGCACCGGCCAGAACGCCCTGGCCCAGGCCCGTCAATTCAATCAGGCCGTGGGTGTGACGGGAATTACGGTGACCAAGCTGGACGGAACTG
>JASFQN010000267.1:0-3033 GCA_050115425.1 Gammaproteobacteria bacterium | reverse complement strand
CGCCCGCACGCTGCTTGGCGCCGATGGCGCCGGTTCGGCCATACGCCGTGCCATGCAGCAGCAACTGGGTGTCCAGGCCAGCGAGGAAATGCTGGGTCACGCCTACAAGGAACTGACCATTCCGCCCGACCTCGCCGGCCGGCACCAGATGGAACCGGAGGCCCTGCACATCTGGCCACGGGGCGGCTTCATGCTGATCGCGTTGCCCAATCTGGACGGCAGTTTCACGGTCACCCTGTTTCTGCCACGTGAAGGCGACCCGGGCTTCGACCAACTCGCCGACGCCGACCGGCTGACCGCCTTCTTCAGGACGCATTTCGCCGATGTCGTCGACAAGCTGCCCACGCTGGTCGAGGACTTCTTCACCAATCCTACCGGCAGTCTCGGCACGGTGCGCTGTCGGCCCTGGCATCATGAGGGGCGGGTGCTGCTTCTTGGCGATGCGGCGCATGCCATCGTCCCCTTCCACGGCCAGGGAATGAACTGCGCGTTCGAGGATTGCCTGGTGCTGGACCGCTGCCTGGACGCCGCTGACGGTGACTGGGTGCGCGCTTTCGCCGACTATGACCAGCTGCGCAAACTGGACGCCGATGCCATTGCCGACATGGCCCTGGAAAACTATGTGGAAATGCGCGACTCGGTTCGCGACCCGGGCTTCAGGCTGCGCAAGGAACTGGGCTTCGAACTGGAACGGCGCTACCCGGACCGCTTCATACCCCGCTACTCCATGGTGATGTTTCACCACCTGCCCTATGCCGAGGCACAGGAAAGAGGTGCCGTGCAGGCACGCATTCTCAAGAGCCTGACCGAAGGCGTGGAGAATCTGTCGGACGTGGACTGGAACGAGGCGGACCGGCTGGTGAATGCCGACCTGCCCGTCATGCCGGGCGACTGAGAGGGTCAGATACCGTCTTGAATTGCAACCCTCTGCAACGGGATATCGGCATTGAAGGGCTGGCCGGATTTGAGGACGCCGTAGATTAGGTGGACAAGCTTTCGCATGCTGGCGCCGACGATGGCTTTGGGGGCGAGCCCGCGCTGTTGCAGTCGCTGGGCGAAGACCGCGATCACCGGATTGTGGCGCTTGGCGACCAGGCCCGGCATGTAAAGGGCGCGGCGTGCTGCCGCATGCCCGGTCCGTGAAAGCATCGTTCGGCCCTTGACGGACGTGCCCGAAAGACGATGTTTCGGAGTGACCCCGATATAGGCGGCTAACGCTTTGGCGTTTTTAAACCGTCGGGCATCGCCAATATAGGCCAGGAACTGGGCGGTGAATCGGGGGCCACAACCCGGCACACTGCGGATCAACTCGGCATCCTGCTTAAGTTCGGGATGCCCGTCGATATGGTCATTGATGTCCTTCTCGATCTTGGCGATTTCTTTTTTGAGCCAGGCCATGTGTGCTTTGACCCGGTCGGTAACCCGGGACGGTGTGCCCTGGGCGAGGGCTTCCAGGCGATTGGCTTCTTGCTGATGCATGCTCTGGAGCGCCTGCAAACGGTCCACCAGGGCGCGCAGTTCGCGCTCCGCAAGGCTGGGCGGTTGCCAGGGTGTCAGGTCAGCACGCTGCGCAAAACGGGCCAGTAGATGGGCGTCAGCCCGGTCGGTCTTGTTGCGTGTGAGCTCGCTTTGAGCGAATCCCTTGAGCCGAGCGGGATTGATGATGCTGACCCGCCAGCCGGCGTCGGCCAAGGCGATTCCGACCGACTCGCTGTAAGGGCCGGTCGCCTCCAGCACCACTGGGGTTTCGGCGGGCAACTTGCGGGCTACAAGCCAATCAAGGAGTTGCTGGTGGCCCGCCGGACTGTTCTTGACTACTTTGGTTTTCACCTTGGCGCTCGATGCTACGCAGATGTCGAGCTTGAGCTTGGAGACATCGATTCCTACAGCGTACTCATTCATCCTGTCCATCCTCGTATGCAGGCTCTGGATAGTGCTATCTTTGGCCTGAGTTACCGTTCGGAGTTGATGAACGAGTTAACGGGGCGGGGACTTATCTGACCCACAGGCTTTGTGGCCTAAAGTCTTACCAGTCTCAGCCGCCCCGGCCGCGTCATCGGAACTACCGTCCCGTATGAGTGCGGCTGAGTCAAGATACGAGGTCTTTGATTTATGATTTTTGACGATTCCACTGATGGTTGAGTAGTGCAACTGGAAGTGCTCTCCCAACGCTTTCAGCGTATAGCCCCCGCTAGCATACGCCGCAGCAATTGCCTCGTTTCGGCTTCGACTGATTTTCTCATAGTGGCTAAGCGGCTTTGTTGCCGGACGTCTTTGGGATCGCGGGATTTCGCTTAGCTCGTTGTCGTCATCGAGCAAGGATTGCATCTTTTCGACGAAGGCGTCGCTACCCAGGTAGATCTGATTCCGCAAGCTCGCCCATGGTGATGGTTGATTCTTGCCTTCTGACACAAAGGCTTTGTATTTCTCTCGGGCGGCCTTCTTGCGCTTACCAAAGCTGGCTAGCAGCCAGTCCGTGGCCAAGAAGCTCGGACAAGGCCCTTGACCGCTGGTTGCCCGGTAACTGCTCCAGCGCCAGTCGTTGGCCGAGCGAACCATCCCGGCGCGTACCGGGTTCAGTACGATATAGCGCGCCAGTTCGAGAAGGTAACTCTCTTTATCCACCAAAATCGCTTTGTAGCGACCCTGGAAGACGTGCCCTACCTTGTCATGGATGCGATTGAATCGTTGGGTATAGACGCCATTGAGCTGGCGCATCCCCTTGGATAGGTTGCCGTCGGGGGTCTCAATCAACAAATAATAATGGTTGCCCATCAGGCAGTAGGCATGACAGACCCAGTTAAAGTCTTGGCAAACCTCGGACAACACCTCCAGGAATGTCTCACGGTCCGCGTCTTCCAGATAAATCGCCTCGCGCCGGTCACCTCGGGCGGTCACGTGATAAAGCGCGCCCGCATATTCCAGCCTTAAGGGCCTGGCCATTCCCCCCACTCCGAAACATCAAACCCACGCGCAGTATAACGAGCCGAAATCATAAATCAAAGACCTGACCCCATCCCCCGTTAGCAACGG
>JASFQN010000266.1:0-3041 GCA_050115425.1 Gammaproteobacteria bacterium | reverse complement strand
AAAGGGATGTTGTGCTTGGTGGCAAATTCTTCCGCCCAGTGGGGAGCGACCACAACGTAGCGTCGGTCGAATTTTTCCAGGGCTTCGATCGCATTCAGGCTCCAGCCCAGCAGAGCCACGTAGCCTTTTTCAGGATTCCAGGCCGTCATATCCACCTCCATTGCAGATATTTCCGGCAACCCCGCCGACGCCCGACATCGCACGAAATCACACGATCCCGGCGATGCCTGTTCCGGCCCCACAGATGGGAAGACCGATCCGGCCGGATCGGACCGTCCGCTGACGCGGACGGGGCGCGTTACACACACTCCAAGCCTAGCAAACCTGACGAGTTCCGGCGGTGTGGCTGTTCCCGTGCGGCACCGGGACCCCGGGACGACCCGCCGATCAGCTATGCTATCGGTGATGAATGGATCACCAGGGCGCAGGCAGGCCGGCCTCCAGCCGGCATCAGGAAGAAATCATCATGGAAACGGGTAGCACAACCGAGTCCCCGGCCGCGCCTGAACTTGCCGCCAGGTTCGAGGCCGCACTGAACGAACTCGCCGCGGCGGAGCCCTTCGCGAAGACTGCGCATGCGGGCAAGGTGTTGCAGATGGCCGGCCGGCTGTTATGCATGCCCGATGGCCCGGAATTTCTCTTCGAGCAGGCCCCGGCACTGGATCAGGCCGGAATCTTTGCCGAGACCGATTGGGCGACGCCCGAAATATTGCAGGCAGACATCGCCGCGGAAACCCTGCGGCACGGCAAGCCCGATGCGGTCGTCCTGGAATGCCTGAGTGAATTGCGGCTGCTGGCAATCGCCGAGTCCCGCTACGCGCACCCCGTGGTATCCGCCGAACAGGCGCACCATTACCTCACCCAGGTTCTGGCGCTCAATCTGGATATGCTCTTCGCCGCCGACAGCGAAGCGACGCGCGTGCGCCTTGGCCGCCTTGCCGTGGCAGTCCACGGCCTCCTCCAACTCCTGGCCAGGCATGTCGGATACGACCAGATAGTGGACCGGCTGATTGCCGAAATCTGGCGAATCCTCTCCCAGCGGCCGATCCGCGTGGAGAATCTCAAGGGAATGATCAGCCAGATCGCGGGCTTTCTCTACGAATCGGAGATTCCCACCACGGGCGGTCGTGGCGCGGACCGCCTGATCACGGCGGTGTTCGGCCCCACCCAGGCATCGCTCGATGACCCCGGCGTGGCGGTTTATGGCGAACGGCTGGCATCCATGGACGCCCAGGCCCTGCAGCAGGAAGCCGGGGGGCTGGCACGCGCCATGCACGATACGGGGCTGGTCTCGGCCTACCATGCCGTGTTCCTGCGCTTCGCGCTCACGCAGACGTCGGAGCTGATCACATCCGCCCTCGGCCTCAGTCTCACGGGGCGGGATTCGTATTTCTGCTACAAGGAACTGGTCCACGCGCTCGTCGAGGCGTCCGTGTTCCCGGAAACGCCCCAGGCCGTCTACGGCCTGGCTCTGATGCTCGAGCGGGGCGTGCTCTTCGCTCCCCCTGTGGCGCCGGCGCTATGGCGCCAGCTCGACCTGGAACTCTGCCCGGCGGCCGAGGCCGCCATCAGCCGCGCGGTGGGCACAGAGCAGCCCGCCCGTGTCCAGCTTCTCGCCGGCGTACTCGGCGTGCTCGGGCTGCCCCTCGGGATCGGCCAGGGGAACAATCCGACCTGTCAGTCCGCGCGGGCCATCTCGATGTGGGCGTACAACGATCCCGACTACCTCCTGCAGACGCTCGCCTGGGCCACGCGTGACGATGAACTGGTCATGCACTTTGAAGGCACGCGACTGTCTTCGCGCGAACTGGCCAGCCACACACCGCGGGTCGCCCCCCTGGACGTGGATGCCGTATCAGCCGTCCTCGTCCCTCACCTGGACCTCATCTACAACGCCATGGGTGCGCTCTGCGAGAGACGTGATGACGACCCCCACCGATGGATCAATCCCGAATTCCACGGCTGGTGGGTCGGCCGCGGGTTCATGCTGGCCGTGGACCTGCGGTCCGGGAAGCTGAAGGAGTTCGACAGCTTCGTTCGCCATTTCCACGCCTATTACAACCCGCTGTACAACGGCAACCAGCCGCTCGTCCACCCACAGCCGGCCGGACTCGCGATGACCGACAGCGCGGCCCGTTTCGTGGGCTGGCATGCCATCACCATCCAGCGTGTGGCACTGGACCAGGAGAACGTCATGCGGGTCTACTTCTACAACCCGAACAATGACAGCGGACAGGACTACGGCAAGGGCGTGGTCGTCTCCACGGAAGGCCGCGGCGAGCACTACGGCGAGTCGTCACTGCCGATTGCCGAGTTTGTCTCCCGCCTCTACATTTTCCACTTCGACCCGCTTGAGCACATCGCCCCGGAAGCGGTGCCTGACACGGAGGTTGCCGCCGTCGAGGCACTCGCCCGCGGCAGCTGGGCGGCGGACCGATAGTCGCTCCACCTGCCGTCTATTCCGGCGTGAAGGCGCTGCGGTGAAAGTCCGCGGCCCGCGCCACCTCCGACATGCCGGGTTCTTCGGGCTCCGCAGCCTCCCTGCCGGCCAGCACCTCCAGCACCGAGTGCACGCTCCGGGACAGGGAATCCAGGTTGTAACCACCTTCCAGCACAAGGGCGAGGCGTCCCTCGCAATGCCGGTCGGCGATCGCCTGCACAATACCCGCCATTGCCGCGAAACCCGCGTAACTGACGTTCAGCGCAAGATCCAGACGGTGCGCATCAAAGCCGGCTGAGACGAGCACGAGGTTTGGCTCGAAGTAGTCCGCCGCGGGTTCCAGGATTTCGCGAAACGCCTTGAGCATGGCGGCGTCACCGGCACCGTCGGGCAGGGGAACATTGACAGTCGAGGCTTCTCCCAGACCACCGCCGACTTCCTCCAGCGTGCCCGACCCCGGATAAAAGGGCGCCGCGCGATGGGTGTCGAAAAAAAGCACATCGGGATCGGCCCAGAAAATCTCCTGGGTACCGTTGCCGTGGTGGGCATCCCAGTCCACGATCAGCACGCGTTCACACCCCAGTGCCTCCTGGGCGTGGGC
>JASFQN010000265.1:0-3066 GCA_050115425.1 Gammaproteobacteria bacterium | reverse complement strand
GTTTCCTGCCCGGCGCAAGGCAAGGCCCACGTGACGAGGACGGTGTCTACTCCACGCCGTTCTATTCGGGCTTCCGCGCTTTGGTGCGACGATGCGTGCGATACCGCAAGAGTGTACTCGCGGCCACGGTAGCGATGTTCGTGGCTTCGCTGGTGCTGTTCGGTTTCGTTCCGCAACAGTTCTTCCCCGATTCGTCGCGCCCGGAGCTTCTGGTTGATCTGCAGCTTCCTGAAGGCAGCGCCTATGCCGCCGCGCTGGCGCAGACGAAGAAGATGGAAAAAGTGCTGGACAAGCAGTCCGGCATCCGGAACTACGTCAGCTTCGTCGGCACCGGGGCGCCGCGCTTCTATCTGCCGCTGGACCAGAAACTGCCCCAGCGCAACTTCGCCCAGTTCATTGTGACCGCCAAAGACACCACGGCGCGCGAGGCGCTGCGGGCCCGGCTGCAGCATGTGTTCGAAACGGAGTTCCCCATGGTGCGGGGGCGTGTCACACGTCTGGAAAACGGGCCGCCGGTCGGCTTCCCGGTTCAGTTCCGCGTGTCGGGCGAGGCTATTCCGACCGTGCGCAGGATCGCCGACCGTGTAGCCAGGGTGATGCGCGACAATCCCAACACCGCCAATGTGCAGTTTGACTGGGACGAGCCGAGCAAGGTGGTGCGACTGGAAGTGGACCAGGACAAGGCGCGCCTGTTGGGACTGAGTTCGCAGGATATTGCCACTTTCCTTCACATGTCCCTGGCCGGTTTCGGCGTGACCGAATACCGCGAGCGGGACAAACTGATCAATGTGGAACTGCGCGCACCCGAGAGTGAGCGTGCGGATATGGGTACGCTGGACGACCTGGTCATCCCCACGCCCTCGGGCAAGAGCGTGCCGCTGTCGCAGATCGCGCGCTTCCACTATGGGCTTGAGCCCGGCATCATCTGGGAACGCGACCGCCTGCCCACGATCACCGTGCGCTCGGATGTTCGTAATGGCATGCAGGGTATTGATGTCACCCGCCAGGTAGACAAGGCCCTCCGCCAAATCCGGTCCGAGTTGCCGCTGGGCTACCACATCGAGATCGGCGGCGCGGTGGAAAACAGCATCAAGGCGCAGAAGTCGATCAACGCCGGCATGCCGCTCATGCTGGTGGCGGTGTTCACCCTGCTGATGCTGCAGCTCCAGAGTTTCCGCCGCACATTGATGGTCGTGCTTACGGCGCCGCTGGGCATGATCGGCGTGACCCTGGCGCTGCTGTTGTTTGGCAAGCCGTTCGGTTTCGTGGCCATGCTGGGCACGATTGCCATGCTGGGCATCATCATGCGCAACTCGGTGATTCTGGTGGACCAGATCGAGCAGGACATCAAGGCCGGCCAATCAGTGCGCACGGCCATCGTCGAAGCCACCGTGCGCCGCTTCCGGCCCATCACGCTGACCGCGGCGGCGGCGGTACTCGCGCTGATTCCGCTCATTCGCTCGGCTTTCTTCGGGCCCATGGCGGTGGCGCTGATGGGCGGCATCACCATCGCCACGGTGCTGACGCTGTTCTTCCTGCCGGCGCTTTACGCGGTGTGGATGCGCGTGCCCTGCGATGGATTACCCGCCGAGACCGGCTGATGGTGATCTGTACTTCGAGGTTTCCCGGAGTCCATTCCGCGGCATCCGGGCTGCATTGACTGCTCACCTCTGAGTTGTGAAATTGGTTCCCTCCGTTCCGCAGGAGGGGAGGAACAGGGAGGGGTGTCCAAGCCCGCGTGTGTTTGTTTACCCGGCGAGGGTAGTCCCCCTCTCTCTCCTCCTTCCGTCGAAGGGGGAGAACGCTCTGTTGATCCCCGCGTTCACAAGAATGTCCTCTCCCCTGTGGGAATATCGATCAGAGCATTTCAGGCTTCGGAATAGACTTCCTGCGCCACAGATCCATGGAGTGGTCGGGCCGCACTCTCCTTCATCATCATGATCGGCACGATGGCAATCGTTGCCGCGCCCATGACGTAGAAAGCGGGCATGTACTTGTCGTGGGTGAACGACACCAGCCACTCGATGACGAAGGGTGCGGTGCCGCCGAAAAGTGAAGTGGAGAGATTGTAGGCGATGGCGAAACCGGCATAGCGGTTCTTCGTAGGGAAGATCGCCGGCAGGGTGGACGGCATGATGCCGGCAAGCATGACCGTCAGCAGCCCCAGAACGGCCAGTCCGGCCACCAGGTCGATGGCGTTGCCGGCCTGCAGCAGCCAGAAGGCAGGCAGGGACAGCACGATGAAGCCACCGCACGCGGCGAGGAGCACGGGCTTGCGCCCGATCTTGTCCGACAGGTGTCCCAGCGCCGGCGCCAGACCCATCATGCCGATCATCACGCCGACGATGGCCAGCAGGGCTTCGGTATTGCCGATGCCAAGCTCTTCGGACAGATAGCTGGGCATGTAGGAGAGCACATCGTAGTAGGCGACGTTGAGGATCAGTACCAGCCCCATGCAGAGAAGGATGTAGCGCCAGTTTGCGGCGATGGCTTCCTTCAACGGCGCCTTCGTGACTTCCCCTTCGCCCTCGATGGTCCGGAAAGCCGCGCTTTCCTCCAGTCGCAGGCGCAGATACAGGCCGAACAGACCGAGCGGCCCCGCCAGCAGGAAGGGGATGCGCCAGCCCCAGGAGGACATGGCTTCGGCGGGCAGCACGGCGGTCAGGCCGGTGACAATCAGTGCGCCGATGGAATAGCCGGCCAGGGTACCGAAATCCAGCCAGGCGGCGAGAAACCCGCGCCGCTTGTCCGGCGCGCTCTCCACGACAAAGGTGGCCGCGCCACCGTATTCCCCGCCTGCCGAGAAACCCTGCACAAGCCGCGCAATCACCAGCAGGATGGGCGCCCACACGCCGATCTGGTCATAACCGGGTATCAGCCCGACAGCCAGCGTGCCACCCGACATCGTGATAATGGTAATCGCGAGGATCTTGCTGCGTCCGACCTTGTCACCCAGCGGCCCGAACACGAAACCGCCCAGTGGCCGGACCAGGAACGCCACGGCAAAAGCGGCGAAGGACGAGAGCAGGGAAACGGATGTGCTGTTCGAGGGGAAGAAGACCTGGC
>JASFQN010000264.1:0-3073 GCA_050115425.1 Gammaproteobacteria bacterium | reverse complement strand
CTCGCTGATCTGGTCCTACGGCGGCTCCATCCAGAATGCCAGGGATGAGGTCACCTTCGACTCGCCCGAAGTCATGAAGGCGGTGGAATTCCAGGCCCAGCTCTTCAAGCAGGCGCAGACACCCGAGGTCTTCACCTGGAACCCGGCCTCCAACAACCAGACCTTCATCGCCGGTCAGGCGTCCTACATCCAGAACTCCATCTCGTTCTACCGGAGCGCGCAGGAAGTCCATCCCGAGGTGGCCGCCGACACCGGCTTCCGTCCCGGCCTGAAGGGTCCGACCGGCAAGGTGCGCCAGACCGCGCACGTGTACTTCATCTACGTGATGCCCAAGTACGTGCCGGATGGCAACGAGAAGACGGCCGCCAAGAAGTTCGTGCTGGACCTGGAAGCGAACTACAGCAACGCGACCTACAACAGCAAGCTGTACAACTTCCCGGCTTTCGCCTCCACCGTGCCGCAGCTCACCCAGAAGGGTGGCTGGCTGGATCACGATCCGTTCGGATCGCGGCCCGCCGACAAGCTCAACGTGCTGCGTGGCGCGGAAGGCTGGACCGGCTGGCTCGGTTATCCCGGCTACGCCAATCCGGCGGTGAGCGAGGTGTACCAGGAGCACCTGCTCTCGGCGATGATGGCCGAAGTGGCCCAGGGCAAGAAATCGCCCGAGGAGGCCGTCAAGGAAACGGCCGCGCAGATCAAGAAGATCTTCGAGAAGTGGCGCAAGGCCGGTTACCTCGAGGGCGGTTCCTGATCTAGACTGTAAGAACCACTGACCCCTTCCCCGGCTGTGCCGGGGAAGGGCCGAGGGGCCCTCTCGGGCCGAACGAGGAGTCATCGTCAATGGCAGTCTTGCAGGTCAGGAATGTAGAAAAACATTTCGGAAAAATCCGCGCCGTTGACGGAGTCGACATAGAAACCAGGGAGGGCGAATTGTTCGCCCTCCTTGGTTCGTCCGGCTCCGGAAAAACCACCCTGATGCGCATGATCGCCGGACTGGAACAGCCCAGCAGAGGCGACATTCTGATCAATGGCACCTCCGTGGTCGGCATCCCCCCCAAGCACCGCAACGTGGCCATGGTCTTCCAGAGCTACGCGCTCTATCCGCACATGTCGGTGCACGAGAACATCACCTTCCCGCTCAAGTCGCGCAAGATCCCGCACGAGCAGTGGACCGAGAAGATGCAATGGGCGGTCTCCATGCTGGGCATCGACCATTTGCTCGAACGCCGACCCACGCGACTTTCCGGCGGCGAGAAGCAGCGTGTCGCGCTGGCCCGCGCCCTGGTGCGCGACCCCGAACTGTTCCTGTTCGACGAACCGCTGAGTGCCCTCGACGCCCAGGTGCGCAACATCGCGCGCGCCGAGCTGCGCGACCTGCAGAAGCGCACCGGCATCACCACCGTCTATGTCACCCACGACCAGGTGGAAGCCCTGGGCCTGGCCGACCGGCTCGCGGTCATGAGCAAGGGCAAGGTCTCCCAGATCGGCACGCCGGAGGAGATGTACGAAACACCGGCCAACCTCTTCGTCGCCAGTTTCATCGGCAACCCGCCCATGAACCTGGTACAACGCCCCGACCACATCGTCGGCATCCGTCCGGAGCACCTGTTCCTCAAGAGCGAAGCACCGTCGGGGGAAATCGGACTCACCCTGCGGCTGCGCATCGAACAGGTCGAGTTCCTGGGTGCCGAGTACCTGATCTACGGCCGCGAGGAAGAAGGCGGCCATGAAGGTCAGATCGTCGCGCGCATCTCGCACAATGGCCACCGCGTTCCGGACGCCGGGGAAGCCGCCGAGTTCGTGGCCGAGAAGCGCCACGTGCGCATATTCAACAAGGAAAGCGGGGACCTCGTGGAATGAACGCCGGGAGCAAACGCATGCATTTCCTGGACCAGGACCGGCGCCTGGGCATGGCCATGCTGGGACCCGCGGTGCTCTACATTGCGGCCTTCATCGGCATCCCCTTCGTTCTGGCCGTGCTGCTCAGCTTCAGTGATGCCACGGTCGGCGACCCCAGCATCGACAAGCTCGTGGGCCTGGACAACTATGCCGCGCTGGTGCACCAGCCGCAGTTCTTCACTTCGCTGTGGAACAGCATCCTGATCACCTTTCTCACGCTGGCCATTCTGATCGTGCTGGCCACGGTGATGTCCGAGCTGATGGCCTGCGAGTTCAAATTCAAAAAGACCGTACAGACGCTCATCATACTGCCCTGGGCCATGCCGGTTTCTCTGGCCGCCATCGCCTGGCTGTGGCTGCTGGATTCCCAGTTCAGCCCGCTGGACTGGATCTTCCGCCAGATTGGCGTGCTCGGCCCCGGCGGCGCCTTCGGCCCGGAAATGCATTTCTACTATCTCGGCCGAACCGGGCTGGCCATCGCCTCCATCGTGATCGTCAATGTCTGGCGGCTGCTTCCGCTGGCCACCATCATCGTGCTCGCCGGCCGGCTCTCCATCCCGCAGGACCTCTTTGACCAGGCTCAGATCGACGGTGCCGGTTTCTTCCGCACCCTGTTCAGGATCACCGTACCAGCGTTGATTCCCGTGCTCACAGTGGCACTGCTGTTCACGGCCCTGGTCGTGTTCGGCGACATGGCCATCGTGGCCCTGCTCACACGCGGGGGGCCCGGCCATTCAAGTCAGATTCTGCCCTACTGGGCCTTCCTGAAGGGTATCGAGGGCGGCGACCTCGCCGGCGGCGCGGCCGTGGCGCTGTTCATGCTGCCCATTCTGCTGGTCGTGGCGATCCTCGCGCTGCGGATGGCCTACCGCTCACAGGAGGCCTGATCATGAAACGCTTCCTGCGCAGCTTTGCCTTCTACTTCACGCTCTTCGTGTTCACGCTGTTCGCGATCTTTCCTGCGCTCTGGGCGGTGCTCACCATCTTCAAGAAGAGCTCGGATCTCTACACATCGACCGCGAATCCGTTCCTGTATCATCCGGAACCTACGCTCGAGCACCTCAAATACCTGTTCACGAACACCAACTTCACGACCTTCGTGAGCAACTCGGCGATCATCGGCGTGGCGGTCGTGGTGATTACGCTGCTGCTCTCGGTACCGGCCGCCTATGCG
>JASFQN010000263.1:0-3088 GCA_050115425.1 Gammaproteobacteria bacterium | reverse complement strand
TCTTCCAGAATCTCCGGCTGGCGGTAACAGTTACCGATGTCGTTGATCACGTCCTTCGGGCGGCGGTTGAGAGAGGCGTGAATGACAGCAAGTTCGCGCTGCGCCAGGTATCTGCGCCCGCTCCACTCTGCATTGCAACGAGGCGCTGCACACGCCTGGCCTTGAAGGCCGACATCAGACGTGAATGCAAGGAAGGGCCGGCGTGCAAAACCGTCGTCGCACTGCACAGCAGAAGGCTCGTTACCAAAGGCCGGGAAGACAGTCGCAGGTGACGAAAACCGGTCAAAAATAAACTGCGAAGACGTAAAAGGAGGCCAGGCCACGGACAATCCGTCGCCCGGCCGGTTCCGGGACCCTATTGTGAGTCCGACTTTGCCTTGTCATCACTGTCGGACTTGTCGTCGGGCTGGCAGGTGAAGCTGACGGACGTGTGTCCCCCATCGCTGCCCACAACGGCCACTCAGTCCACCAGACCAGCCTGAATGCCGGCATTGCCCGCAACGCTGCTCGAACTGGAACAGGAAAACGAATTCAGGCCATTCGGTCAGCTCTGGTTGGCAGCAGCAAGGGCCTCGGAAAAGCTGGGCCCTCCACCTTCAACGGCGGACAGTTCAGTTGCCGACAATTCACGCATGATATTTCCCCCTTTCTTGAAGCGGCTCGCTGCGAAAGCTGTGCGCCGGGGCGGCAATACATGCCACAACCCCGCGAACCCTTGCAGCTCACACGGCCGGCGGATGGCCGTGACGGAGCAAACCGGCGCAGGTTGGTAGCCAGCCGAAACGGAGCCCAGATCCGTTCAAGTCTGGTGAGGTCACAGAATTTGCTTTAAAGCCAATCTGAAACGATCGACCCGTGGGAAAGGCTACGCAAATACCTGTTGAGCTTTAACGATCGTCGGCGGCGAGTCATGCGCCATGTTCGACCGCATGGGATAGAATGCCTCCATGCTCGGCGATTTCCTGGAACTCAGTGTTGATTGCGAAGATGTGCTCGGCACGGTGCGTTTCTTCGAGGCGCTCGGCTTCACGCACCTGCCGACGGGCGATACCTGGTCGCATGCCTATGCCGTAGTCAGCGACGGGCATATCAATCTTGGCTTGCACGATTACCGTTTTCCCTCTCCCTCGCTGACCTTTGTGCTGCCCGACCTGCGCCGTCACGTGGAAGCGCTGGAGGCGACCGGCGTCACCTTCGAGTTCGTGAAGCTGGCCGCGGACGAATTCAACGAAGCGGGGTTCCTCACACCGGAGGGCCAGATCGTCACGCTGCTGGAAGCACGCACCTTTCCGCCGCCGGCGATGCCGCCGGGTCCCACGCTGTGCGGCCATTTCCGGGAACTGCGCCTGCCCTGCGCGGCCCCGGCGGAATCCGCACCCTTCTGGGAACGGCTGGGTTTCGTGGCCATGAACGACGGCGACGGCACGCTGCTGATCAGAACGGGCCTGAGCGTCCGCCTGCGACGCGCCGCCCTTGCTGCACGGCCGGTGATGGTGTTCTCCGATCCGGAAATGCCGGCGCTGATCGAGAAACTCCGCTTCGACGGCTGGACCTTCAGTCGCGAAGTGCAAGACACCGAAGGCCGGACGCTGAGCGCCGCGCTTGCGCCACCGGCCGGTCCGGAGATCGAACTGGTCACCGACGAGGACTGACCCCCGTCTCCCGGATGCCTTCCAGGTTGCCGGGGAGCCAGCGCGAGTCCCGGAATCGCGACATAACGCCGGGATCGAATAACGCGGTGGCCGGAGCTCCCCGTTATCGAATCTGCCTCGCGGCAGGATGACGCCGGCCTGACCATGCCATCCGCTTCTGACATCAAACCGTTCGGACTCGCCTTTTCCGTTCAGGCCGATGCCGCCGCCAGCAGCTTGCGGGTCATGTGTTCGGCCTGCCCCGCATAGCCGCCACCGAATAGGTGAAGGTGGTTGAGCACGTGATACAGGTTGTACAGGTCGCGGCGTCTCGAATACCCGGGATCACGGGGCCAGGTGGCATCGTAGGCCCGGTAGAAAGCCGGACCGAAACCGCCGAACAATTCCGTCATGGCCAGTGTAGTAGAGGGCGGGATCGTAGAGCACAGGCTGCCCGCCGACGGCTGCATCGTTCCCGCCCCAGAGGTCGCCGTGCAACAGCGAAGGAGCCGGATCATGGTCAGCAAAGAAGACATTGAGCCTCTCCATCAGCCACTGGCCCGCGTCTGCGAGCGATGCATACCCGGCCGCGGCGGCGCGCTCGGTCTGGAACATCGAGAGGGCGTTGGCGCGATTGAATTTGAGGAACAGCGTCACCGGAACGGCGCCCGCCACAATGTCGGCGCGGGCCGCGCGATTGATGCTGCCGCCGGCGACCGGCTCCAGCCGCTCCAGGCGAACGCGCTCACCCAGGCACTCCCGCAGCCAGCCGGCAAGGGCCGGGCAAGTTCATCCCTGGCCCCGTCCGGCCAGGGCCGTGGCGCGCTCGCGAAACCGCCGGCCAAAGCCCATCCGGTCAGACAATTCGCTGAACGCCGCGATATCCGGCCCTTTCCAGGCCAGCGCGGAAAGGTTGCCGGGCACAGGCAGGTCCTCGGTGACCACGCGCGCCAATTCACGGGAGAGGATCGCCATCTCACGCTGCTCCTCCAGCAGCCGGCGAATGCGCGCCGTGCCTCTGAGCTCCAGCGAATCGATTGAATCGAGGTTGGCATAGAGCGCTTCCAGATCCCCGAAATGGGCGATCAGCGCGGCGGCCGTTCGCGCACCAATGCCCCGCACTCCGGGAATGTTGTCCACGGCATCGCCCATCAGACCAAAGAGATCCGGTATGGCGCGGGGTGGAACGCCAAAGCGCGCCTCGATATCGGCCGGCCCGGCCCGCCTGTCCGCACCGTCCCAGAGGGTATCCCCGTCTTGCAGCAACTGGCCCAGATCCTTGTCGCGGCTGACGATGGTCACCGGCCGACTGGCGCGGCGCGCCGTGGCCGCCAGCCCGCCGATCAGATCGTCCGCCTCGTAGGTCGGGCTGGCAAAGGTGGCAAGGCCCAGAGCGGCTGCCACCTCGGCACAGGCCCGCAACTGGGCTTCCAATTCGGGCGGCGGCAACTCCCGGC
>JASFQN010000262.1:0-3089 GCA_050115425.1 Gammaproteobacteria bacterium | reverse complement strand
GAGTTGCGTATCAGGCGGCTGCACCGAACGCGCGCCACTCGACGCCTGCGGCGTCGGCAGGGCCCGGCGATCCAGCTTGCCATTGGCATTGAGCGGCAGCCGTTCAAGCACGACAAAGGCCGCGGGGACCATGTGCGAGGGCAAGTGAGCCTGCAGATGGGCTCGCAGGTCGCCGGTCAGCGAGTCCTCCGCGGCGGCGACCCCGGAAGGCACCACGTAGGCCGCCAGCCGCGTGTCGCCGTCGTCTTCAAGGGCCACCACCGCCGCCTGACGCACGCCATCGTGGTCGAGAAGTCGAGCCTCGATTTCTCCCAACTCCACCCGCTGGCCGCGAATCTTGATCTGGAAGTCGTTACGGCCCAGATGCTCGATACTGCCATCCGGCAGTTGCCGGCCGAGATCACCGGTGCGGTACATGCGCTCACCTTCCCGCGGATGAAACGGATCGGGCAGGAAGCGCTCGCTGTTCAGTTGCGGATGGTTGAGGTAACCGCGCGCCACCTGACGGCCGGCCACAAATATTTCGCCACGCACGCCGGACGGCACCGGTCGTCCGCGTGTGTCCAGGATGTAGATTCGGGTGTTGGCACCGGGCCGGCCGATGGGAACATTGTCCGGCAGCGGACCGTCCGGGCAGTCCCAGCCGGTGGAAAGCACGGCGGTCTCGCTGGACCCATAGAGGTGATGGAGTTGGGCACGCGGCAGCACCTCGCGACAGCGGCGCGCCAGGGCGCCGGACATCGCCTCGCCGCCGCAGAAGATATGCCGCAGGCTGGTACAGCCGGCCGCCTGCGGATGATCCAGAAACGCCTGCAGCATGGATGGTACGAAATGCAGGGCGGTAACCCTTTCGCGCTGGATCAGTGCGGCCAGGTAGGCGGGGTCCTTGTGCCCGCCGGGTCGCGTGAGCACCAGCGGTGTGCCGGCGAGCAGCGGCCAGAATATTTCCACCACCGAGGCACCGAAGGCCACTGCCGCCGTCTGCAGAAAGCGGTCGTCGCCGTCCAGCGGGTAGGCTTCCTGCATCCAGAGCAGACGATTGACGATGCCCCGGTGTTCGTTCATCACGCCCTTGGGACGACCGGTGGAGCCGGAGGTGTAAATGATGTAGGCGAGATGCGATCCAGGCAGACCGGTATCCGCTGGCTCGGGATTGGCTTCCTTCCCGCCGGCCCATCGCTCGGCGTCGTCGGCCACGTCCAGAACGGGAGCATCCCCGGCCTCTCCGGCAACGGCCAGCGCCGCGCGGATACGCCCACCCACTCCGGCATCGGTCAGCACCGCCGCCGGCGCGCTGTCAGCCAGCATCGCCGCAAGCCGTGCTTCGGGATAGTCCGGATCCAGCGCCACGTAACCGCCACCGGCCTTGAGGATGGCGAGCAGCGCCACCACCATGTCGAGGCTTCGCTCCATGGCGATGGCCACCGGTACGTCCGGACCCACTCCCAGGCAACGCAGATAGTGCGCCAGTTGATTGGCGCGACGGTTGAGCTCGGCATAGGCGAGGCGCTCGCCCTCGCAGATCACGGCCGTGGCATCCGGATCGGCAAGCACCCGGCGTTCGATCAGTTCGTTGAGACAATCGGCTTGCGGGTAGTCGCGCGCCGTGTCGTTGCCGAGCGCGAGCACACGCTCCCGTTCCTCGTCCTCCATCAGCGGCAGGTCGTGGACCGGGCGTTGCGGGTCGGCAAGGATGGCCTCGAGCAGAAGCCGGTAGGCGCAAGCCAGGCGTTCGATGCTGGCGGCTTCGAAAAGGTCAGCGTTGTACTCCCACTCGGCGAGCAGGCCGTCGGGACCCGGCTGGATGTTCAGGGCCAGATCGAACTTGGCGTTGCGGTCCTCGAACGGTACCGGTGCGGAATCCACACCGGGTAGTTCCAGTCCGGCAGACTCGTTGTTCTGCAACGCGAACAATACCTGGAAGAGCGGGCTGTACGCCGTGCTGCGCTCCGGATTCAGCCGTTCCACCAGCAGTTCGAAGGGCATGTCCTGATGCTCGTAAGCATCCAGGGCGCGCTGCCGGCATTGTTCTAGCAAATCCGCGAAGGACGGCTCGCCGGACAGGTCGCTGCGCAGGACCAATGTGTTGATGAACAGGCCGATCAAGGGGGCCAGCGATTCGTCGCGCCGGTTGGCCACAGGGGTGCCCACGACAATGTCGGTCTCGCCGCTGAAACGCGAGAGCAGCACCGAGAACGCGCCGTGCAGGACCATGAACAAGGTGGCGCCGTGACCTCGACCCAGTACTTCCAGGCGAGCGACCAGGTCCGCCGGTAATTTCTGGCGATGCAGCGCGCCGCGATCCGACTGCACCGGCGGGCGCGAGTGATCCAGCGGCAGATGATGAAGCAGCGGAATGTCGCGCAGCTGTTCCTGCCAATAGTGGAAATGCGGTTCCAGCGCAGCATCGTCCAGCCACCGGCGTTGCCAGTGGGCATAATCCGAATACTGCAACGGAAGCGGATCCAGCGGCGCGGCCCGACCCTGACGGTGGGCATCGTAGAGCACGCCCAGTTCACGCTCGAGAATGCCCATGGCCCAGCCGTCGGCGACGATGTGGTGGACGGTCAGCGCCAGCCAATGCTCGGTGGCCGCCAGGCGTACCAGGCAACCGCGAAAAAGTGGCCCGCGTCGCAGGTTGAACGGCCGCAGGGCTTCCTCGCGCAGGATTCGTGTTGCCTGACTTTCGCGCTGGTCCGCCGCCAGCCCTGTGAGATCGTGCAGCGGCAGTTCGAATGCCTCGAACGGCTGGCGCACCTGGCGCGGCTCACCCCCGATCTCCGTAAAGGCCGTGTGCAGGATCGAATGACGTCGGACCAGTTCGGTCAGCGCCGCGCGCAGGGCCGATACGTCCAGTTCGCCGCTCAGCCGCACACGGCAGGGGATGTGATATTGGGCGGTTTCACTGTCCAGGCGATGGATGAACCAGAGGCGTTGCTGCGAATAGGACAGTGGCGCGCCTTCCGACGCATCCTGAGCCACCGGCGCCGGCGGTGGTGGCGCAGTCCCGCCCGTGTCCACCGGACGTGCATCGCGCAGCGCTTCCAGCCGGCCCGCCAGGGTACGGATGGTCTGCGCCTCGAACAGGG
>JASFQN010000261.1:0-3102 GCA_050115425.1 Gammaproteobacteria bacterium | reverse complement strand
CAGATAGATAACGTAGAGCACGCCATGTGGCAGCAAATGCCACACGTGCAGTCGGTCGCGCCGCACGAGGAAGCGTTGCCATACCATGGCGACCCATGTGATGACGATGCCCGAGTAGATTTCCGGGCGCGGTGCCCAGGGCGTGAGCATGATGCCCAGCGCCGGCAGCAGGGTACCCTGGAAGACCATGGCGCCGGTGATGTTGCCATAGGCCAGCGTGTCGCGGCGACGCCGGATCCAGAGGATGCTGTTGACCTTTTCCGGCAGTTCGGTGGCCACCGGAATCAGCACCAGCGAAAGAACCAGGGCGGGCAGGCCCAGCGCTTCGGCCGCGTCTTCCACGCCGTAGATGAATCCCTTGGCTCCACCGATGAGCAGCGCCAGCCCCACCAGCAATTGCAGGACCACGACCGGGGCGTTTTCGGGCAGACGGAGGAAGCTGGCAAACAGTCGGTGGTGGGCCTCGGTGCCGTGGCCGTCGGCGACCAGCGCGGCGGAGGCGCGCACGGTCATGAGGAGGTAGACAAAGTAGCCGAGGATCAACAACGAGGCCAGTGCGACCCGGATCGGTTCGCCGCCCTTGGGAATGAACAGGGCCACGGCGGCGAAGAAGAAGGCGAGCAGGAAGAAATTGATGTCGCGAAGCAGGCCGGTGCGCTCCGGATGCAGTTCGCCGTTCCAGCCGCGACTGCGAACCACCGAGGCGCCCATCAGGAACAGTGACAGCGTTGAAAGCATGAGGGGCGCGCCAAGAATCGCGCCCACGCCGATTTCCTCGTTGAGCTGCGTATTGGCGGTGCCGGCGAAGATGGCCAGCAGTGGCACCATGGTCTCCGGCAGGGCGGTACCCACCGCGGCGAAAATCGAGCCGGTCACTCCTTCGGAAATGCCCAGATCTTCGCCCAGATGTTCCAGCGCATTGGTGAAGGTTTCTGCAGCGATCAGGATGACGACCAGGCTGATGAGCAGCTCGCCGAATGCCAGCATGGAACGCGCTCCCGGAATGTGACGTGGGCGGTGGCAGGTGGCTGCCATGGTACCGGCCGGGAAGGTGCCTGCCAATTCCTCCGGACGGCAGACACAACGTGGCACGCATTCACTGTGCAGGCTGCCGGTGCTTCCCGGCTTGCAGTGGTCGCCGTTCGGATGCTGGGCCCGCCCGCCCGTAGTCGCGTCCGGCCCGCGGAGGTGGCCGTTCGCCAAGGCGTGCAGCCAGAAAACGGGCCAGCCGGCCGGCGTCACGTGGCGCGAAGCCGTCGGCGTCGTTGTTGAAATAGGCATGGGCGCACCGTCCGAGCCGGATTTCCCGGCTCAGCCGGTCGGCGCACGCGGCGAGCAACTGGTGCGGGTAGGTGCCGCCATAACCTGTGCCATGGAAGCGCAGATAGACCACGTTGCCGGTGACGACCCATGGATGGTTTTCCATCAGGTCATGCATGCACAGACTCACACCGGCACGCTCCAGCATTTCGAAGCACTCGTCGCGCAGCCAGTCCGGATCACGAAATTCCATCACCCACTCGTACTCGCCGGGGAGTGCGCGCAGAAAACCGGCAAGGCGGCGCCCGTCGAAGTGCCAGTGGGGCGGAAGTTGCACCAGAATCGGTCCGGTCTTCTTGCCCAATGGCGCGATGGCCTGCACAAAACGGTGCAGGATGTCAGCGGGGTCCCGAAGCCGGCGAACATGGCTGCCATAGCGACTGAATTTGAGCGCGAAGCGGAATCCCGCCGGCACGGCATCCCGCCAGGCAGCGACCGTGTCGGGGGAAGGCAGCCCGTAGAAAGTATTGTTGATTTCCACGCTGCGAAACACCGATGCATACCAGCCAAGCCATCGGCGGGCCGGCATCTCCGGCGGATAGAAGACGCCGCGCCAGTGGCGATATTGATAGCCGGATGTGCCGACGTACCAGCGGCGTTTGCTCATCGCGCCTGCAAATCCGCGAGTTGGTCGCTGTCGATGACCGTTACACCGGACTCCTCCAGCGAACGCCGGGTGTTCTCGTCGGTATCATGCGTGACCGGGCGTGTCAGATCCCAGAGCAGCCAGGTGTTGAACCCCGCGGCCACGGCATCCTCGGCCGTCCACTTCACGCACACGTCGCGCGCCAGCCCGCACAGGAAGACATCGCTGACGCCGCGATGGTGAAGAAAGCCCGCCAGACCCGTGGGCGGCCGTTCGCCCCGGGGGTCCCAGTTGTTGCGGAAGCCGCTGTAGGAATCCACTTCCGGATCAGTGCCCTTGCGAATGATCACATCAAGGTTTCGCCAGGGTATGTCCGGGTGCAGTTGCGCACCTTTGGAGTCCTGCACGCAATGCTCGGGCCAGAGTGTCTGCTCGCGGCCGTAGAGTTGGATGGTCTCCAGCGGTTCGCGACCCGGATGCATGCTGGCAAACGAGATGTGTCCGGGCGGATGCCAGTCCTGGGTGGCCACGCAGTGGCGAAAGCGATTCGCCGCGAGCAACGCGGCGACCGGACCGATGATGGTGTCGCCTCCTGCGCAGGCGAGAGGACCACCGGGCATGAAGTCCGGCTGGATATCGACCAGCAGCAGTGCCGATTTGTCCGGATCGAAACGAGTCATCGCTCACCTCCGTCGCGGCCTGTTCGAGCGTCAGGGCAAAGCCGGGCGCCTGCGCACGCCGGGCTTGTCGACAATCTGCACCGTGCTTGCCTGGGGGCCGTCTTCACCCATTTCCAGTGCAAAGCGCACGCCGGTGCCGATTTCCAGTCGCGTAAAATCGTCATGCAGCACGCTATTGCGGTGGAAATAGATTTCCCGGCCTTCGGGTGTGCGCAGGAAGCCATAGCCTTGTTCGGGGAACAATTGTTCCACCAGTGCCACCGGCTCGTCATGGCGCTTCACTTCGCGCCGCCGTTTCTGGGTCTGGCGTTTTAGCTGTCTTTCGATGGCCTCGAAAGCTGCGCGGATGATTGGGCGGAGCTGGACCTGCGGGTTCTCGACCTCGCCTTCCTTGTCGGCAACGAGGTCCTTGTTCGGCGGCAGTCGGAGCTCGATGCGGGTCCGGTAGGGATTGCCGGTCTGATGGTTGTGCTGGGCCCGCTCCAACGTGATGTGGCATGAGACAATGTCGTCGCA
>JASFQN010000260.1:0-3111 GCA_050115425.1 Gammaproteobacteria bacterium | reverse complement strand
TCCCCTGCCGAGGTGGCTCTAACGCCGGCAGCAGCGCCCGCGGCGTCACTACCGGAGATGCCTCTGGATCTGGATCGTCATCTCGCCGAGATCGAGGCTCGCCTGATCGGCGCGGCACTGGAACGCGCGCATCATAATCAGCGCGAGGCGGCCCGGATGGTGGGACTCACGTACCACCAGTTCAGAGCACGGCTTCGCAAATACCGCGAAGGCTGACGCGGCGCAGCGCTACACGTAAACTAGTCGCTGAACACTCAACCTCGGGATGATTCGGAGACCGGCGCCGGCCGATCTTGCCAGGGCAGGCCGGACCCATGCGTGCGTGGCGGTGGATTCGTGCCACCGCGCCGACAAGCCGTTTTGCCACCGGAGATGCTTGATTGATGGACAAGACCGCCGCAGCGCGCCGCCTGGAACTGTTTGGCTGGGTACTCGCCATCATCGCCTGCACTTTCGTGGTGTCCCTTTTCAACCACGGCCCTGTGCCGTCAATGGAACCGCGCTTTGCCGAAGCTGTCCGGGAAATGACCGCGCGCGGCAACTGGCTGGTACCGATCAAGAACGGCGTTCCCTACATTGAATATCCGCCGCTGTATTTCTGGCTGGGCTGCATTCTGCACAGCATCGGCCTGCCCCTGGTCGTAGCCATCCGGCTGCCCGGCTACCTGGCCTTCTTTCTCTGGCTGTTCTGGCTGGCGCGCCTGCAGGGCCTCCTCTTTCCGACCTGGCCGCGTTTTCTCCTGCCGCTGGCGGGTATTGGCATTCCGGTGGTGGTATACAACTTCCTGGTGGCCCAGTCCGACAGCCTGCTGACCCTCGGCATAGTCATCGCCTTCACCGGTTACCTGCGGCTGCCGCGACACCGCCCGCCGCAGCGGTTTGCCTGGGAAATGTGGCTGGGCATCTGCCTGGCCACTGCCGCCAAGGGCCCGGTGGGCATGGCGATCACGCTGCCCGCGATGGGCCTGGATCGCTGGATATGGGGGACGGGTGAAGACAGCGGGCTGCGGGGCTGGCTCGCACGCGGGCTGCGCGCGGCCTGGGAACTGCAGCCGATTCGCGGACTGGCACTGGTCCTGGCCGTGACCGTTCCCTGGTACATCGCGGCCGGGTTGACAGAAGGTTGGGACTACGTCTACGCCAACCTGGTCTACCAGAACTTTTCGCGCTTCACGACAGGCTTTTCGCACGAACACGCCTGGTATTTCTATTTCATCGATTTCTGGGGCGATTTTTTCCCGCTCGCCTTTCTGGCCCCCATCGGGCTGGTTGCCGCATTTCGTGCGCGCGACGTGGGCGCGCGCGCCATGGCCATCTGGTTCTTGTGGACTTTCCTGTTTTTCACGGTGTCCATGTCCAAGCAGGGCAAATACATCATGCCTTCGGCGCCGGCCGTCGCCGCACTGGCCATCTTTGGTGTTCGCTATTTCTGGGACGACCCCGTTCGCGCCCGGTTGACCGCGGCGATCAAGAGCTGGTCCGCGGTCTTCGCGCTGGCCATCGCCGCTGTCGTATTGATCGTGGTGCCCATGCGCCGTGAATCGATCGGGGGCGTGGCGGGATTCCGGCAAATACAACACCTGGTTGCCAAGGACCCCGGCCGTATCGTCAGCTATGGCTGGCCCCGGTCCATGACCCTTTACGAACTCGGTTATCCCATGCCCTTTGTGCGCACGCCACGCGAGCTCTATGCCAGAGTCGCGGACGGCCGCATCAAGGCGGGCGACTATCTGCTCACCGACCGCGATGCGCTGGATACCGCCCTGTTCAATGCCCAGCCCCTGGTACCGGTGCCCGCACCCCCGCGGTTTGAAAAAATTGCCGAGATCGATGCGGAGAAGCCGATGGTGCTCTACCGCGTTCTGCCCGGCGCCGCGGCGCTGCCGCCGCCGCCCACGGCCGAGCCGCCCGAACTGCCCTGGTGGGCGGAATTCGACACCGACTGACGCGGTGGCTTCCCGACTCCAGGCAACCCTCGAATCGGTCCATCACGCGGTCGCCGAGGCGTTCGGCCGGGGCCGGGTGGCGGACTACATTCCCGCCCTGGCCCGGGTGCCGGCCGACGCGTTTGGCATGGCGGTAGTCACCGTGGACGGGGAACAGGCCTGCGTGGGTGACGCCGAGACCGCCTTTTCCATCCAGAGCATCTCCAAGGTGTTCACACTGGCGCGCGTGATGGAAGTCGCGGGTGACTCGCTCTGGCAGCGCGTCGGGAGGGAGCCTTCCGGAACCCGCTTCAATTCCCTGGTGCAGCTGGAATACGAGAATGGCATTCCGCGCAATCCGTTCATCAACGCCGGCGCGCTGGTAGTGACCGACCGGCTGCTGGATGCGGCGCCAGACGCCGCGGGCGAGATTCTGGCCAGACTCCGCCGGTTGGCCGGCTCGGACGCTCCCGCGTTCGACCATGAGGTGGTTGCTTCGGAAAGCGAACACGGCGATTTGAACCGGGCGCTGGGCCATTTTCTGCGTGCCTGCGGCAATCTGAATCACGATGTGTCCCGGGTGCTAGACGCCTATTTCCACCATTGCGCGATCCGCATGACTTGCCTGGAACTGGCGCGAGCCGGCGTGTTTCTCGCCAACCGGGGCCAGGACTTGAGCGGTGCCCGGGTGGTCAGCGCACGCCAGGCAAAACAACTCAACTCGCTGATGCTCACTTGCGGACTCTATGATTCGGTCGGCGACTTTGCCTACCGGGTGGGGCTGCCGGCCAAGAGCGGCGTCGGTGGCGGCATTCTCGCCGTAGTGCCGGGAGAGATGAGCCTTTGTGTATGGTCGCCGGAACTCGACCGCTCCGGCAATTCGCTGGTTGGCACACGGGCGCTGGAAGCATTCACTTCTCTGACCGGCTGCTCGATTTTCTGAAAGGCACAAAAAACCGGGAGCGGACAGTCCGCTCCCGGTCAGCCGTGATCATCCGGCGGCGCGTATCAGAGATACTTGTGCAGCCAGTTGACTACCGCGGTGTAGACCTCCAGGCGATTCTTTTCCGCGTGGAAGCCATGACCCTCATGGCGTTTCTCGATGTAGTCGTAGGTCTTGCCCTCGGAACTCAGCGCCCGAACTAGAGAACGCGACTGGTCGATGGGCACCCTGGGGTCTGCGACG
>JASFQN010000259.1:0-3113 GCA_050115425.1 Gammaproteobacteria bacterium | reverse complement strand
TCCACGGGTCGGGCCTATTCGATCCCCGCGCACACGCTGCCTTCCGCGCGCGGGCAGGGCGAGCCACTTTCCGGACGGGTGAATCCGCCCGACGGCGCGAGCTTTGCCGGCGTCATGCTGGGTGATCCGGATGATCGTTATCTGCTGGCGACGGACGCGGGTTATGGTTTCGTGGCCCGCCTGGGTGACCTGCACACGCGCAACAAGAGCGGCAAGGCGGTGTTGACCGTGCCCAAAGGCGCCCGGGTCATGGCACCTGCCCCGGTCGCGAAACCCGACACCGACTGGGTGCTGGCGGCGAGCAGCGCCGGAAACCTGCTTTGCTTTCCCCTTGAGGATCTGCCGGAAATGGCCCGAGGCAAGGGCAACAAGATCATTGGCATTCCTCCCCAGAAATTCAAAGCCGGCGAGGAAACCATGGCCGCAGTGACCGTCTTCGATGAACTCGAAGCTGTGGTGGTGGTCAGCGGTCAGCGCTTCAAACGCATGAGTAACGAGGAGCTTGATGAATACGAGGGCGAGCGTGGCCGCCGCGGGCTCAAGCTCTCCAAGGGCTACCGCAAGGTCGATGCCCTGGTTCCGGAATCCCGCTGGGAGCAGAAGAAGTAGCCGGAAATACGGCTCGGCTGGCGGACCATCGGGCAGCTATGGATTCGGCAAGCCGCCTTGAAACCGGTGCGACGAACCCCAAGGAAGAAATCAGCAACGTCCACAAGGAGTGGCCCTGATGAAGCGCGTCGTTCTCTTTCTGGTAACCAACCTGGCAATTCTGCTGGTGCTCAGCCTGACCGCCAGCCTGCTGGGTTTCACGGGTTTTCTGCAGGAACGGGGTGTCGAACTGGATTTGCGTTCGCTGCTCATTTTTGCAGCAGTGTTCGGGATGGGTGGTTCGTTTGTCTCGCTGGCCCTGTCAAAATGGACGGCCCGCCGCCTCACCGGGGCCCGGGTCATTGAGCAGCCGCGTGGCGCCACGGAAAGCTGGCTGGTGAGCACGGTGCAGCGCCTCGCCAGGGACGCGGGCGTTGGAATGCCGGAAGTGGCCGTCTATCGCGGCGACGAAATGAATGCCTTTGCCACTGGAATGCGTCGCAACCATGCACTCGTGGCGGTGAGTACGGGGCTCCTGGAACAGATGGACCGGGAGCAGGTGGAAGCGGTGCTGGGGCACGAGATCAGCCATGTCGCCAACGGTGACATGGTGACCCTGGCCTTGATCCAGGGGGTTGTGAACACCTTCGTCATTTTCCTCTCGCGGGTGATTGGCCATGTGGTCGACCGGGTGGTATTCCGGACCGAGCGGGGACACGGTCCCGGGTTCTGGATAACCGCATTTCTTGCCGAGATTCTGCTCGGTGTCCTCGCCAGCATCATCGTCTTCTGGTTCTCGCGCCAGCGCGAATTCCGCGCCGACGCCGGCGGCGCGCGGCTGGCCGGCCGGCAGAAGATGATCAGTGCCTTGCAGCGGCTGGCGGGCGACCGGCATCCCGAAGGTCTGCCGGACCAGATGGCGGCATTCGGCATTTCCGGACGCATCGGTCAGGGTCTGGCCAGGCTTTTCATGACTCATCCGCCGCTCTCCGAGCGGATCGAAGCACTGCGCAGGGCGGCCTGAACGTTACTGCTGCATGCCACGAAAAACGGGGCCCGTGGGCCCCGTCGATGGTCCTGGACGCTCTGGCGGACATCAATCGGCCGCCATGACCACTTCCGGTTCCTGAACATAATTACCCTGGATGTAGCTCACGCCGAGCTGCCAGAGCACCGCCATGGTATTGGCATTCTCGACGCGTTCGGCCACCGTTTCTATGTTCTGGCTCTTGGCCTTCTCGATCAGACTTTCCACCTTGTCCCGCACCTGTTCGTCGTTGTTGATCGGCCCCATGAAAGAGCCGTCGATCTTGACGAACTGGACCGGCAGCAGTTCAAGCAACTGCATGGAGTTGTGGCCGATCCCGAAGTGCTCCAGCGCAAACCGGCACTTCAGTTTCTGGATGCCCTCGACGAAAGCGCGTGTTTCCTTGAGATGTTGTTCAACGGCCTGTTCGGCGACCTCGAAGACCAGGCTGCCCGCGGGCACGGAATTTGCGGCCAGCTGCTTTTCGATGAACTGGATCAGTGTGCTGTCGACGATGGACTGGCTGGATGCGCGCAGGAAGAATGTCACCCCCTTGCGGCTCCTGGCGCGGTCGGCGAGCACCTTGATCGCCTGTTCCATGATCCACCGGTCGATCGCCACCATCAGACCGTTGCGCTCGGCCGCCGGCATGAAGTCGCCGGGCATGGTCTCCTTGCCGTTTTCATCAAGCATCCGCACGAGAATGTCGTACATTTCGTTGCTTTCGCCCTGGAGGCTTGCCACGCCCTGGTAGACGAGCTGAAAGCGCTCCTGCTTCAGCGCATCAGTAATGCGCTTGACCCAGCCGGCGTCGGTGACGCCCTGTTCGCCGACCTCCTCGGGCTTGTAGATTTCGATGCGGTTGCCGCCCGCCTTGTGGGCGTTGGCGCTGGCCGACTGGGCCTGTGTGAACAGGTGATCCAGATGTTCGGCCTTGCCCGCGAAATCGGTCAGGCCGATGCTCACGGTCAGGCTCGTGGACTGGCCCCCGGCTTCGAAGACCTGCGTGGCTACCGTGGTACGGAATTTCTCCGCCCAGCTTTCGACGTCCTTGAACCGCGGCCGAGACACCAGCGCCATGAACAGGGTGCCGCCGAAGCGGCTGAGCAGATCCTCGCTGGTGGTGTGCTCACGGAGCAGCTCTGCAAGGCGTCGCACGACGTCCTCGCTGTTGAGTATGCCCACCTTGTTCTTCACCGCGCTGAAGGCATCCGGTTTGATATAGACCAGAACCCGTGACCGGTCGCCTGAATTGGTGCGAATGGCCTCTTTCATCGCCTCGATGAACGCCGTGCGTGTGAGCAGCCCGGTCGCCGGATCGTGCCGTCTGAGGAATTCCAGTTCGGCTTCCGATTCCGGCGAGCTTGCTTCGGTGCGCACCGCGAGTTCCACGGCGGGCTCGCCGTCCATCTCCACGGGGTTGAATTCCAGGGAAATGTCGAAGGTTTTCCCGGCGCTGTCAGTGGCGGTGATGGCCAGTGGCTCGCCGGGTGGCGAG
>JASFQN010000258.1:0-3119 GCA_050115425.1 Gammaproteobacteria bacterium | reverse complement strand
CTCACGCGCTGCGGATTTCGCAGCCGGGGCATCTTTGTGATGGACGGTTCCCGGCGCTCCGCACACGGTAATGCCTACTTCACCGGGGTCGGCAGCAACAAGCGAATCGTATTCTTCGACACGCTGCTGGACAGCCTGGAGCCCGAGCAGGTGGAAGCCGTGCTGGCACACGAGCTGGGCCACTTCCGCCGCCACCACATCCTCAAGCGCCTGCTGCTGGCCGCCGCCACCAGCCTCATTGGCCTGGCCGTGCTCGGCTGGCTGACAACCCGGCCGTGGTTCTACCACGGGCTGGGCGTCAACGCGATATCGGATCACAGTGCGATCCTGCTGTTCCTGTTCGCTGTTCCCGCATTTACCTTCCCGCTGAGCCCGCTCACCTCGGCGCTCTCGCGCCGCCACGAGTTCGAGGCCGATGAGTTCGCCACCCGGCAGAGCGACGGCAAGGCGCTGATCGCCGCGCTGGTCCGGCTGTACCGGGACAATGCCAACACCCTCACACCGGACCCGGTCTATTCGGCCTTCTATGATTCGCATCCGCCCGCACCGGTGCGCATCGGCCATCTGCGCCGCCTGATCGAGAAACGCCCGGAGCACACCACGGCATGAGCGAACTCGGAGCGCCCGCGCGCGTGGTGGTCAACTTCGGCCGCCAGGCCGTGCTGGAAACGGCGGCGGGTGAGCGCGTCGAGTGCAAGATTCTCGGGCGCAAACTGCGGCCGGTGTGCGGAGACGAAGTGGAATGGAAACGCCTCGACGACGGCGGCCTGATCACCGGCATCCTGCCTCGCCGCAGCCTGCTCGCGCGCCACGACGTGCGCACCCACCAGCAGCCGCTGGCGGCAAACGTCGACCGAATCCTGGTGGTGACCGCACCGGAACCCGAACCCGACCCCTGGATGCTGGATCGCTATCTGGCCGCGGCACGCGCGTCGAGCATCGAGGCCAGCCTGCTGCTGAACAAATCAGATCTGCCCGGCGCGGCGGATCCAGCGGTCCGCGAAGTACTCGCCGAATTCCGCCAACTGGGTCATCCCGTGCTGGAAGTCAGTGCCGAGACCGGTGCGGGCATGCCTGAACTGGAAGCGCATCTGCGAGAACACATCGCGGTGCTGGTGGGCCAATCCGGTGTGGGCAAGAGTTCGCTGGTACGCCGGCTCACCGGCACCGAGTCCATCCGCGTGGGCGAGATATCCGAAGCCACCGGCGAAGGTCGTCACACTACGACCTCGACCCACCTGTTCCATCTGCCCGGCGGCGGCGACCTGATCGACTCGCCGGGGGTGCGCGACTTCACGCTGTGGCCCATGGAGATCGCCGAACTGGCCACCCTGTTCGAGGAATTCGTGCCGCTGGCGCCGCATTGCCGCTTCGCCGACTGCCTCCATCTGAGGGAACCGGGCTGTGCGGTCAAGGCCGCGGTGGAAAAAGGAGCGATTTCAGAGAGGCGCTATACGAGCTACAAGCGCCTGGCCAACTTCATGCGCCAGAATTTCACCCCGTGGAATCGCTAGCGGCACTTGCCAGCAACGATTGCGTACTGTTTCTTCCTGAACATCGAATGGGTCCTGGCGGGATTTCGGGGATTCGCCACGCGGAACGAGCGTCGCCCTGCAGCGCTACATGAGCGAGAAGCAACGCAGTTGAACACCGAAATCGCGGTAGCCCCGAAGGGGTGGGCTGAAAGGGCCAACGGTGAATCTGGCCAAGACCCGTCGAGGTTCGCCTACCCCGGCGGCCAATCCATTCGCCGGCCGCCGAGCACGTGCAGGTGCAGATGGAAGACGCTTTGCCCGGCGCCTTCCATGCAGTTCATCACCGTACGGTAACCGCTTTCAGCGATGCCGTCCTGCTTGGCCACTTTGGCGGCCACCAGGTACAGGCGGCCGACCAGTTCGGCGTGTTCGTTCTCCAGTTCGTTGATGGTGCTTATGTGGGTACGCGGCACAACCAGCACATGCGTGGGCGCCTGCGGATTGATGTCCCGGAAAGCGAGCACATCGTCATCCTGATACACGATGTCGGGCTCGATCTCGCCGGACGCCATCTTGCAAAAGAGACAGTCGGCCATGACAACCTCCTCCTGAGAAACCTCACGGTCACTCTCTCGCGTCAAAAATCGCTGCCGAGAGTCTAGCTGATACGGAATGCGACGCTAGGGTACATCCTGCCGCCCCTGGAAGGCGTGCGACAGTGTACCGCCGTCCACATACTCCAGCTCGCCGCCGATGGGCACACCGTGTGCGATGCGCGTCGCGCGAATGCGTTTTTCGCGGGCCAACTCGCCAATGTAATGCGCTGTGGCCTCGCCCTCCACGGTCGGGTTCGTGGCGAGAATGACTTCCTTCACTCCGTCCTCGGCCATGCGCTGTTCCAGCAGGTCCAGGCCAAGTTCCTCCGGGCCGATGCCATCCAGCGGCGAAAGATGGCCCATGAGTACGAAATAGCGTCCCCGATAGCCGGTGTACTGCTCAACCGCCATCACGTCCGCCGGAGTTTCCACGATACACAGCAGGCTGTCGTCACGGTTCGCCGCTCGACAGATGCCGCAGGTCTCGGTATCGCTCAACATGCGACAGCGCTTGCAATGCTGCACACCGTCCATGGCCTCGGTCAGCGCGCCGGCCAGCCGTCGGCCGCCGTCGCGGTCGCGTTCAAGCAGATGGAAAGCCATGCGCTGGGCGGACTTGGGCCCCACGCCGGGCAGGCAGCGAAATGCCTCGATCAACTGGTCCACCAGGGTGGAGTAACTCATGATGCTGACAGTCTCCTGGAGTGCGGGGCAACGGCCGTCAGAAGGGTGGCATCATGCCGGGCGGCAGCCCGCCAAAGCCGGAAGCCAGCCCGGAGAATTTCTCCTGCATCATCTCTTCCACACGACGCACGGCGTCGTTGGTGGCCGCGGCAATCAGGTCCTCCAGCATGTCCTTGTCGTCGCCCAGGGCCTCGGCGTCGATGGACACCCGTCGCACTTCGTGCCGTCCGGTCATGACCACGGTCACCATGCCACCGCCGGCGGTGCCGGTGACTTCCTGGCTGGCCATCTCTTCCTGGGCCTTCTTCATCTCTTCCTGAATCTTCTGGGCCTGCTTCATCAGGCCGCCCAATCCACCTTTCAT
>JASFQN010000257.1:0-3138 GCA_050115425.1 Gammaproteobacteria bacterium | reverse complement strand
CCGTCCAGGGCCAGGGTGCCGTGGGCATGGCCGCTCTCGACCAGCTTGCGGAAAGCCCTGCGATTGGGTTCGCCCTTGTGCTCTTCCCAGTACTTGCCGCCTTTCGGCACCCGCCAGGTCATGCACCAGCAGCCACCGCAGGCGCCGCGCTGGCCGAACAGTTGCTCGATCAGCGGCCAGTCGTCCTGCGTCAGCGGGCGAAACTCGGGCATGGCTCGCGGTCTATTTCTTTTTCGTGGTGCCGCGCGCGCCCGATTTCTGCTTGCTCAGCGATTCTTCCAGCTCGCCAAGCCGCTGGTTGAGGGCTTCCAGCTTGTCGCGGGTGCGGTTGAGGACCGCGGTCTGGACGTCGAACTCCTCCCGGGTGACGAGATCCAGGCGGCCCAGCACATTCTGCAACACGGCGCGGAAGTTCTTTTCCATGTCCGCGCGCAGGTTCTTGACGTTGTCCGGCACCGCCTCGCTCAGGCGGCGCGCCAGGTCATCGAGTATCTTGGGGTCCAGGGCCATGGCGGAATCTCCATTCATCCCTAAAATGAGGCCATCAGTATAATCAATAGCGCCCGGTATTTGGCGGGATGCTTGCCGAAGATGCCGTCTTGGTCACAGAATCAGCCCATCAAGTGACGACAATGGAGACAGGAACGCCATGAAAATGGTCGCCGCGATCATCAAGCCCTTCAAGCTCGACGATGTGCGCGAGGCTCTGTCGGATATCGGCGTGCAGGGCATCACCGTGAGCGAAGTGAAGGGGTTCGGCCGGCAGAAGGGCCATACCGAACTCTATCGCGGCGCCGAGTATGTGGTCGATTTCCTGCCCAAGGTGAAGATCGAGCTGGCCGTGCCCGACGATCTTGCCGAGCAGGTGGTCGAAGCCATCACCGAAGCCGCCCGCACGGGCAAGATCGGGGACGGCAAGATATTCATTTATCCGCTCGAGCAGGCGATCCGCATTCGCACCGGCGAAACCGACGCGGATGCGCTGTAGACGACGGCACACGCGCCCGGCCAATGGCGCGGAGGACAAAGACATGACGGGACGACTCCTGGTAGCAATGCTGGCTTTCGGCCTGGCCGCCGCGACGGCGTCGGCGGGTACCGTGTACAAGTGGGTGGACCAGAACGGGCAGGTGCATTACAGCGAGCACAAGCCCGACAAGGGCAACGCCCAGGCGGTGCACGTCAGCACGGGCAGCAAACCCGCAAAGAACAGCAAAACGCCGCGGAATGACCAGCAGTCACAGCAGGCCAATGACCAGGACAACGCCGACCCGCAAGCCTCGGATGGCTGCAAGATGGCCCGCAAGACGCTGGCCCAGTACCAGAAGGCGGATTACCTCTACCGCCAGGACGCCAACGGCAAGCGCCAGGTCCTTTCCAAGGAAGAAAAGGCCAAGGCCATGGCCCAGGCGAAGAACGACGTGAAACGGTTTTGCAAGGACGAGGACAGCCAGTGATCCGCCGCCGCCATCGCGCGTTGCTGGTCGCCATCGGCCTGCTCGCCGCGTTGCCCGCCGCGGCCGCTGTCTATCGCTGGGTGGACAAGGATGGCAATGTCCATTACTCGGACAAGCCCGTCACGCCGCAGGCCCAGCGCACCCACATCAAGTCCCGGCCGACGGACCCGAAGCAGGCCAGCCAATCGCTTGAGGACCTCAGGAATCAGGCCAGCGACTACCGCCAACAGGTGCAGGCGCAGCAGCAATCCACCGAGGACGCCGAGAAGGCGCGCAAGGAACGTGAAGCGCGCTGCAAGAAGGCCCGCGAGGATCTGGCGAAGATCCTGCCGGCGCGAAAGATGTACAAGCTCAACGACAAGGGCGAGCGCGTGTATCAGACGGACGACGAACGCGTAAAGGCCGTGGAAAAGGCCCGAGAGCGCGTCAACGAGCTCTGCGGCGACGACTAGCGCGCCGGCCTACTCTCCACCCGTTGCCCTCAGAAAAAACGCCGGCATGGCAAAAGCCGCCCGATGGATATCGGGGGTGTAATAGCGCGTTTCAAACCCGCGGCCGGCGGCATCCGCTTCGCGGAAACCCTCGACCTTCATGTTCTTGCGGGCCATTGTTGCCGACCACCAGCCGGACGGATAGGTCGCCTGTGGGAACTGCAGCGTGCGCACATCGGCAAAACCCGCCGCGGCCATGGCGCCGCGCATGGCCTTGAGCAGGTTCAGATGCAGCAGCGGCGACTCGCTCTGCTGGACCAGGATGCCGCCCTCCCCCAGCGCCCGATGGCAGCTTCGATAGAAGGCCTCGTTGAACAGACCCTCGGCGGGACCGATGGGATCGGTGCTGTCCACGATGATGACATCCAGGCTTCCCGGCTCGGCGTCGGCCACCCATTTGATGCCGTCGTCGAACAGCAACCGGGCGCGCGGATCGTTGTTGGAGTCACACAGTTCCGGAAAAAATTTTTCGGCCAGCCGGGTCACGCGTTCATCGATTTCCACCTGCCAGGCTTCCTCGACCTCCGGGTGGCGCAGGACTTCACGCAGCGTGCCGCAGTCGCCGCCGCCGATGACCGCCACGCGGCGGGGTCGCTCATGGGTGAACAGCGCCGGATGCGACATCATCTCGTGATAGACGAAATTGTCGCGGTCGGTGAGCATCACGAAACCGTCGATGACCATCAACGTGCCGAAACCCTCGGTCTCGTAGATCTCGATCCGCTGGAAGTCGGACTGCTCCTCGTGGAGCTTGTCGGTCACCTTGAGCGACATGGCCAGCCCCGCCTCGGGAACCGGCTCGGTAAACCAGTGCTTGTCGTCCAGCGCCATCGGTTCACTCCATCAGATTCAAATCGGCCCGCATTATAGCGCGGTAAGCGGGGTTTTCGTGGCCGGGGGCCCGCACATGACTGATGCATTGCGCGGCCCAATCTTTTACGCTTTGCGTCTTTCCAACCCTTGTCCCCGGCGGACCATGAGCACCAGCGCACTCGACGAAAACCGGCAGGCCTACGGCATCGCCCACTGGGGTGGCGGTTATTTCGACATCAATGACCGGGGTCACGCCACGGTCACGCCATCGCGTGATGCCGCCCACGGCCGGGCGGATCTGGCCCAACTGGCCGCCGACATCCAGGCCGAGGGCCTGTCGCTGCCGGTGCTGGTGCGCTTCACCGGAATCCTTCGCG
>JASFQN010000256.1:0-3144 GCA_050115425.1 Gammaproteobacteria bacterium | reverse complement strand
GCGACTTCCAGGTGGCCGGTTCCTCACCGGAGATTCTGGTGCGTCTTGAAGACGGCCGCGTGACCGTGCGGCCTCTGGCCGGGACCCGCCGCCGCGGCCGCGACGCTGTCGAGGACAAGGCCCTGGAGTCCGACCTGCTGGCTGATCCCAAGGAGCGGGCCGAGCATCTCATGCTCATCGATCTGGGGCGCAACGACATCGGACGCGTGAGCGAAACCGGCAGTGTCTGCCTGGAAGATCGCATGCTGGTGGAACGCTATTCGCATGTCATGCATATCGTCTCGCACGTGAGCGGCGCGTTGCGCGCCGGCCTCGGGGCAATGGACGTCTTGCGCGCCTGCCTGCCTGCGGGCACGGTAAGTGGTGCTCCCAAGGTGCGGGCGATGGAACTCATCGATGAACTCGAGCCGGTTCGGCGTGGTGTTTACGCGGGCGCCATCGGGTATCTGGGCTGGAACGGAAATCTGGATACTGCAATTGCCATACGCACGGCGCTGATCAAGGACGGCAGGCTGCATGTGCAGGCCGGTGCCGGTATCGTGCACGATTCGGTGCCGGAAACCGAATGGGAAGAAACCATGAACAAGGGACGGGCGTTGTTCCATGCCGCGGCGCTGGCAGCGCGCGGACTGGATGGCGCCGATTTGCGGGACCTCCAGCCATGCTGTTGATGATCGATAATTACGATTCGTTCACCTATAACCTCGTTCAATACCTGGCCGAATTGGGTGCCGATGTCATGGTAGTGCGCAATGATGCCATCGACATCGCCGGCATCGAACGGCTCGCGCCCGACCGGATCGTGGTGTCGCCCGGGCCCTGCACGCCGGATCAGGCGGGCATCTCGCTGAAAGTGGCGGAATGCTTTGCAGGGCGGATTCCGATACTGGGCGTGTGCCTGGGTCATCAGAGTATCGGTCAGGTGTTTGGGGGGCGTGTTGTGCATGCCCGCGAAGTCATGCACGGCAAGACCTCGCCGATCCACCATGCCGGCGAGGGCGTTTTCGCCGGGCTGCCCGTCCCCTATGAAGCGACCCGCTATCATTCCTTGATCGTGGAGCGCGAGAGTCTGCCGGATTGCCTGGAGATCACCGCCTGGACGGCGACGCCGGACGGCGAGATGGACGAGATCATGGGGCTGCGGCACAGGGAGCTGCGGGTGGAAGGCGTGCAGTTTCACCCCGAGTCGATACTCACGCGGCACGGGCACGACCTGCTGCGCAACTTCCTGAAAATCTGAACGGGGCAACCAGCATGGAAATCAGGGAAGCCATCAGTCGCATTGTGGACCGCGAGGACCTCAGTGCGGGCGATATGGAAGCAGTGATGCGCCAGATCATGACCGGTGGTGCCACGCCCATCCAGATTGGCGGGTTTCTTGCCGGCCTGCGGGCCAAGGGCGAAACGGTGGAAGAGATCGTCGCCGCTGCCCGGGTGATGCGGGAGTTGGCCGTCCGGGTCGAGGTGGCGTCCGATCACCTGGTGGACACCTGCGGCACGGGCGGCGACGGAGGCTGCCTGTTCAACGTTTCTACGGCGGCCGCTTTCGTGGTTGCCGCGGCCGGCGGACGGGTTGCCAAGCATGGGAATCGCTCGATGTCGAGCCGATCGGGTAGCGCCGATGTGCTGGAAGCCATGGGCGTGCGACTGGACTTGTCGCCTGCCGACGTGGCCCGATGCGTGGATACGGTGGGCCTGGGTTTCATGTACGCGCCGGCCCACCACAGCGCCGCCCGTCACGCGGCCGCACCGCGCCGCGAACTGGGCACGCGCACATTGTTCAACCTCCTGGGTCCGCTCACCAACCCGGCCGATGCCCCGCATCAACTGCTGGGTGTGTTTGCGTTGCGCTGGGTGGAACCGCTCGCCAAGGTCCTGCGCAGTCTGGGCAGCCGTCATGTGCTGGTGGTCCATTCGGCGGATGGCCTGGACGAGATCAGTATTGCTGCGCCAACGTTCGTGGCCGAGCTGCAGCAGGGCCAGATACACAGCTACACGATTCGCCCCGAGGACTTCGGGATGACCCGTCAGGCCATGGATAGGCTGCGCGTGGACAGCACCGAGGGCAGTCTGGCGCTGATCCGCGAAGCACTGGCCGGGGGCGGGGGGCCGGCCAGCGACTTGATAGCATTGAATGCTGGCGCGGCGCTCTACGCCGCCGACGTGACACCGACTCTGACGGCGGGTGTCACCCTGGCCCGGGATATCCTGGCCAGCGGTGCAGCCGCGGAAAAAGTCGGCGAACTTGCGAGGGCCACGGCATGACCAGGCAGCCGGACATACTGCGACGGATTCTGGACACCAAGGCCGTGGAAATCGAAGTCGGCCGCCGGCATACACCGCTCGTCGAACTGCGTGCGCGACTGGAGGATGCGCCGCCTGCCCGGCACTTCCACGAGGCCATGCGTGTCCAGCTCGATGCCGGGGGTGCGGCGGTCATCGCGGAAATCAAGCGTGCCTCGCCCAGCCGCGGGTTGCTGCGTCGGGACTTTGATGTGGAACGGCTGGCCGGCGGCTACGAGCGCGGTGGCGCCACCTGTCTGTCGGTACTGACCGACCGCGAATATTTTCTGGGCGGTGCCGAAAACCTCGGCCTGGCGCGCTCGGCGTGTCGTCTGCCCGTGTTGCGGAAGGATTTCCTGATTGATCCCTGGCAGATCTATGAATCGCGCGTGCTGGGAGCCGATTGTGTGCTTCTCATCGTCGCCGTGCTTGATGATGCCCAGTTGGCCGACCTCGCTTCACTGGCGGAGGATCTCGGCATGGACGTTCTGGTCGAGGCCCACGACGCGGAGGAACTGGAACGGGCCCTGAGGCTGCCGGCTCGGCTGATCGGCATCAACAACCGCGATCTGCACACCTTCGAGACACGGCTTGAGACTACACTGAACCTCCGGACGCAGGTTCCGGATGACCGCATTCTGGTGACCGAAAGCGGCATTGCCAGCCATGATGACGTGCGCCGCATGCGCAAGGCCGGAGTGCATGCCTTCCTGGTCGGAGAGTCACTCATGCGCCAGCCCGACCCGGGACGGGCGCTTGCCGAGCTTTTCATCCTCTAAGGGGGAACCTCGGGTCGGCCCTGGATCGGGGCGTGTTGGCGCAGGTTTGCGCCAACCCCTCCGGGGGCCGGCCTGTGTCGGC
>JASFQN010000255.1:0-3151 GCA_050115425.1 Gammaproteobacteria bacterium | reverse complement strand
TTCGGAAGGGGGAGGACGTACTTTTGCCTCCGAGGTGAAACGAGGGGTCCTCTCCCCTTGCTTGCGAGGGGAGAGACAGAGAGGGGTGCGCCGGGTTTGAGCTTGGCAGCTTCGTTTGCTCAAAAGGCGCGGTGAGTACGGTGTGACTCGCAGCCACATGAGCGAGGAGCAATGCGGTGAGCGAGCGAGAGCCGCCGGGCCCGACGGGTTGGCGCTGTGAACCGCCCCTGCGGCGTGGCGCGCCTTGCCGGGCCGGCTCACAGCCCCAACGCGGCGCAGGGAGAACCGTACCTGGCATTCCCGAGAAAGGGGTGGCGCCACGACAGCGGCGCTTCAATTCAGCCCGGACAAGGCTATGCAAATAATGTAACGGGCTTGCACCCGGGCAACCGGCTATTTGATCCACAGCGTCTTCGCATTCACGAATTCCCGAATCCCGTGATGCGAAAGCTCGCGGCCGTAGCCGGATTCCTTTATGCCGCCAAACGGCAGGCGCGGATCACTCTTGACCATGCCGTTGACGAAGGCCGCGCCGCACTCCATGCGCCGGGCGAAGGCTTCGCCGCGCGCGGCATCCCGCGTCCAGACGCTGCCGCCCAGGCCGAACGTGTTGGCATTGACCACCTGCAAGGCCTCGGCTTCATCGGCAACACGAATGACACTGGCCACGGGGCCGAACAACTCCTCCCGCCAGGCCCGCATGCCTCGCTGCACGCGGTCGAGAATCGACGGCTTGTAAAAGTATCCGTCGCCCGGCAACGGCTCGCACCCGGTCACGGCCTCGGCGCCGTTGTCCAAGGCGTCGCTGACCTGTTCATGCAGGCTGTCGCGCAAATCGGCACGGGCCATCGGTCCCAGCGTGGTATCGGCCACGGTGGGATCGCCGGGGACAAGCGCCTCGGCGGCGGCGCGAAACCGCGCCACGAACTCGTCGGCGACATCTTCCACCACGATGAAACGCTTGGCGGCGATGCAACTCTGTCCGGCGTTCTGGAAGCGTGCCTTGACGGCCCACTCCACCGCACTTTCCAGGTCGGCATCCTCGAGCACGACGAAGGCATCCGATCCCCCCAGCTCGAGCACGGTCTTTTTCAATGCATGGCCGGCGGTCTCGGCCACCGATCGTCCCGCCCGGCCGCTGCCGGTGAGCGTCACCGCGCGCACCCGCATGTCGCGAATGGCGTGTGCGGCCTGGTCGATGGAAATGAACAGGTTCTGAAACACGTCGTCCGGGAAACCGGCTTCGCGGAACACGGCCTCGATGGCACGGGCGCATTCGGGCACATTGGACGCATGCTTGAGCAGGCCGACATTGCCGGCAGCCAGGGCGGGAGCCGCGAAACGGAAGACCTGCCAGAATGGAAAATTCCAGGGCATGATCGCGAACACCGGGCCCAGCGGCTGGTAGGCGACAAGGCTCTTGCCCGCGTCGGTCTCGATCACTTCATCCGCCAGAAACTCGGCGGCCTTGTCCGCGTAGAACTCACAGACCCAGGCACACTTTTCCACCTCGCCGCGCGCCTCGGCGGTGAGTTTGCCCATTTCCAGCGTGATCAGGGACGCCAGTTCGTCGCGGCGCTCGCGCAACCGCCGGCCGGCCTTGCGCAACAGGTCGCAGCGTTCGGCGAGCGGTACCGCTTTCCACTCGTGCGCGGCCCTGGCGCTTCGTTCGAGCGCGGATTCCAGTTCCGCGTCACTGATGAAGGAAAATTCTCGAATTTCCTCGCCCGTGGCGGGATTGACAGTCTTGAAACTCATGGTTCCTCCTTGCGATGAGCGTGGATGGCGGGAACCTCACCGCCCTGCGTCCCGGGAATCGGACGCCGGATTCGGTGCGGGAAACGCATCGGACCCGGATGCGGCGGCGCAATGATGATCTGGATCAACGCCGTGTTCGCGGCGGGCGCGACAATCGTTGCAGTCGCAAACACGGTCAGGGATCTCCGGTCGGGAATCCCCTGGCATGTGCTAGATTTTAACAAATGATGCTGCGCTGCGCTTCCCGCAGCGTCGATTCGGAAACGGCAACCGGAACAACGCAAGCCATGGCTATTCATACGATATGCATGTTTGGCGGCAGTGGTTTCGTCGGCCGCCACCTGGCCTCCGCGCTCGTGGAGGCGGGTCACGACCTGATCATCCCCACCCGCTACGCTCCCGACCACCGCGATCTGCTGGTGCTGCCCACGGTCAGACTGGTGGAGGGAAACGTCTACAATCCGGACTTCATCGACCGCATGGTCGCGGGCTGCGATGTGGTCATCAACCTGGTGGGCATACTCAACGAACACGGCGGCAAGGGCCGCGGTTTCCGCCGCGCGCATGTGGAACTGACCGAACGGATACTCGATGCCTGCAAGACGGCCGGAATCCGCCGTTACCTGCACATGAGCGCGTTGGGCGCCGATGCGGAACACGGCCCGAGTCTCTATCTGCGCACCAAGGGCGAAGCCGAGCAGATGATCGAAAAGAAATCCGGGGACGCGATCGACTGGACCATCTTCCAGCCCTCCGTGGTCTTCGGACGCGACGACAGTTTCTTCAATCGTTTTGCGATGCTGCTCAGAATTTCGCCGCTGGTGTTTCCGCTCGCCTGCCCCGATGCCCGGTTCTCGCCGGTTTTCGTGGGCGATGTGGCACAGGCGTTCAGCCGTTCGATCGATCGGGAAGAAACCTTCGGCCGGCGCTATCAACTCTGCGGACCGGACACGCACACGCTTCGCGAACTGGTGGTGACCACGGCAAAGACCATTGGCGTCACACGCTGGGTGGTCGGACTGCCCGGTTTCGCCTCGCGCATGCAGGCACGCGTCCTCGGACTGGTGCCGGGCAAGCCGTTTTCCATGGACAACTACCTCTCCCTGCAGAAGGACAGTGTGTGCGACCGGGACGGACTGCACGAACTGGGCATACAGGCGACCCCCATGGAGGTGGAGGTTCCCCGGTATCTTGCGCGACGCTACCCGCGGGCGCGCTATGACGAATTCCGACGACTCGGCGGACGTCCCGAACTGGACTGACCCTGGCCGCGTGCGGCCTGGCGCATGAGAACGTCCATCAGAGCGGCACGCTGCGGCGCAGTGCGCCGGCCGATTTTCGCGGCATCCCGATAAAAGGCCTGCAGATCCCCATGGTCTTCCGCGAGCAGGGC
>JASFQN010000254.1:0-3164 GCA_050115425.1 Gammaproteobacteria bacterium | reverse complement strand
GCTGCTCGGGCAGGTAGCCCAGATGGGACTTGGCACCTTTTGGATCGTCGAGAAGATCGATGCCGTTGATTTTCACCTGGCCGGCGCTGGGCGCCAGGTTGCCCGCGAGAATCTGCATCGTGCTCGACTTGCCGGCGCCGTTCGGTCCGAGGAATCCGAGAACCTCGCCCTTGCGCAATTCGAAACTCACATCGCGCACGGCGCAGTGGGCATCGTAGTAACGGTACAGATGCTCGACACTGACGAGAACTTCGTTGGTAGTCATAAGCCTGTTATCTTTGGTTGTTCTTGGAAACGCACCGGAACGGTCATGGCGATCGGTGCCCGCCACCCCCTGGCGGACCCGCGACCGCGCCGGCTGGCGCTCCATTAAAAGGGAGCCCCCGGCACCCTGCAACCGATGCAAACACGATGAGGTGCTCATGCTACTCGGCGTCGATACCGGCGGCACGTTCACGGACTTTGTTCTTTTCGACGGGCAGAAGTTCCGGATCCACAAAGTCCTGTCCACCCCGGACGCCCCCGAACGGGCCATCCTGCAGGGTGTGGCCGAACTGGGGCTGGCTGCCGAAGCGTTGACCGTGGCGCACGGTTCGACCGTGGCCACCAACGCCGTGCTGGAGGGCAAGGGGGTTTCGACAGCCTATATCACCAACCGCGGACTGGCCGACGTACTGTCCATCGGGCGCCAGGCGCGGGAGGCACTCTACGATCTCACGCCGCCGCCGGTGGCGCCACCGGTCCCCGAGGCGTGGTGCCTTGAGGTCGGCGGTCGCCTGGCCGCCAACGGCGCGCAAATCGAGCCGCTTGCGGACGCGGATCTGGTCGAACTGAACAAGCGACTCGCGAAGCTGGCGCCGGACGCGGTGGCCATCAACCTGCTCTTTTCCTTTCTGGATGCAACTCAGGAACGCCGCATAGCGCAGGCGATACCGGAAGGCATCTTCGTTTCCCGGTCGTCGGACGTGCTCGCCGAATACCGCGAGTACGAACGCGGCGTGGCGACCTGGCTCAACGCCTATGTGGGCCCGTTGATGCAGGGCTACCTGGAACGCCTGGACAAGGGGCTTGCGGCCGGCCGACTGCTGGTCATGCAAAGCTCCGGCGGTCTGGTGGCTGCCGAGCAGGCGGCCGGCCGGGCAGTCCACCTGCTCCTTTCGGGGCCTGCCGGCGGACTGATGGGTGCCCGCTTCGTGGGCGAAAAGGCCGGCTGTCCACGCCTGCTTACATTCGACATGGGCGGAACATCGACCGACGTGGCCCTGATCAAGGACGAGATCCGGCTCACCACCGAGGGACGCATCGGCCGCTATCCGGTCGCGGTACCCATGGTCGACATGCACACCATAGGCGCCGGCGGCGGCTCCATCGCCCGGGTGGACGCCGGCGGGATGCTGCAGGTCGGGCCCGAGTCCGCCGGCGCCGATCCGGGTCCCGCCTGCTACGGCCGCGGCGGGCAGCAGGCAACCGTCACCGATGCCAATCTGGTCCTCGGCCGGCTGCGGCCGGACGCCTTCCTGGGCGGGACGATGCGGCTCGACGAGGCGGCGGCCCGCCGGGTGCTGGAACCACTGGCCGCGGCGCTCGGGGGTTCGGTGGAAGAAGCGGCGGAGGGCGTGATACGCGTCGCCAACGAACACATGGCAGGTGCGTTGCGCGTGATCTCGGTGCAACGGGGCGAGGACCCCGCCGAGTTCGCGTTGACCTGCTTCGGCGGCGCCGGCGGCCTGCACGTCTGCGCCCTGGCCGAACTCCTGGGCATGCGACGCGCCCTGGTCCCGGTTTCCGCCGGCGTGCTCTCCGCGCTGGGCATGCTGGCCGCCCCGAGAACCCGCGAAGTTTCGCGGACCCTGCTCGTGCGCCTCGACCAGGCGCGGGAAGCCGAACTGGAACAGGTCTTCGCGGAACTGGTGGCCGACGGCAGCGCGCAACTGGAGGCTGAAGGCGTGGAAGCCGAGGTGATCCGTGCCCGGCTGAGCCTCGACATGCGCTATGCCGGCCAGAGTTCCACGCTCAATCTCGACTGGAGCGGCCTGGATGCCGCCGGACAGGCGTTTCACGCCGCCCATCAGGCCCGCTTCGGACACCGGCTTGCCCTGCCGGTGGAACTTGTTAATCTGCGGGCGGGTCTGAGCGGACCAAAGCCCTCGCTGGACCTTCCGGCGATTGGCCGGGCCCGGGCCGAGCCCACGGCCCGGGTCGGGCTCCACGGGCTGGGCACCGGGATTCCGGTATACGTGCGTGAGGCGCTGGGCGTGGGCCAGGCGTTCAGTGGCCCGGCACTGGTGACCGAAACCGTCTCGACGACCCTGGTGGCGCCGGGCTGGAGCTGCCGGGTGGACGCTATCGGCAACCTGCATCTGGCGCGAAAATGACTGCTGCGCCGCGGCAGGACGACGGCCTTGATGGACGGGGGCGATGCCCTCATTTATAGTTGGCCACACACAATCAAAAAGTGTCTTTTTCAGGTGTAACGTCTTGAATATTCTCTCTTACGGTCTTCTGGATCTCCCCCTCTGGGGCTACTTTCTGCTCACGGCAGTCATGGTGCACGTCACCGTCATGGGCGTGACGCTCTACCTGCATCGCGACCAGACCCATCGGGGCCTGGACCTGCATCCGGCAATCCGCAACTTCTTCCGGCTGTGGCTGTGGATGTCCACCGGCATGATCACCAAGGAATGGGTGGCGGTGCACCGCAAGCACCACGCGCGTTGCGAAACCGAAGAGGATCCGCACAGCCCGGTGGTCCTGGGCCTGCGCAAGGTGCTGCTGGAGGGCGCGGAACTGTACCGCGCGGAAGCCGACAATCCGGAGACCCTGGAGAAATATGGCCGCGGCACACCCGACGACTGGATCGAGCGCAATATCTACGAGCGCTACACGCGCCTTGGCGTGGCGTTGATGCTGGTCATCGACGTCGTGCTGCTCGGCCTCCCCGGCCTGACCGTCTGGGCCGTGCAGATGGTTGCCATTCCCGTGCTCGCCGCCGGCGTGATCAACGGACTGGGTCATGCCATCGGCTACCGTAATTTCGAATGCCGCGACGCGGCCACCAATGTGCTGCCCTGGGGCGTCCTGATGGGCGGCGAGGAACTGCACAACAATCACCACGCCTTCCCCAGTTCCGCGAAGTTCAACCTGCGGCCGTGGGAGTTCGACAT
>JASFQN010000253.1:0-3167 GCA_050115425.1 Gammaproteobacteria bacterium | reverse complement strand
CCTCCGTCTGCCCCTCCTGCCGAAAGGGGGAGGGCCTTTCGTTCACCCCCTGAGGCCAGAAAGCACGTCCTCGCCCCTTGCTTGCGAGGCGCCAGGAATGCCAGGTGCGGTTTTCCCTGCGCCGCGCCGCCGGACTCTTGGGCCCGCGCCCCCCAGCCGTTATGCTATCGGTCCAGGCCGGCTGCCCGCCGCCGGTCCCGGCACGCGCAACTGGAGCAGCGCCATGGAAACCCTGCAGGTCCGCCGGCTCAGCCCGGTGACCATCTTCAAGCTCATTGCCGTCGGCACCACCTTCTCGATCGTACCCATTTCCGTGTTGATGGGGGTGCTCGCCTTGTTCGGCTATTCGGTAATGACCTGGAATCACCAGCCGCTGACCGGCCTGCCCGGACTGATTGCCGCACCAATGGTCGGACTGTTTACCTCCATGGTGTTTACCCTGCTCGTCGGCGTGTTGTGCATTGGCGGGTTGTGGCTGTTCTCACGCTTCTGGAGCATGGAACTGCGGATTGAACGCGTCCCCTGATTCAGGGTCACAAATCACTTTGGGTCACATGGACAGGACGACCAATGAAGGTATTGCAGAATTTCCTCGAACTCGAAGCTTCCGGCGGCATCCTGTTGCTGCTGGCCACCCTGCTCGCGCTGTTGGCAGTCAACACGCCCGCCCAACCTCTCTATGACGGTCTGCTGGCCACCCCCGTGGCGGTGAAGGTCGGTGGTTTCGAGATTGCCAAGCCGCTGCTGCTCTGGATCAACGACGGCCTGATGGCGGTGTTCTTCTTCCTGGTGGGTCTGGAGATCAAGCGCGAAGTTCTCGTCGGCGCCCTCTCCAGGCGAAGCCAGGTGGCCTTGCCGCTGATCGCCGCAGTGGGCGGCATGGCGGCGCCGGCACTGATCTATGTCGCCATCAACCACGGGGACCCTGTGGCTCTCGAGGGTTGGGCCATTCCCTCCGCCACCGACATCGCCTTCGCGCTGGGCATCCTTTCCCTGTTGGGCAACCGCGTTCCGGCATCCCTCAAGATATTCCTGCTCGCACTGGCCATTGCCGATGACCTGGGCGCGGTGCTGATCATCGCGTTGTTCTATACGGGCGGCCTGTCCATGGTCTCCCTGCTGGTGGCCGGCGTCGCCATGGTCGTTCTCTATAGTCTGAATCGGCGCGGTGTGCTCAATATCGCCCCCTATATCCTCGTGGGCCTCGTGCTCTGGGCGGCGGTGTTGAAATCCGGTGTGCATGCCACGATCGCCGGTGTGGTGCTGGCCATGTTCATTCCGCTGCGCGTGCCGGAGGGCCAGGGGACTTCGCCCGTGGAGCAACTCGAGAGCGATCTTCACACAACAGTCTCGTTCGGTATTCTCCCGCTGTTCGCGTTCGCCAACACCGGCATTGCGCTGCATGAGCTGTCCCTGTCCTCACTGGTCGCGCCGGTACCCCTGGGTATTGCGGCCGGCCTGTTCATCGGCAAGCAGGTGGGAATTTTCGGGCTCTCCTGGCTGGCCGTGAAATTCCGCCTCGCCAACCTGCCGGCGGGGGCGAACTGGGGTCAGTTGTACGGTGTCTCCCTGCTCTGTGGCGTGGGCTTCACCATGAGCCTGTTCATCAGCTCGCTGGCTTTCGAGAGCGTCGGTGCCGCCCGTGTTGCCGATGACCGACTGGGCATCCTGATCGGCTCCGCGCTTTCCGGACTGGTCGGCTACGGCGTCCTGCGCTGGCTGGGCCGCGACCGCCCGCCCGAGGACCTGGGCCAGATCTGAACCGATCCATGGAGAGGGGGAACCGCTGAATGAAGAATGCGCCCGTGCTTCGCGTTGCCCGGCCGACGGACAACCTGGAAAAGCTTGCCGCCATGTACGAAAAGGGGCTTGGCCTTGCGGTGCTCGGCCGTTTCCGCGATCACGATGGATTCGACGGCATCATTCTCGGCCAGGCGGGGTGGCCTTACCATCTGGAGTTCACCAGCGAGCCTGGTCATCCCGCGGGCAGGGCGCCCACCGAAGATCACCTTTTGGTGTTCTATCTTCCGGAAGGTGCGGCCTGGGAGCGAGCCTGCGAACGCATGCAATCCGCCGGCTTCGCCCAGGTGGCGTCCTGGAACCCGTATTGGGACAGGGTGGGCCGCACGTTCGAGGATATCGACGGCTACCGCGTGGTCCTGCAGAACGCCGCCTGGGAGGCGGAATGATCGCGCCAGACTGGTCATTGACTACCAGCATTGTCGTGTTCGTGCTGGCGGCCGCCGCGATTGCCGTCGCCGGCTCCCGCCTTGCCGGGCTGGCCGACCGGCTGGCGGATCGCACCGGGCTGGGCGAAGCGCTCACCGGCACACTGTTTCTCGGTTTCATCACCGCGTTGCCGGGCATTGCGGCATCGGTGGCCGCGGCGCTGGACGGCAATGCGGCGCTGGCGATCAGTAACGCCATGGGCGGCATCGCCATCCAGACAACTTTCCTGGCGGTGGCCGATATCGTCTATCGCAAGGCGAACCTGGAGCATGCGGCGGCATCCGTGGCCAACATGATGCAGACCATCGTCCTCATCCTGTTGCTGACGATCGTGGGTTTGACCATGGCGGGGCCCGAGGCGACGATCGGTGACGTGCATCCGGTAACACCGTTGCTCTTTGTTGCCGCGGGCTTCGGCGTGTGGATGGTCTTTCGCACGTCGGAAGCGCCCATGTGGCGTCCACAGCGAACCAGCGAGACGGTCGAAGACGTTCCCGCGCCCGGCGCCGGTAGAGAAAGCCTCCCGGGCCTGCTGGCGGGCTTCGCTGCCAGCGCCGCGGTGGTTCTGGTAAGCGGTGCCGCAGTGGCACATGCCACCGGGCGCATCGGTGAAATCACCGGCGTTTCCCAATCGGTGATGGGCGGGTTGTTTGCGGCCGTCGCGACATCCCTTCCCGAGCTTGTGACCACCGTGGCCGCGGTGCGTCGCGGTGCGCTGACCCTCGCGGTGAGCGACATCGTCGGCGGCAATCTGTTCGACGTCCTGTTCGTGTGCTTTGCCGACATCGCCTACGTGCACGGATCCATCTACCATGCACCCGACGTGGGTCTGCGTGAATTGTTCCTCACCGGAATGGCGGTGCTGCTCAATGGCGTGTTGCTCATGGGCCTGCTCTACCGGCAGCGCTACGGTGTGGTGAATATCGGTTTTGAAAGCG
>JASFQN010000252.1:0-3170 GCA_050115425.1 Gammaproteobacteria bacterium | reverse complement strand
ATACCCTGGCCCGCCCTGCCGGTGGTGACGCGCAGCGTGGCATGCGGCTGATCACGGGAAACAAACACGCGCGGTGTGGCACATGCCACGGCGGCGACGGCGGCCAGCGCCATCCCCAGAATGCGTTTGTCGGGCTGAATCATGGCTTACCCTTCCTGCAGCCGTTGGTGGCTTCCGGGAATTTTGACCTGTTCGACGTGACCGGGTTCCCGACCGCATCCGCGCCGCCGGTCAGTCGCTCGAATCCGTATCCGTGATGGCCTCGAATCGATTCTCGGCCCGGTTCTTGCGCACCCGGTCACCGTCGAAAATCAGCCCGTTCATGGCAATATGGATACCGGGCGGGCAGACCTGTACGGCTGCGATGGCGCAACCGATGTTGAATACGGCGTCGCTGGAACGAAATCGCGCCGGATTCAGAGCACCGGTCAGAACCACCGTCTTGCCGGCGATGCCATTCAGGAAACGCGCGGTATCCGCCATCGTGTCGGTGCCATGAGTAATGAGCACCCGGTCGGCGTCACACTCCGTAACGGCCTGGCGAATCCGTGCCCGGTCTTCGTCGGTCAGATCCAGGCTGTCCTTGCGAAACAACGATGTCACGTCGTAATCGAAAGCGACCTGGGCTTCGCGGAGAATATGGCCGATCTGTGGCTCGCCTACTTCATATTCGCTCTTCGCATCGAAATAGGTCTTGTCGATGGTTCCGCCCGTCGTGAATATCTGAATCCGCATGTATCCTGCTCTCCTCCAATTCGGTGCGTTTGACCGGTCGCCGCCGGGCGGCACATGATACTGCTTGATGGTCCCTGCCAACAGGAATCCGTTTGCAAGCCGACGCCAAATCCCTGGATGCCTTGCTGGAAGGAATATGGGCCCGCCTGACCGAGGCGACAACCCAGGGCGGTCCGTGGCGCACGCCTGTACTGGCAACCTGTGCCGACAACCGCCCCGCGGCGCGCACCGTCGTGCTCCGAGCAGCCGTGCCCGCCACGCGGCAACTCTGTTTCCATACCGACGCACGCTCGGCGAAAGTCGACCAGCTGCGAGACAATCCGTGGACCGAATGGGTCTTCAACGACCCGGTCGCGGGTGTACAGGTTCGTGCCGCCGGTGGCACGCGAATCGTGGCCGGCAACGAAACCGAGTGGGCCGCGCTGTCCGCTGCCACCCGCCGGCTGTTCGGGCTGGCGGCCGCACCCGGCACCCGGCGGATGCACCAGGCCGGTCGCAAGTCATCTGATGGCGGCCGGGAGCACTTTCTGACGGGACGCACGGTCGTCGAATCACTTCACTGGCTCAAGACCCATGCCGACGGCAACCTGGCCGCACGATTCCAGTGGACGGGCCGGCAATGGGCGGGCCAATGGGTGATGCCGTGAACATTGCGGTGGCCGGTCAGAAACTGCGGCCGAGCGAGAGATAGAACGCCTGATTCCCGTTCTGCGCCAGGCCGACCCCCAGATACAGGGCGCCGAGCACCGTATCCATGCCCATGAAAATCGAGGAACCATACCGCAGGTCGCTCACGCTGACTTCCGACCTCGAGTTCCAGACATTGCCCGCCTCGAGGCTCCCGCCGAAATAGATCCCGCTCCCCACCACCGGCGGCAGTGCGTGGACTTCCCGGTAGAAGATCAGCCGCCCCGCAAAGAGTTCCTGGCCGCGGAGCTGGCGTTCCTTGTATCCCGACAGCGAAAGAAAGCCGCCCAGTGTGAACTGCGCCGCCACCGGCAGCGCGTCACCCGCCGTATCACCGGCTTCCACACTCAGCATGAGCGTATTGCGTCCGTATGAGCCCGCGGTAATCGCGGACAGATGCAAACGTTCGAAGGAGAGATCCGCGCCAAGCCCCGGCCGCGGATAGAGCCCATCAAGACGTACGAAACTGCCCTCTCTGGGAAAGCTGGGATTATCGATCTGGTCGTAAATCGCTCGCAGCCGGAATCCGCTAAGGTCGTAACGCTCCGTCGGTACGTCTGGCGGTCCGACCCGCAATTCCGTATCCAGGCGTGAACGTTCCAGCCCGATCCTCAACTCACCGTAATTGCCGGCTTGCCAGCCGGCATCCAGCGCCCCCTGGAGCAGCCGGGTCCGGTATTCGGAAATGGGCCTGCCCTGATCGTAAAGGTGGAAGCTGTCGTTCTGGTATTCAAGCTGAGGTGCCACAAAGAAACGGCCACGATAGTCCAGCGGCTGGAAGAACTCCGAAAAAACCCGGCGGGTTTCCCCGATCTGGAGTTCGTTTTTCCACTCCGCGCCCAATGCATCCACCTGGGTCAGCGTGTGGCTGAACAGCAGATTGTAATGACTGCTGCCCTCGAGATCGTCGGAAATATTGAGACCGAAACGCAGGTAATTGGGACCCCAGCCCTTTTCCTCGACGCGGTAGACCAGGTCGGCGTGTCCGTCTTGTTTGTCCTCCAGCGAGAAATCCACATGGGAAAAATCGCCTACCGAGAACACCGCCTGCAGATCGCCGTGCAGGGTTCGCATGTCGAGACGCTGACCGGGCCGCGTCCTGATTCGGCTCATGATCAACTTTTCACTCACGCGCCGGTTGCCCCGTATGCGGATCGTATCGATCACCGGCAGTGTCTCCGGTCCATGGTGACGCTGCCGCGCCAGCCATGCCTGATAATCCTTTTCATCCAGGGCCAGTTGGGTGAGCCGGTCCGCGACTTTCCAGGTGGCGGCCTCACCCCGCTCAACCGCCTCGTCGGTGCGCGAAAAATCCAGTGCCGTGATGTCGCCCATGGCCGGCCTGATGAGGATATCCCCGGCCTTGAGCTGCTTGAGTGACTGACCCACGTTCTGCCGGGTCAACACGGTCACGGTCTGCACGGAGAGCCCCAGCGGACTGGCCAGGGCCTCGCGACCCTCGAGAGGCGTTCCGACGTCCACGGCGATGACCACGTCGGCGCCCATCTCCCGCGCCAGTTGAACCGGAAGATTGCGTACCAGCCCGCCGTCGACCAGCAGATGCCCGTCCATTTCCACGGGCGCGAACACGCCGGGAACGGACATGCTGGCCCGCAGGGCTTCGGCGAGACTGCCGTGATCGAGAACGACCATCTCGCCATCGGTGAGATCGGTGGCCACGGCGCGAAAGGGCAGATTCAGGGAAGCAAAGTCACGCGCCCTGCCCTTTTCGAGGGTCACGGACTTGA
>JASFQN010000251.1:0-3196 GCA_050115425.1 Gammaproteobacteria bacterium | reverse complement strand
ATATATCTCCACCCACCGGGGCCAGAAACTCACCCCGCACTTCCCAATCAATCAATAACTTACAAAACCGCGCCTGACACCCCTGAGTGTTATACCGCCGTCCACATTTCATGAATCCAATATACCCGCCCTTTTCACCACCAGATGGCTTTAACAATAAGAATGGCCGCCAACAACCCCAACAACGTAGTCCAGATCACCAGCATCCGCCACGTCGCGCGCTTCGCCTTTTCCGCCTCCCACCAGTCCAGTGGCCGCACGCCCTGCAACAGAAACATGCCGGTCCCGGCGAGATTCACGCATACGATATTTGCCAGGGTCAGCAACGCGGCGCCGCCGGCGAGCGCCCAATGCCCCGACCCCAGCATCAGACCGACGGTCACCAGCGGCGGCATCAGGGCCACGGCGACCATCACGCCGATGACAATGGCCGAATAGCCGCTGGTGAAGGCGAGCGTGCCCGCGGCGCCGGCGGCCAGCGCGAGCCCGAGGTCGGAAGGATCCAGTTGAGTGCGGGCCGCCAATGCCGGGACGTCGACGTTGACGGGCAGCAGCCAGCCCATGACGGTCGCCACCAGCAGCGCCAGCCCAATGCCCACGGCGCCGATGCGCAAGGCGGTGCGGCCAAGGGTGAAATCGCCCAGGGTGGTGGCCAGGGCCAGCGCCACGTTGGGTCGAAGCAATGGAGCGATCACCATGGCGCCGATGACCACGGCGATGTCATCCTGCAGCAGTCCGAAGGCCGCGACCACGGCGGAGAGGAAAGTGAGCGCCAGGTAGGCGCGCGAGGCATTCATGCCCTCGGTGACTTCGGCGTAGAGTTCCTCTCGGCTGACGCGCTCGGTGGCGCCTTCCGGTTTGTCTTCTTCGGTTTCCGGGGCCTGATCCGGTTCTTCGGCATGGGGCACGGAAGCCTCGACCGGCAACAGCAGAAGATGGAAGTCTTCGAGATCGGCGAACCGCTCCTGGATGGAATCCATCAGCGGTTCGGCTTCTTCGGCGGGGAGAATGAGTTGTACCACGCGCAGGTGCGCGTCGGCGCCGGCCGGCCAGTGGCCGAACGGATGCCGCGATTCGAGCAGCTTATCCAGCTCGTCCGCGCGGTCTGCGGGTACCACCACCTGCAGCAGGCGTGTCGCCATCCCGGCTCTCCCCTGGAGTCCGTCCCCAAAGCCTGGGCCACGGAAACACCGGGATGGTGCTTCCGTGGCCGGTGATCAGTTCTTTTTCTTCTTCGGAATAAAGAGATCGGTGAGCGTGCCGGCAAAGGCTTCCGCCGAAAAGCACACGGTCTCGGAAAGTGTGGGATGCGGATGGATGGTGAGGCCGATGTCCTCGGCGTCGCAATCCATCTCGATGGCGAGCGCGACTTCGGCGATCAGTTCGCCGGCGTTCGGCCCGACCATGGCCCCGCCGATCACGCGCCCGGTGTCGGCGTCGAAGATCAGCTTGGTGAAGCCCTCGTCGCGGCCCAGCGACAGCGAACGGCCGCTGGCGGCCCAGGGGAACTTGCCGACCTCGATCTTGCGGCCCTCTTCCTTCGCCTGCGTCTCGGTGACGCCCGCCCAGGCGACTTCCGGATCGGTGTAGGCCACCGAGGGAATCACCCGCGCATCGAAGTAACGTTTCTCGCCGCTGATCACTTCCGCCGCGACCTTGCCTTCGTGCGTGGCCTTGTGCGCCAGCATGGGCTGGCCCACCAGATCGCCGATGGCGAAGATGTGGTCCACATTGGTGCGCATCTGGCGGTCCACGTTGATGAAGCCGCGCTCGGTGACGTTGACGCCGGCCTTGTCGGCGTCGATCCTGCCGCCATTGGGCACGCGGCCCACGGCGACCAGCACGCGGCCGAAGGTCTGCGGATCGGGGGCCTTGTCGCCCTCGAAGTGGACCTTGATGCCCTTCTTCTGCGCTTCCATCTTGCTGACCTTCACGCCCAGCAGGATGTTCTCGAAGCGTCTGGAAAGCATTTTCTGCAGCGGCCGGATGAGGTCGCGGTCGGCACCGGGGATCAGGCCGTCGGTGAGTTCCACCACGGTGACCTTCACGCCCAGCGAGGCATACACGCAGCCCATTTCCAGGCCGATGATGCCGCCGCCGACTACCAGCAGGCGCTCGGGCAGCTCCTCCAGCTCCAGCGCGCCGGTGGAATCCATGATGCGCGGATCGTCCGGCAGGTTGGGCAGGCGCACCGGCTCGGACCCGGCGGCAATGATGCAGTGCTCGAACTGGATCACCTGGCTCTTGCCGTCCTTTTCGACTTCGACGTGGTGCGGCGAAACGAACCGGCCCGTGCCGTGCACGACCTGCACCTTGCGCTGCCTGGCCAGGCCCACCAGCCCGCCAGTGAGTTTGCCCACCACCTTGTTCTTCCAGGCGCGCAGCTTGTCGGTGTCGAATGTCGGCTTGCCGAAACTGATGCCGTTGTCGGCCATCTCGGCCACTTCGTCCACCACCTTGGCGGCGTGCAGCAGGGCCTTGGAAGGAATGCAGCCGACATTGAGGCACACCCCGCCCAGCGAATCCCAGCGCTCGACCAGCGTGACGTCCTGGCCGAGATCGGCGGCGCGGAAGGCCGCCGTGTAGCCGCCGGGGCCGGCGCCCAGCACCAGCGTGCCGGTCTCGATGTCCACCTTGCCGTCGTATTCGCCGGCGGCGGGGGCCGGCTGCTTTTCGGATGACTGTTCCGATTTGGGGGCCTTCGTTTGGCCGGCGTCCGACGCTTTCTTCTTTTCGCCGCCGCCGGATTGTTCCTTCCCGGCGCCCGCCTCTTCCGAGACTTCCAGCACCAGGATCACATCGCCCTCGGAAACCTTGTCACCATTGGCAACCTTCATTTCCTTGACCGTGCCCGCCTGCGGCGAAGGGACATCCATTGCGGCCTTGTCGGTTTCCAGGGTGATCAGACCGTCTTCGGCCTGCACGCTGTCACCGGCCGAGACCAGCACGTCAATGACATCCACGTTCTCGAAATCGCCGATGTCGGGTACTTTGACTTCCATGGTCTTGCTCATGCTTGTTGCCCCGAATCAGAGAACCAGGTTGCGGACATTTTCCAGAACGTCGGCGAGGAAGCGCGTGAAACGCACAGCGGCGGCGCCATCCACCACCCGGTGGTCGTAGGACAGCGACAGCGGCAGCATCAGGCGCGGCTGGAATGCGCTGCCGTCCCACACCGGCTTCATGCTCGCCTTGC
>JASFQN010000250.1:0-3202 GCA_050115425.1 Gammaproteobacteria bacterium | reverse complement strand
GCCTGGAGGATCCCCAGGTCGTCATCAACTAGTACCGCTCCGGCGAATGAATTTCATCTGCGGAACCTGCTGGCGTGCTCGACGCAAAGCCCCTGCCGCGGAGCAGCGCGGCCTTGGGCCCCGGCGGGTACTTTTCCCGGCGCCGAGCGGGTAAAATGCAGTTTCTGACCAGGTCCTCAACGCGGCGCGACCCGCTGCAATCCCGTTGTTACCAGAGCCCGAACCAGACATGACCAAGCAATTTGCCTTCCCCAGCCTGATCCTCGCGCTGTTGCTCGCCATCGCCCTGCCGGCGCGCGCGATTCCGGTCCCCGCCGCGCCGGGCGTGGACGCGAAAAGTTATATCGTTATGGATGCGCACAGCGGCCGGATCGTCGCGTCCGAGGATCCCGACCAGCGAGTCGAGCCCGCCAGTATCACCAAGATGATGACCGCCTATGTGGTCTTTCACGCGCTCAAGGAAGGCACGATATCCATGGATGACATGGTGCCGATCAGCGAAAAGGCCTGGCGCGAACCGGGTTCCCGCATGTTCGTGGAAGTTGGCAACAAGGTTTCGGTACGCAATCTCATCCAGGGCATGGTGATCCAGTCGGGCAACGATGCCAGTGTGGCGCTGGCCCAGTATGTGGCCGGCGCCGAGTCGACGTTCGCCGACCTCATGAACCACTACGCGAAGCAGCTCGGCATGGACCACACGCATTACGCAAATGCTACCGGCCTGCCGCATGCCGAGCACTACACCACCGCACATGATATCGCCAGGCTGGCGCGCGCGCTGATCCGCGAATTTCCCGAGGACTACAAGATGTTCTCGGAAAAGGAATTTACCTGGAACGGCATTCACCAGGACAACCGCAACACGTTGCTCTGGCGGGATCCCTCAGTGGACGGCATCAAGACCGGCCATACCGAGAGCGCCGGCTACTGCCTGGTGGCATCCGCCAAGCAGGGGGAAATGCGCCTGATCTCGGTGGTCATGGGCGCGAGCACGGAAAAGGCCCGCATCGACTCCAGCCAGGCGCTGCTCAACTATGGTTTCCGCTTCTTTGAAACCCACCGCCTCTACGGTGCCGGTGAAAAACTGACCACGGCGACAGTCTGGAAAGGCGAACAGGACGATGTCGCGGTCGGGCTGAACAAGGATCTCTATGTAACGATCCCACGCGGCACCTACAAGAAATTGAGCGCGAGCATGGACCTCAGGAGCCAGCTCACGGCGCCGGTCACCGCCAGCGAGGACGTCGGCCGGGTCAAAGTCACCCTGGATGGCAAGGATGTCGCACAGGCACCACTCATTGCGCTCAAGCCGGTGGCCGAGGGCGGTCTCTGGACACGACTCGTGGACAGCGTAGTGCTCTGGTTCAAATAGAGGATCGTTGCATGGCCGAGCCCCTGCCCATTGCCTATCTTAACGGTGAGTTCCTGCCCCTGGATCAGGCCCGCATCTCACCGCTGGATCGCGGCTTCCTGTTCGCCGATGGCATCTATGAAGTCATCCCGGCCTACGCCGGCCGGCTGTTCCGGTTCGAAGAACATCTGCGGCGTCTTGAACGAAGCCTTTCGGAAATTCGGCTTGCCAACCCCTTCGATGCCGAGGGCTGGCGCAGTCTGCTCGAAGAGCTCATCCGCCGCAACGGCGGCGCGACCCAATCGGTTTATCTGCAAGTGACCCGGGGCGCGGACCGCGGTCGCGACCACGTCCTGCCGGGGACCATCCGGCCCACTGTTTTCGCCATGGCCTCTCGCCTGGAGCCCGTTCCGGAAGAAGTCCGCGAGGGCGGGATCGCCGCTGTCGTGCGCGAGGACATCCGCTGGAAACGCTGCGATATCAAGTCCGTGGCGCTGTTACCCAATATCCTGCTCCGCGATGACGCTATCCGCGCCGGCGCGGGTGAAGCGATTCTCGTCAACGGCGGATACGTGATTGAAGGCACATCCAGTACCCTGTTTCTGGTGCGCGACGGTATCGTGCATACCCCGCCGCCCGGAAATCAGCTGTTGCCCGGCATTACCCGCGACGTGATACTCGAACTGACGCGCGAAGCCGGCATTCCGACACGTGAGCAGGCCCTGCCCCGCGAATGGCTGCAAGACGCGGACGAAATCTGGCTGGCGAGTTCCACGCGCGAGGTGGTCGCAGTGACCCGCCTGGATGGACGCCCCGTCGGGAACGGCCGGCCCGGACCGGTATGGCGGCAGGTCGATGCGCTGATTCAGGACTACAAGGCCCGTCTCGATACCGGAGCGGCCACGGCGTGAGCCAAGGCGACGAAAGCCTGCTTGAGTTTCCCTGCCGCTTCCCCATCAAGGTAATGGGTGAGGCCTCGGACGCCCTGCGCGAGCGTGTGAACGAGATTCTCGAACGCAATCTTGACGCTTCGGCCGAGGTGACGCTTGAAGAACGGGCCAGCCGCGCGGGGCGCTATTTGTCCATCACCGTCACGCTTACGGCACAGAGTCGCGAGCAATTGGACACGCTTTACCGCGAGTTCAGCGCGGCCGAAGAAATCCTGATGGCCTTATGACGGCACCGACCACGGAACAGCTCGTGTTTCAGGACCTTGGCCGCTGCGACTACGAGCCGGTCTGGCGACGGATGCAGGCATTTACCGCCCAACGCACTCCGGAAACCGCTGACGAAATCTGGCTCCTGGAGCATCCGCCGGTATTCACGCTCGGCCTGAATGGCAAACGCGAACATGTGCTGGCCGCCGGCGATATTCCCGTCATCGACATCGATCGCGGCGGTCAGGTCACCTACCACGGCCCGGGACAACTGGTTGTGTACCCGTTGCTCGATCTCAAGCGGCGTCGGCTGGGTGTCCGGCAACTGGTCATGGCACTGGAACAGGCGGTCATCGATACACTGGCCGGCTACGGCATCGAGGCGCTGGCGAGGCGGGATGCACCAGGGGTGTACGTGGAAGGTCGCAAGATTGCATCTCTGGGATTGCGCGTACGACGCGGTTGCAGCTATCACGGCCTTGCCTTCAACGTGGGGATGGATCTTGAACCCTTCCAGCGAATCAATCCCTGCGGCTATGCCGGACTGGAGGTTACCCAGGTCTCCGAACTGGGTGGCCCCGGTGAGGTCGCCCGCGTCGCCGAGGACCTCAAGCCCCACCTGCTCAGCCGCCTTGGCGACGGCGTTTCCGCCGCCTGAAACCCGGCCGCTCGGCCGCTAGCCGGCCGACGGATC
>JASFQN010000249.1:0-3244 GCA_050115425.1 Gammaproteobacteria bacterium | reverse complement strand
ACCGGAACAGACTGGCGCGGGTCCAGGTGCGGCGGGCAATGGACTGGGCCCCGTGTGCCGCAGCGCGCAAGTCCAGCGCCGGTGGCGCCTGCCGCGCTGCATCAAGGGCGGTTCCCGAATGCGGCCCGCCTGTCGCCAGCAAGGCATCCGGGCCACATTGCTGGCAGAAATGCCCGCCAGGAATCGCCCCCTTCAGTAGATGTTGGGCGCCCCGATGCCGCGCGGATCCGATGCCGCCTTCACTTCCCCACTGCCATAGTCCCAGGTGACCGCCTGCATGTTGCCGTAGTGGCGCGTCAATGCCTTGAGGTGGTGGCCCAGCGCCTTGAGCCCGGCGATCTCCTTGTCGCTGAAGCAGCCGGGCTCGTACTGCACCTCGTCGGGAATGTACTGATGGTGGAACCGCGGCCGGGAAACGATGGCTCTGGCGTCGCCGCCGTCGGCCCAGGTGAGCGTACCCAGCAGCACCATGCTGATGATGCGGCTGCCGCCCGGCGTGCCAAGAATGGCGATGCCGCGCGGACTGTCCAGAAAGGTCGGCGTCATGCTCGAGAGCGGCCGCTTGTGCGGGGCGATGGCGTTGGCCTGATTGCCGATCAGTCCGAAACCGTTGGGCACGCCGGGCTTCATCGAGAAATCATCCATCTCGTTGTTGAGCAGTACGCCGGTGCCCGGCACCATGAAACCCGACCCGAACCAGAAGTTGATGGTCTTGGTCGTCGCCACGCGGTTGCCGTCCCTGTCGAGGATGGAAAAATGGGTGGTGTGGTGGCCTTCCTGACTGGGCAGCACCGGCGCCAGTTCGTCGCTGCGGGTGGCCCGGTCCAGGCGGATGGACGTGCGCTGGCCCGCCGCGTAGAACGGGCTGGTGAGCATGGCGATCGGCATCTTCACGAACGCCGGGTCGCCAAGATAGTCCGCGCGGTCGCGATAGGCGCGGCGCATCGCCTCGATGATCAGATGGTCGCGGGTGACGGCATCCAGGCTGTCGAGATCGTAGCCATTCAGGATGTGCAGCATGTCGATGAGGCCGACACCGCCGGATGATGGCGGCGGAGCGGAAACAATATGGATGTCCTTGTACTGCCCCTCCAGGGGGGTGCGCTCGACGACCCTGTAATCGGCCAGATCCTCACGGGTCCAGATCCCTCCGGCGGCGCGGACGCCGGCCACGAGCTTGCGCGCCAGCGGCCCCCGGTAGAAGCCGTCGCGACCCTGTTTTGCCAATATTTCCAGGGTGCGCGCGAGATCCGGGCGATGCACGATCCAGCCTTCCGTGGGTACCTCGCCATGGTCAAGAAATACCTTGCCGGCCGCCGGCCAGCGCTTGAGCAGACTCTCCTTTGCGCGAATGGCCTCGATGAGGCGCTTGTCGGCCGGAAAGCCGTCGCGCGCCAGGCGAATAGCCGGTGCCAGCGATTTCGCCAGCGGCAGCTTGCCGTAATGGCTGGCGATCCATGCGAGTGCCGCCGGTTCGCCGGGAATGGCCGCCGCGCGCGGGCCATCCTTGGAAGCCCGCAATTGGGGATTGCCATCGGCGTCCAGGTACATATCCGCGGTGGCGGCCCCTGGCGCGTATTCGCGCCCATCCACCATGACATCGTGCCCATCCACCTGGTGCAGCAGCCAGAACCCGCCACCGCCAATTCCCGAACTGTAGGGCTCGACCACGCCCAGCGCAGCACTCACGGCCACGGCGGCATCGAAGGCATTGCCGCCCTCCCTCAGAATCTCCATGCCCGCCTTGCTGGCCAGCGGATGGGCACTGGCAACGGCGGCCTCGGGCGGATGCGTCGGTTTGGGCGCCGCCGGTAACGCGGCAGGCAGAATGAAGGCAAGAACCAGGACCAGGTATCGCAGGCGCATACCTCACCTCTCAGCAGTGACAATGGGCCAGAGTCTCCGGCACCCGGGCCGGTGGGCCAGACGGCCCGGGACGCAGCTAGCGCAACAGACGCTTGAGCGCCGCTTCCACTTCCGGGTGAACGAACTCCGAGACATCTCCGCCAAGCGAGGCGATTTCGCGGACCAGGCTTGAGGAAATGAAGGTGTATTGCTCCGACGGCGTCAAAAACATGGTTTCGACTTCCGGATCAAGGTGCCGGTTCATCGCCGCGAGCTGAAATTCAAATTCAAAATCGGATACCGCGCGCAAGCCGCGCAGGATGACACCGACATTCTCGTTGCGCGCAAATTCCACCGTCAATCCCGAGAATGGCCGGACATCGACGTTGTCGAGGTCGGCAAGCGCGGTTCTGGCGAACTCCACACGCTGTTCGAGCGTGAATGCCGGCGACTTCCCCGGATTCGCGGCAACTGCGATCACGATGCGCTCGAAAAGCTCCGCGGCGCGGCGCACAAGGTCCGTGTGTCCATTGGTGATCGGATCGAACGTACCCGGGTACAGGGCGCTGACCGACATGCGTTGTTCTCCCGGCGGTGGCTGGCGTAGCCAGCATGTTAGCGAGTCAGACCCGCGACTGCGACTCGTCGCGGACAGCCAGATGATAACCCACCTGCCCGGCTTTCTTGCTGCGGGCCAGTTGCCAGCCGGCCGGCAGCGGCCCGGGCGGTCGGCCCGCGCGTGCTTCGAGATAGATTTGCGCTCCAGGGGCCAGCCAGCCGCCGGCCTCAAGCGCTTCGGTCACTGCCGGCAACAGATCACCGGCATAGGGCGGGTCCGCAAACACGATATCAAATGGCTCGCCGGGACCTGTCAACCAGGCCCTGACGTCACGCTCCACTGCTTCCGAACCCTCGACACCGAGCACCGCCAGATGCTCGCGTATGGCCTGAACCGCGCGACGCTCACGATCCACGAACACGACCGATTCGGCGCCGCGGGAAAGGGCTTCGAGACCCAGCGCTCCGCTGCCCGCGAAAAGGTCCAGACATCGTGCCCCGACGATCACCGGCGCAAGCCAGTTGAACAGCGTTTCCCGCACGCGATCGGGCGACGGACGGATGCCGGGCACGTCCGGAAAGGGCAGACGACGGCCCCTGTGGCGGCCACCGATGAGGCGAAACTGATTGCGTCCGGCGCGGGAGCCTGTCATGGTTATTGCCATATTGGGTTCATTTGCAACGCCAAGCGTCTGGACGGAAACGGGGCATCCGACGGGAATTTGCCTGCCGGGGCATCGCGACTCCGACCTTGCGCTTGTTTAAAAATCAATCGTACTCTAAGCGGCGTTCAGTATGGAGGATGGACCATGACCAAGCGATACCTGTCCCTGTTTACGCT
>JASFQN010000248.1:0-3263 GCA_050115425.1 Gammaproteobacteria bacterium | reverse complement strand
GTAGTGCGTCTCCCACAACCCGGTACCTGGGCAGCTCTCCCGGCCGTTGCACGACGGGATAGGCATCCCGTGGCGGCTTGAAGAAGCGGAGAAATTCGACCGGGAACTGTCGGAACGAACGCATGCCGTCGATCTGATACGAAGCCTCCCTTGCAATGCGAACGGCCTGCCTCGAAATGTCCGTGCCCAGCACTTCGAGGGTCCACTCCGGCGGCACCCAGATTTCCCCGCCGGCGGACTCGTGAGCGATTCCTGCATCGAGCAGCGCCTGAACAAGCAGCATGGCGAGCGTGTAGGCTTCCTCCCCGGTTGCGCAGGCCGCCGACCAGACTCGTATGCGTCGTTCGCCCTGCGCAATTTTTTCCCGGATGATCGCGGGGAGGAGTTCGGCCGAGACGACATCCAACTGGGGTCGATCGCGAAAGAAATACGTCTCATGATTGGTCAGATCCTCCACGAGCGCCGCCAGTTCGTCACTGAACGGATTGCCGGCAATTCGCGCGACCAGATCCCGTACCTCCGACGGGCGCGAGCGGCGGAAAATGTGCTGCAGTTTCCGCTGCTGCTGATCAGTCGCTCGGAATCCAGCGTGCTCCTGCAGCACACGGACAAGCCCGGCGATGGTCTGATCCAACGGCTGCCCGGCAGCGGAGACCGTGCTGCTTGCGCTCGCGGTCTGACCGTGTTCTTTCGGCTTCAGGCCACCAAGCAGGTCGGCAATTTCCGATGGGTTCGCCATTCGTCAGGATTCCTCGATCGGCTGGTCGAGAAATCGCTTTTATATATTGAACCGGCTGACCTCTGTATTGGTTTCATCCGCGTTTCTGGAAAGCTCCAGCACCGTCTGGGTGATCTCTTCCGCCGCGTTGGCGTTGGATTCGCCGATTCCCTTGAGGGTGTTCATGTTGTGCTGGAGCTCTTCGGTTGTAGCCACCTGCTCTTCCATCGATGTGGCGATGTTCTGCATCATTTTCTCGATGCTGTCCGCGGCTTCCTCTATCTTGCCCATTTCCTCGTTGACCCTTCCGGCCACATTGACTGCCGCGTCCGCGTCCTCACTGGCCTGCGTAATGAGATCCACGATCTCCTGGACCGAGTTTCGGGAGTTTTCCGCCAGCTTGCGAACCTGATCCGCCACCACGGCGAAACCCTTGCCATGCTCGCCGGCGCGCGCTGCTTCGATCGCCGCGTTGAGTGACAGCATATTGGTCTGGTTGGCAATATTGTTGATCAGGTCCGTGATCTTGTTGATGCGTGCGCTGTTGTCAACGATTCGATTGACGACCGCCACCATGTCGCCCATTTGTGAGCGCCCGTCCTTGACGGTCACCGCAGCGTCATTGCTCAGGCGCGTCGCGTCTTCGGCATTACGCGAAACATGGGAAAGAACTTCGACAGACTGGTTGACGGCCGTTACTGCCTGGGCAATGGATTCGGACTGTTGCTTTGCGCCGTCCGCCACAAGACTGATGGCGTTGCTGCTCTGGGTCGATGCCGAGGCGGTCTGCTGCACCGAGTTGCCGATCTTGGCCATCGATTTGCGCAACAGCGTGAGGGTCATTCCCGTCAAGAGCGTCATGGCGATGCCGAGGACCACGACAACGATGCCGATCCACAACATGCTGTTGGAGAGATTAGTCGTATAGGTTCTCGCATCGTCGACAGGCAGATTCAGTGACTGATGCTGGAGATGCTCCAGCCCCCGCAGCCAGTTATTGGCCTCTGTCTGCCGAGACTCAATGTCCTGGGCAAGGCTGGTTGCCTGCCCCACGTTACCGCTGTCGAATGCCGCGACCAGCTGGCTCAGGTCGTCTTCGAACTTGGCTTGACGATCCCGAAACTCTCCGACTTTGGACGTCAACTGATCGATATCGTCTTCGGCATTCGTTCCTGCGTAGAATTGTTTGGCCTGGCGCAGCGCTTCTACTGAATTCTTGATTTCCTCGTCAACCGATGCGGCAAAGGTCTTTGCCTTCTCGGCAGCCTGCCTGAACGACGCCCTGGCCGCCGGATCCGTGTCAATCAACGGACCGTATTGTGCGATCTTGTAGAACTCCTCGCCCTGGCGCAGCCGATATTGCGAGGCATTGGCAATCGCCTCCGTGACCGGCACGTCGAACTTCGTGATGGCATTCAGGTCGCCATCCACGATCATGGTACGGCTGATGGCATAGTAGGCGATGCCCACGAGCGCGAGCAGCACAAAGCCCTGCTGCAGGTAGATTCGCGTGCTCAATCGAAGATTGCGTAGAAATGCCATGTCGTTCACTCCTGTCACTCAGGTTGAGTCGTTCACCTTTGCCGGGTTGTCTCGGCACCAGGTCGGGCCAATTACGCTACGGATGCTTGCAACGTATTGACCAGGTTCTCGAAAATGCGCTTCAGGTCACTGTCCGGGGGCGGCTTGGTCAGGTATTCGTCGCAGCCGGCGAGCTTGGCCCGCATCTTGTCAATGGCCGCCTTCTGGCCGGTCAGCATGACGATCGGGGTCCGTGAGAGCTGACGCATGCGGCGGCATACCTCATAACCATCCATGGACGGCAGCACGACATCGAGAAAGATGAGGTCGTAGTCATTGGCTTCGACCGAGGCGATACCCGATTCGCCGGTGTCCGCGAAATCGACCGTCAGGCTCATGGAGTCCCTGCTGAGTTCCTCGAGCTTGAATTTCATGTACTGACGCGCCGGAAAGCTGTCATCGACCACCAGAATCCGCGCGTGCCTGGCTCCCCCCGTATCGGAATTGATCTTGACCTCCGATTCTGCCGAGGTAATGAGGTCGAGAATTTCCATGAACTTCTTGAAGGCGAGCGGTTTCTTGATCGTTCGCAAATCCGGAATTTCCCTGTCGTGGGAGACGACCAGTATCGGTATGAGTTCTACGCGTTTCTTGCGCAGGGCATCCAGCTCCTTCAGTGACTTTGTATCGTCACCATTCACAAACAGGATGTCGGCGGCGTCATCGTCCGTGGGCTCGCCGAATACGAAGCGGTCATTGAGCTGGGGCGCAAGTCGGAACAGACTTCGGATGACAAGAATTTCACGTTTCTCCAGGCCGATATGGTAGATACGACCCTTCTGCTTGGTAATCTGTCTGTCATCTACAGCCATGCAATTCCTCTCTTGGCGCCCATCCTTCGGACACCCGCTTCCCGATGCTCAAACAATTCGAATTCCGTCCCGCCGGTGAGATGCCTTAGATCTCTGCGAATCTTGATGTCGACCTGGAGGGCCGCCTTGCTTGACGGCTGGTCTGTCAATTT
>JASFQN010000247.1:0-3299 GCA_050115425.1 Gammaproteobacteria bacterium | reverse complement strand
CCTTGAGCAGATCAATGCTCACATCCGGATCGGTATAGGGGCCGGAGGTGTCGTACACGGTGAGTGCCGGGTTCTTCTCGGCGCCGAACATCACCGGCGTGTCGGACTGGACGACCTCGCGCATGGGCACGCGGATGTCGGGCCGGCTGCCCTGCACATAGATGCGCCGGGACCCGGTGATGGGGCGGGTGACCTCGTCGGTCAGCTTGTGCGTGCGTTTCTGGAAATCTTCGGGAATCGCGCTCATGGTCGGACCTCTGTCTGTTCCCTGTGCGGGGTGCCGGGAATCGGCGGCAGAGGAAGCGGTGCAGGGCCGGGCAGGCCATCTGCCGGGGGAACGGCACACTGACGGCACCGCTCCTGCTTTCCACTCCCTACGCCGGTATCACCCGGATCAGGTTCTAAGGGTCACCGCGCCGCCCGCGGCGCGGGCACATCGGTGTCTCAGCCCCTTGCCGGGGCACCCCTGGAAAAGTGTCTACTTTGAACCGTGGACTGCCTGTTTTCAAGGGTTCGCGCTTGCCTTGAAGGGCCAAACGGCTTAACCTTCCTGACCGATTTCCCAACCTTTTTCAAGCGCCGGAACCATGCCCGAAACCACTCTCGAACAGGCCCGCGCCTACATGGTCGAACACCAGATTCGTACCTGGGAGGTGCTGGATCCCCACGTGCTGCGCGTGATGACCGATCTGCCACGCGAGGACTTCGTACCCGAGGCCTACCGCAAGCTGGCCTTCGCGGATACCAACGTGCCACTGGGCCACGATCAGGTGATGTTCTCGCCGCGCCTGGAAGGCCGTTGCCTGCAGGCGCTGGCCATCCAGCCCACCGACCGGGTGCTGGAAGTGGGCACCGGCAGCGGTTACCTGGCCGCCTGTCTGGGCAGCCTGGCGGGCGAAGTGTTCAGCGTGGATATTTTCGAGGATTTCCTGGCACCGGCCGAGGCCGCGATCAAGGCCGCGGGCGTGACCAACGTGACCGTGGATGGCCAGGATTCGAGCCGCCTGGACTGGGCGGACGGTCACTTCGACGCAATCGCGGTCACCGGGTCCATGCCGGTGCTGCACGACAGCTTCAAGGAAAAACTCAATCCCGGCGGCCGCCTGTTCGTCGTGGTCGGCAAGGAGCCGGCCATGGAAGCCCTGCTGATCACGCGCACGGGTGATGACGAATGGACTACGGAAAGCCTGTTCGAGACCGCGATTCCGAGCCTTCTCCACGCCTACAATCCGGTTCATTTTGAATTCTGAGCCGGCACGCTCCGGGGGGTAAGTGAGGCACTGGACGCCAGCCGAACTGAAGCAGGCGCTTGAAACCGGCGCGCCACCGCTGGTGCTGGACGTGCGCGAGCCCTGGGAAATCGAGCTCGCCGCCCTGTCGCCGGCGGTGTGTATCCCCATGACCCAGCTCCCGCGCCGCCTGGACGAAGTGCCCACCGATGCCACGGTGGTGGTTCTGTGCCATCACGGCAATCGCAGCCTGCAGGTTGCGGACTTCCTCGAACGCAACGGTTTTTCCGATGTCATTAACCTGACAGGGGGCATTGATGCCTGGTCGCAGGACGTGGACCCGGGCGTCCCAACCTATTGACCCACACGCGCATCGAACCGAAAAGATGTTGCATATCGATGTTGTGGTGATATAGTTAACTAATACACTGGTTCTCTCAGGGACAGAAGCTCATGCGTATAACAGCCTTGCTCATCGCCGGAATTGCCACTCTGGGGCTGCTGCCGGCGCCCTCGCACGCCGAAGATCTGATCGACGTCTACCAGCTGGCGCTGCAGAACGACCCGCAGATCAAACAGGCCGAGGCCAACAAGCTCTCCGCCGAGGAGGCCCAGCCGCAGGCGCTGGCCAACCTGCTGCCGCAGCTCAACCTGCAGGCCAGCCGGGGCAGGAGCACGACCGACGGCACGCGTCCGCAGTTCTTCAACGGCGCCTTCCAGCCGATCAACTTCCGCAGCACCTCCACCAGCACGGACTACTCGCTGAATCTCAGCGAGAGCCTGTTCAACTGGGCCTACTGGAAACAGATGGACCAGGCGGACTACCAGGTGGCGCAGGCGGAGGCCAACTACGAAGCCGCCCAGCAGGACCTCGTCGTGCGCGTGGCCACGGCCTACTTCAACGTGCTCGCCGCCGAGGACAACCTGGCCGCCAACGAGGCCAACCTGGAAGCCCTGGAACGCCAGCTCGAACAGACCAAGAAGCGCTATGAAGTGGGGCTGATCGCGGTGACCGACGTTCAGGAGTCCCAGGCCGCCTACGACCGCGCCCGCGCCGACAAGATCGACGCCGAGCGCCAGTTGCGCGTGGCCCGCGAAAGCCTGCGCGAGATCACCGGCACCTATATCGACAAGCTGGACGCCCCCACCGGCCCGCTGCCGCTGGTCAAGCCGGACCCGGAATCTCCGGACAAGTGGGTGGACACGGCCATGCAGCAAAACCCCAGCCTGCTCGCCGCGCGCATGCAGGTGCAGGTGAACAACGCCATCGTGGACGAGCGCCGCGCCGGGCACCTGCCCACGCTCGATCTGCAGGCCAGCCGGGGCAAGAACGACTCCACCGACCAGTACACGGTGGAAGGCAACAGCCAGCCCTCGCAGACCAGCACTTACGACAATACCCAGGTCTCGCTCAGCCTGACCGTGCCCCTGTTCAGTGGCGGACGCACCTCCTCGCAGGTGACCCAGGCCATCCACGACCGCACCGCGGCCGAGGAAAAGCAGAAGCAGGTGGCGCGCAGCACCGAGCGGGACGCGCGTGACGCCTACCTGGGCGTGATTGCGGAAATCTCGCGCGTGGAAGCGCTGAAGCAGGCCCTGCAGTCCAGCGAAACGGCACTGAAGGCCACCCAGGCGGGCTTTGAAGTGGGCACCCGCACCACGGTGGACGTGCTGCAGGCCCGCAACAACCTGCTGCGCGCGCGCACCGACTACGCCCGCAGCCGCTACGACTACCTGGTCAACACGCTCAAGCTGAAGCAGGCCGCCGGCATTCTGGGTGGGGAAGACGTCAAGACCGTCAATGCCCGCCTGCACCAGGCCGAGTCGGAAGAAAAAGTCCCCGGTGCCGCCGAGGCGCCGCAGGACAACATGAACCAGGACACGAAGAAACAGGAAAGCACGGACGACAACGGCAAGGATTCCGCCACGCGGTAACCTCCGCGCCGGTTCCGGGCCGCGAACAAGCCCCCGGCCGGACGGTCGGGGGCTTTTTTGTCGGGCGACGGGGCACCCGGCACCCCCCTCCGTCTCCCGCCCTCCTGCCGGAAGGGGGAGGGCCTTTCGTTCACC
>JASFQN010000246.1:0-3310 GCA_050115425.1 Gammaproteobacteria bacterium | reverse complement strand
AAATTGCGGAATACTTGACGGATCAAGCAGTCTGCAAAGGTATTCCGAATGGCCGAATCCCCTGAAAATGAGCTTGTCATCCAGCTCACCAACCTGCATGCAACGATCCAGAAGCAGTTGAGCCGGGCGCTTTCCGCCCATGGAATCAGCGTTACTGAATACCTCGTGCTGCGCCAGTTGCGGCGCGCTCCGGACAAGCGGATGCGGCGCGTGGATCTGGCCACCGAAATCGGTCTGAGTGCATCCGGCGTCACGCGCCTGCTCAATCCAATGGAGAAGATCGGCCTGGTGAGCAAGCAAGCGGCCGCCCGTGATGCGCGGGCCAGCCTCGTTGCCCTGAGCGATGTGGGGGAAAGGGTATTGCGGGAGGCCGAGGTGTCTTTTGAACACGCGGCAAAGGAATGTCTGGCGCCCCTCAACAGCAAACAATTCGAGAACCTGACCCGTATTGTCGGCCTGTTGACATGATGCATGGGCGAAGCCGTTGGAGGACGGCGCAATTCATTCTGGCGGATGGAGCGGCTGCCGGATCGCACTCCATCACGCGCAACAGGCACTGACATCAGGGGGGGCCATGAAAACGCAATTGCTGAAAGAGTTCATCCAGAGAATCTGGAACGAAGGCGACCTGGAGGCGGCGTCCGACTATCTTGCGCCCAGATATACGGTTCACCATGATCCGGGTGATCCGTGGGAAGGCAAGACGCTGGACCTCGAAGGCTTCAGGCGTCGGGTCAGGCAATCCCGTGCGCCGGTACCGGACCAGACATTTCGCCTGCAGGAGATTTTCGAAAACGAAGCCAGTGTCGCCATCACCTGGACGTGGCAGGGCACCCACCTGGGCGAGATCGCCGGTTTCCCGGCGACCGGCCATCCGCTCCGTATGTCCGGAGCGACCGTCTATTATTTCGACGGTGACAGGATAAGCGGCCACTGGCAGATCGCGGACCGGCTCGGAATTTTCAGCCAGCTCCGTCAGGCGGCGATGGCCGATGGCGGCCGGTAGGCTCACCTGCCAGGCAGGCGGACCATTGGCGCTGGAGCATCAATGGACCATGGGGACAGAAAGCATGGCCACCGGTATTCCGGTGCCCCGCTCTGCGGATTCCCGGCCATTTACCTGGGTTGGGTCGGCTTGTGGCGACATCAGCGTTCCACCGGTGACCACGAAGATTGCATTTCAGGGCCTGGGTAGGCTGCAGACCGTGCGGCCGGCCCAGCTGCCTGTATCCGGAAAGTGCTAGGCTCAATGAGGAGGTATCCCGGGCTTCAGGAATTCTCAAACGCCAATGGAATACAGGGACGAATGGGTGCTCAGGGTCTTGAGCCTGAGTGTGGAACTGGAGGGCGAACGCGTCCTCTCCGACCTGTCGTTCACCGTGGGGCGGGGCCAGGTTCTGACCATTCTGGGTCCGAATGGCGCGGGCAAGACTGTGCTCCTTCGGACGCTTCTCGGAACCCTGCGACACGAAGGGACAATTACCTGGAAGAAGGGAGTCCGGATCGGCTATGTGCCTCAGCGACTGCCCTACATCAGGAATATTCCCCTCAGCGTCGCGGACTTCTTCGCGCTCAGGCGAGTTGCCGAGGCGGACGCCGAAGAGATGTTGCAGGCTGTCGGCCTGGGGGCGGAGATTGTCCGGCGGCGGATCGGCGACCTTTCCTCGGGTCAGTTCCAGCGGATTCTCATTGCCTGGGCCCTGTCCAGGAACCCTGATGTGCTCCTGTTCGACGAACCGACAACCGGCATTGATGTAGGCGGGGAGGAGACCGTCTATGCTCTGCTTGGCCGACTCCAGCGCGAGCGCAACCTGACCATGTTGATCGTGACGCACGATCTGGCCGTGGTCCACAGACTGTCCTCGATCGTGCTTTGCCTGAACAGGAAACTGGTCTGCATGGGGCCGCCGCTCGAAGCGCTCACCCCGGACAACCTCCGCCGCCTCTACGGACGTGAGGTGAAATTCTATGCGCACAAGCACGGGTAGCCACGGATGGATGGATTCTATCTGAGCCTTGTTTCAGGCGTGTTTATCGGCGGGGCTGCGGGATACCTGGGCACACTTATGCTCAGCCGCCGAATGGCGCTCGTTGCCGGACCGCTGGGGCACCTGACCTTGCCGGGTATCGCGCTGGCGCTGATCTGGGGCATTGATGTCTCGATTGGTGCATTCCCCTTCGTGATTCTGGGGGTCGTCGTGATCTGGCTTCTGGAGTTGCGGACGAGACTGCCGATGGAGGCCCTGACAGCTTTGGTGTTTGCCTCCGGTGTGGCAATCGCGTTTCTTTTTCTGCCCATCGACCAGGCCGAAACCGCCCTGGTCGGTGACATTTCCAGGGCCAATCTGCCGGGTACGGTGCTGTCCGTGGTCGCCTCGGTCACTATTGTGCTGGTTCTCGCCTGGATTTATCCGAAGCTGGTCCTCGGCAACATCTCGGAGGAGCTTGCGGCGGCCGAGGGGATCGCTATCCGGCATTACAATTTGCTGTATCTGTTTCTGATCGCGGTCATCGTTGCGCTGGGCGTCAAGATGGTGGGTGGGTTGCTTACCGCAGCGTTGGTCGCGATCCCTCCCGCCGCGGCACGCAATATCAGCAGAAACCTCGGGCAATACAGGCTTGGTGCCACGGCGATCGGCGTGGGTTCCGCCCTTTTTGGGATGGTCATCGCCCGGGTCACGGGACTTCCGGCCGGTCCGGTGATCATTCTTGTGAGCTCGCTGACTTTCCTGGTTACGGTACCTCTCGCGAAATAGGATCTTGCAGCGGCATCCCGCCTGCCTGGCAGGGATCGTCGTGCCGATGAACGCTTCGCGCGGTTCGAATATTGCCTTGTGGTCGCATTCCGCCCGGCTAAATGGCTGCGAACTGATTCCGGTCAATCTTCGGGCGGGCCGGAACGCGATTGGCGCGGTCTTCGGGACTGGCCGCTGCTAAGCTTTCTGGGCGGAGCGCATGACGCGATGCAGAAGGCCCGGGCCAAAGGAGGACCCAAGATGAACAAGTCAGGACAAGCCGTTGTGGACGGCCTTTCCACGCTGCTCGCCAGCAGCTATACGCTCTACCTCAAGACGCACAATTATCACTGGAATGTCACCGGTCCAATGTTCACCACGCTGCACACGCTGTTCGAAACGCAGTACACGGAACTGGCGACTGCGGTTGATGAGATAGCCGAGCGCATCCGGGCGCTGGATGCCCCTGCGCCAGGCAGCTATTCGGCATTCGCGAAGCTCAGTGTCGTCGACGAGGAAACCCGTCATCCGGACGCGAAAGCCATGATCCAGAACCTGGCATCGGACCAGCAGGC
>JASFQN010000245.1:0-3325 GCA_050115425.1 Gammaproteobacteria bacterium | reverse complement strand
ACCAGGTAATGAGCATAGCTTTCGCCCGGTCAGATTCGAGATTTGGAACAACGGGAGGATTCCTGTCAGTTCAGCGTTGCTCCAACTAGCGACGTAAACAGGGCGAAAACCGTATTCTGCAACAGTTAGATCTCGCCACGCGAGTGTGTGATAGACGGTAGCCCGCGAATTTGTCTTCACGAACGCTGACCAGGCTGATTCGTCAGCTGGCCCGATAGGGCGAATTTCCCGGTCGTTACTCATGGCTTGGCGCTACCATGCCCGGGTGTCGCAGCAGTACTATCGCCAACGGAGTGATACCTCCCCAGAGAAGGATCCGGTTGATGGCGGTTAACAGAAATCCTGCAGAGGCGCCGATCCCGATTGTTGTCGCGAGACCGGCCCCGATTGATTCCGTGATGCCAATGCCCGCCGGCAATAGACCGGACATGGTTCCAACGACTCCTGAAAAACCGATTATGGCGGCTGCATCAAGACCCAAGCTTACCTGAATCGCATGACCTATGAGCCACAGTCGGACAATGTCTACCAGACTGATGGCAGCTTGAATCAGAAAGAGCGTAGGCAGCCTTGGCCATCGGTGTCCCCGCCAATACCATCCGGCAGTCGTAATCAGCAGACCTCCGAGCGTGGTGATTGAGAACAGGATCTCCAGATATCTAGAATCAACACGGCTGGAAGCAAGCCATGCGAAGGCGGAACTTACCGTGAACCAGACGAGGGTTGCGAGAACGTTGACGTAAAGGCTTCGGCGCACGCCATGTCTGCGCAATGCGTTGACTCTAACGAGAAACCCTCCGGGAATGGGAAGGAAATTGGCGGCTGTGGCAACAATCACAATATAGAGGCACTGAATGATCGGTATGGGAGTTCCCACTTCGGCAGAAATCAAGCGGAATCTTAAGGGTGTCAGGGTGAGCGTAATTGGAACCGTCACTACGAAGGTCATAGCCAGAATGCCAAAATCGGTTCCGGCGATCTGTCCCGTTAGTGAGTGGGCCGAAATCGTAACCCCCACGGCGAAAAATACGAGCGCGATGGCAAGGGGTAGCCGCCGCGATAGCTGGCGCACGATCATCAATTCTCGTTCCGAACCGTGTTCGCTAGCATCTGTTGCAGCGTGACGATTTTCCATCCCATACGCCTTGCTTCATGCACGAGTAACCTGACTTTTTTGAGACCGGGCCCGCCGGCCACAACGGGGTGATCATACATCACAGCATGTTGGTGACGGGAGAGTTGTTGTCTGAAGTCTGTCACCATCTGTGCCTCGTTCATGCCGTTGGCCATGCACCATTCCAGGTACCCAATATTGCCGGGCATGCCCAGGATATTCGTGTTGACCTTCAATAAGCCGTCACTGCTAGTAGCTACGACTCCTTCACCAGGCAGATGACCGTCGGCAACGTAGTCGAATTCAAGTTTTCGCAGAACCGTATGCAGCTCTAGCGGTTGAGTGAATCCGGGCGAGGCAAATCCGCTAGGGCGACTCAAGCCTGCTCTGCGCATGAGCATCAGCCCCTGTGTGACCTCTTTTTCTACACGACTCCTGTCCCAATGCATGGCGTGATGTTGCCAGAGACCGTGATTTGATCCTCCGTGGAGTCCAAGTTCGTGGCCTTGGAATTGCGCTTGGCGAAGCACGAGCGGGCTACGGGCCCCGACACGCGGATTAAAAGCTAGGGTGGTTATCAGGTCGCGCAGCCCTAGTTTGTCACCCACGCTCAATTTGGTGACTGGCTGGCTACCACGCGTCTTTCTCGACCATGGCGTGCGAGTCACCGACTGGCCCATATTGACAAAAAAGGTAAAAGAGCACTCCAGTTCACGCGCCAGAGTGAGAAGTGCTGGTACACCTAAGCGCATGCAGCGAATAGTGTCGATATCGAAACGCATTGCGAGCATCCGCGCGTTCAATGCCGCGAGTCCTGTGAACGCTCGAAGAGATAGTCGGCAATGATGGTGCTGGCGGACATCGTGCAAGTTGGTCTTTCTTCTACGCATTCCACCGCCCGCAGGAAGGCCGCGTCAGTGGCAGCATTGAAGGATGCCAGTTTGGCTGTGGTGCCGACGCCATGTGGGCGTTCGGTGCGCTCACGTAGTATCAGGCAGGGTTTGCCAAGATAGCTCGCCTCTTCCTGTATCGAGCCGCCGTCAGTCAGTACCCAACGGGCGCTTCGCAGGATCTCGATAAACTCCGGGTACGATCGCAATTGGCTGATCTCGATATTGGCGGCTTTTGACAGCCGTTGAAGCAGGTTGTGTCGTTTCAATGCGCGCAACGTGGGTTCGTGCATCACGAAACGTAATTGGCCCAGCCTCCCTGCGAGTTCTGTCAAGTAGTTGGTCACTGCCCGCAGTCGCGTTTCACTACCAATCGTCTCGAGTCGATGCAAAGTGCACAAAGCGAAGCCTCGTGTCGTAGTTCCTGCCACGGGGTTGGCCGCTGATTGAACTATCTCTAGTGCATCTCGACCAGTATTGTAGCCAGTATTGACGATTTTTCCGCGACATTTTCGGGCCATCAGGTTCTCGGTTTCCTTGCGACCGGGTGGGAACAGAGCGTCAGAGAAACGCTGTACCGTGCGCCGGATGATCTCCTCGGGGAACGGCGACCGCCAGGAACCGCTGCTAAGACCGGCTTCCACCAGACCTGTTGGTATTCCAAGACGCCTTGCGTAGAGAAGTCCAAGCAGAGTAGATGCGGTATCTCCATGCACCAGCGCAAAATCCTGGCCTTGAGGTTGAAAGAGCTGGCGCAAGCGATTATGGCGAGCGAGGAGCGCGAAGTGACGTAGCAGCCAAGCAGCTCCCTCAACATATGAACTGACATTCGTTGAACGAGAAAGCAGCCGAAGTGGATCCTGTTTCAAACCGAAATCGTCTAGTATGCGACGTGTGATCGCTGCGTGCTGTCCAAGATCGACAATGCAGTACGCAATCTGGCGTTGGTCAAGTATCCTGGCTACCGGCGCCATTTTGATGAACTGTGCTTTTGTGCCAATGATCAAATAGATCATGGAATATGCGCCTTCAACGCTTATACATGAGGGCAGTGATCTGCTCGGAAATTAGGCCGATAAGAAAAATGATTGCCGCGACGCTGAAAAGTAATGCGCCCATGTTGGTGAATTGATGTCTAAAAATATACGTGTATATGTAGTAGCCCAATCCCATTGTGAAGAATGCAAAACTCGCTGGAAAGAAAATCTTGAGCGGTGAATATAATGTGCCAACTTTGAAGATTATCAAGAGGAAGCGTACCCCATCCTTTATTGGCTGAATGTGACTCTTGCCGACGCGTTGCTCTGCCGTAATCGGTGCA
>JASFQN010000244.1:0-3326 GCA_050115425.1 Gammaproteobacteria bacterium | reverse complement strand
CGGACAATGGCTCCGCCAAGCAAGGCAATGCGCCGGTATTCGACACCTACTATGGTGGCAGCTTCGGCATCGTGGACAACTACGACGCTGCCGGCTCCGATCCGGCCTGGAACGCAGGCATTCGCTACGGTGGCGTACTCACCGACCATCCCTGGCTGGGCGCCGAGGGCGAGGTGACCGACACCGTGCATGACGGCAACATTGCCGGCGGCGACTTCGGCGTGCGCACACTGGGCGCCTATGTCACGCTTCAGCACAATCTGGGTCCGGGGGAACGCACGATGTATTTGCGCGCACGCGGGGGCTATCTCTATGAGCGCGTAAGCATTGGCGGGGCCCATGCGACCGATACAGGGTTGAGCGGCGGGCTGGCGCTGGGCTTTCCGGTCGGCAAGGGTGATCTCGAACTGGGCATCACGGTGGTGGACAAGCACATGAACTTTGTCAGCGTGAGTTACCTGTTCGACTAGAACACGAACCGGCCGGGTCTCGCTTGCCTCACACAACTTGTTGAGTTCATTGAATTTTGGATGACCCACGCTGTGATCTGCATCGCAACATCGAGTCGCGGGCACGTGCATCATCAACGTCAGTGGCCCGCCGACCGGGCGAGAATGTTTTTTCAATCACCTCTCCAGGAGACGACTGCCATGCGCAAGATGACCGGATGTCTGATCGGACTGTTGACGCTGACCATTGCCGGCCCGGCGATGGCCGCGGGCAGCGCCAGCCAGGAGCCGTTTGAATTCGGCAAACCGTACTTCGGCGTGAAGGCCGGCTTCATTGACATCAACGCGCCGGGCGCCGATTCCGCGATCAATATCGGCGGTCTGGTCGGCGCACCGCTGCCCAACGTGATGGAAGGTTTTGCCGCCGAAGCGGACCTCACCACCTCGATCACCAAGGCGAACGTGGGCAACACCGACTACCGCTTTACCGAACTCGGTGGCTACGCGGCCTACCGGCACAGTTTCATGAAGCAGCTCGCCTTCAAGGTCAAGGCCGGTGTCGCCTACCACACCACGAGCGTGTCCGGCGGCGGCAGTGACAGCAGCTTCGACCCCTCGCTGGGTGTGGGGCTGGTGATCAACAACCAGTGGGAAATCGAATACACCACCTACGATGCCAGCCCGTTCAACCCGGACAGCAACTGGCTGGGCGTGACCTATCGCTTCTGATTGTCCGACCGGGTCCGGCGCCCGTCGGACCCGGTCTCCCCGGCCCGCTCCGCAGCGCGAGATGGCCTCTCCATCCGCCGCAGTTGCCTACACTCGGAATAGCCGCCGGAAAGGAGACCCTTCATGCGCACCATCCTGATCCCCGTTGTGGCCGGACTCGCGCTTCTGGTGGCGCGACCCCTGCAGGCCGCCGAGCCGGGCGCGGAGGATACCTGGTTCGGCGTCAGCGCCGCTCGACTCGCGTGGGATGCACCCGGCGCGGATCCGGCGACCAGTGTGGGCATCTTCAGCGGTGCCCGGATTCACGACACCGGGCACATGGGGTTCGAAGCCGGCGCCGCCACCACGGTGGACAACGGCACGGTGGGGGCTGCATCCCGTGACTGGAATTTCACCCAGGCGAGCATGTACCTCACCTGGCAGAACAGCGGTGCCTTCCGGCTGCGCGTGAAGGCCGGTGCGGACTGGCACCGGCTGACCGTACAGGGACCGGGTGACGACCTGGGCCGCGACTTCTCGTGGGGCGTGGGCCTGGGCTACAAGGCCGTGGAACTGGACTACACCGCGTACGGCTCGCACTTCAGTGCAGTCGGCCTGCGCGTGCGCTTCTGAACTCCCCTCACCCGCTGACCCAGATCAAATGCGAGGTGGGCGCGCCGGTGTTAAAATGCGCGCCCATTCGGCGGCCCTGCCGCGCGCCGTCCCTGAACACAACCAATAGCAATCTGGGAGCAGTCACATGAAAGCACCGGTTCGAGTCACCATCACCGGCGCGGCCGGTCAGATCGGTTACGCGCTGGCCTTCCGCATCGCCGCTGGCGACATGCTGGGCAAGGATCAGCCCGTCATCCTCCAGCTTCTTGAAATCACCCCCGCGCTGGATGCCCTCAAGGGCGTGGTGATGGAACTCAAGGACTGCGCCTTCCCGCTGCTCGGTGACGTGGTTGCCACCGACGACGCCAATGTGGCCTTCAAGGATGCCGACTACGCCCTGCTGGTGGGCGCCAAGCCGCGCGGCGCGGGCATGGAACGCAGCGACCTGCTGGCCGCCAATGGCAAGATCTTCGGCCCGCAGGGCAAGGCGATGAACGACCACGCTTCGAAGAACATCAAGGTGCTGGTGGTGGGCAACCCGGCCAACACCAATGCCCTGATCGCCTCCGCGCACGCGCCGGATATCGATCCCCGCCAGTTCACTGCCATGACCCGCCTCGACCATAACCGCGCCATGGCCCAGCTGGCCGAGAAGACCGGCAAGCATGTCAACGACGTGAAGGGCATGACCATCTGGGGCAACCACAGCTCCACCCAGTATCCCGACATCAGCCATTGCACGGTGGACGGCAAGCCCGCCAGCGAACTGGTGGACCAGGACTGGTACCGCGAGACCTTCATCCCCACCGTGCAGCAGCGCGGCGCGGCGATCATCAAGGCGCGCGGCGCTTCCTCGGCGGCCTCCGCGGCCTCCGCGGCCATCGACCACATGCGCAGTTGGGCGCTTGGTTCGGACGGCGAGATCGTGTCCATGGCGATCCCGGCGGACGGCTCCTACGGCATCGAGCCGGGCGTGATCTTCTCCTACCCGGTGATCTGCAAGGGCGGCGACTACGAGATCGTGCAGGGCCTCGAGGTCGACAGCTTCTCGCAGGAGCGCCTGGACGCCACCGACAAGGAACTGCGCCATGAGCGCGAGGCGGTCGCCGACCTGCTCTGAGCGGCGGTCCCTCAAACCTGAAAAGGCCGCGCCGGATTCCGGTGCGGCCTTTTTTTGCGTGGCGGGTGGTTGATAAGTTCTGGCTTGAAGGAGTGCGACGGAATTCGAGGTTGGCAGCTTCGTTTGTGGCACCCCCCTCCGTCTCCCCCCTCCTGTCGGAAGGGGGAGGGCCTTTCGTTCGACTCCCGAGGTCACAAGGAACGTCCTCTCCCCTTGCTTGCGAGGGGAGAGACAGAGAGGGGTGCGCCGGGTTTGAGTACGGCAGCTTTGTTTGGAGCACACCCTTCGTCTCCCCCCTCCTGCCGGAAGGGGGAGGGCCTTTCGTTCGCCGCCCGAGGCCAGAAGGAGCGTCCTCTCCCCTTGCTTGCGAGGGGAGAGACAGAGAGGGGTGCGCCGGGTTTGAGCAAGGCAGCTTCGTTTGGGGCACCCCCTCC
>JASFQN010000243.1:0-3344 GCA_050115425.1 Gammaproteobacteria bacterium | reverse complement strand
CGGCCGAGCGGTTCGATGCCGAGGTGTTGAGCCACCATTTGCTGGAATCCTACCGAACGGCGCTGTTTTTCCGGCTGGCCCAGCACCGCGCCGGTCGCCTCAGTGACGATTGCGGATACGCGCTCTGTAACGGGCAGGGACTGATCCTTCAGGGCACCGGCCTTTTCGGGGACCTCCTGCGCGCGGAATGGCCCGATTGGCAGGGGCCCCGTCTGCCCGAGGCGGTCCGCGCCGGCGTGACTGAAAGCGGCGAATTCGTGGGCCGCGGATTCCGCGTCGAGGTCAAGCCGGTGGAAACAGACCTGTTCCTGCTGGAAGTGCTTGCTCAACATGGCCTGGATCGACTCACCCCGGCGGAACGCCGCGTGGCGGAGCAACTGGCGAACGGCCTCACCTACAAGCAGACCGCGCGCGAACTGGGTATCGCCGTGTCCACGGTGACCAATCACGCCAACCGCATATACAGGAAGCTGAAAATCGGCAACAAGGTGCAACTGGCGCAGAAACTCGAAGGCCGCGCTTCCTGAGGGCGGTACTGGGTCATCTCATCTATTTATCCGTGGGGGAAGAAGCCCATAATTGAACACGGGGCGCAGCTCTTCGGGGCGGCCCCCGGCGGCATAGGGAGGTGCCGCCACCTGCGCCTCGCCTCGGCCCTTTCGACGGGCCGCGACCGTCGGTCCCTTCGGGATGGCACGCAAATCCGCCGCTACCGCGTTGCGCCACATGCCGGCAGCGCTGCTGCCCTTCTCCGCGGCGTGGCCTGATCCGCCCGGACAGGCTGGCCAGACTGCAAAAAAACGCCCCGCGAGAGGCGGGGTGACAGGTCACTTCTTCAACTCGAAAGGTGGGAGTTTCTTTCTCACCGCCACCTTCTTCATTTTCACGTACTTGGGCATGCCGTTCTGGTAGGGGGGGTAGGCCTCGCCCTTGATGAGGGGCTGGAGATAGGTGCGGCACCTGGTCGTGATTCCGAAGCCGTCGCGGGTGATAAAGGAGCGTGGCATGAATTTCTCCCGGTTGGCCACCTTCTTGAGGGGGGCTTCTCCCAGCTTCCAGCGATACGGCTTGTCGGAGGTTCGCTCGATGGTGACCATGACCGAATTCCTGCCCTTCAGGGCCAGTTCCACGGCCGACTTGCCGACCGCGTAGGCCTGCTTGAGGTCGGTTTCGGAAGCGATATGCCGGGCAGACCGCTGCAGGTAGTCGGCCAGGGCCCAGTGGTACTTGTAGCCGAGTTCGCCTTTGACCAGCTCCGCCAGGTAGGGGGCCACGCCGCCCAACTGCTTGTGACCGAACGCATCCACCGTACCGGCATCGGCCAGGAAGCCGCCTTTGGCGTCGCGCACACCCTCGGATGCTACCACGACGCAATAGCCGTATTTCTTGACCGATTCATCCACCCGGGCCAGAAACTTCCCTGCATCGAAGGCCACTTCCGGGAACAGGATAATGTGCGGCGCTTCGCCTGCGGCGCCCGAGCTGGCCAGGCCGCCGGCGGCAGCGATCCAGCCGGCATGCCGGCCCATGACCTCGAGAATGAAAACCTTGGTCGACGTCTTGGCCATGGACTCGACATCCAGTGCGGCTTCGGCCGTGGACACCGCCACGTATTTGGCCACCGAACCAAAGCCCGGACAGCAGTCGGTGAGCGGGAGATCGTTGTCCACCGTTTTTGGAACGTGGATCGCCTGGATGGGGTAGCCCATGGTTTCGGACAGTTGTGACACCTTGAGGCAGGTATCAGCCGAATCGCCGCCACCGTTGTAGAAGAAATAGCCGATGTCATGGGCGCGGAATACTTCGATCAGGCGTTCATATTCCGCCTGGTTCTGGTCGAAGCCCTTGAGCTTGAAGCGGCAGGAACCGAACGCCCCGCCGGGCGTGTGCACCAGGCCACGAATCGCAGAGACGGATTCCTTCGAGGTGTCGATAAGATCCTCGGTCAGTGCGCCTATGATGCCGTTCCGGCCCGCATAGACCTTGCCGATCCGATCCTTGTGCTTGCGGCAGGTCTCGATGACGCCGGCCGCGGAGGCGTTGATAACGGCGGTCACCCCGCCGGATTGGGCATAGAAGGCATTCTTGCGCGCCATGGGTCCCTCGCTGGTGCATCTGTGCCGATCAGCCCTGAACAGGCTAGAACCGGCGTGAATGGGCGAATCTCAGGCGCGCAAAGGATAGCCGAAACCCGATCGGAATTCATGGGATTCGTTGACTGCGGCCAATGGTTGAGGGTAGCTTTGTTCGGAATTTTTTCCCGCACCGCCCAAGGGGGCATGGCGGCGCGATCTGCAGCAACCAACAACGGAATACAGCCATGAGAATCGTACTTCTGGGGGCGCCCGGCTCCGGCAAGGGAACGCAGGCCAAGCAGCTCGTGGAGCGCTATGGCATCCCGCAGGTGTCCACCGGCGACCTTTTGCGCGCCGCGCTGGCCGCCGGCACCGAGCTCGGACGCCAGGCAAAGGCCGCCATGGATGCGGGCCAGTTGGTGTCGGATGACATTGTGCTGGGGATCATCCGCGAGCGACTGCGCGAGCCGGATGCCCGGAACGGCTTTGTACTGGACGGCTTTCCGCGCAATATTCCCCAGGCGCAGGCCCTGGACCAGATGCTGCTTCAGCTTGGGCAGCCGCTTGATCTGGCCGTGCTGATGGACGTGGATTTCGACGTCCTGATGCAGCGGCTGACCGGTCGCCGGACCTGCGAGATCTGCGGGCAGATGTACAACGTGTATACCTCGCCGCCCCGGCTCGAGGGGCAGTGCGACAAATGCGGCGGTCCGCTGCATCATCGCGCCGATGACAATGAGGAAACCATTTCCAATCGCCTGCGGGTCTATGAGGCCCAGACCCGCCCGCTGATCGAGTATTACCAGGAACAGGGCAAGCTCACCGAAATCGACGCCGTGGGTGAGGTCAGTGACGTGTTCTCGCGTCTCACGACCATCCTCGATCCGGTCGCGAAGGAGACCCGGAAGGCCCAGGCTCAGCAGGCGCGGAGCGCCCAGGCCGCGGAAAAGATTGCCGCGGGTCGTCGCGAGGCGGCCAGCAAGAAGGCCGCCACAACCCAAAAGGCGGCTACCAGGAAGGCAGCCACCAAGAAGGCAGCCACCAAGAAGGCAGCCACCAAGAAGGCAGCCACCAAGAAGGCAGCCACCAAGAAGGCAGCCACCAAGAAGGCAGCCACCAAGAAGGCAGCCACCAAGAAGAAGGTCGCTGGCAAGAAGAAGGTGGCCGGCAAGAAGAAGGTGGCCGGCAAGAAGAAGGTGGCCGGCAAGAAGAAGGTGGCCGGCAAGAAGAAGGTGACCGGCAAGAAGAAGGTGACCGGCAAGAAGAAGG
>JASFQN010000242.1:0-3347 GCA_050115425.1 Gammaproteobacteria bacterium | reverse complement strand
ATCAGCGACACCCGAACGGCTATCGTTGATTCATTCCCGCGCCTTTGCCCCCTGAACCGCCCGTGCGGCCTGGAGGGCGTCTCCAGGCGCTTTTGCCGCAAGCAGGTCGGGCGCTGGCGCGGCTGGATGGTTCAATCCAGACTCTGCAGAATCCTGACCTCTTCAGGCGCCGGCGGCCAGCATCAGTCCCATTCAGCGAATTGCCCTTCCTGCCCCAGCGCCACGATGCGCTCGCGCAGTTTTCCGGCAAAGCCCTCGTGCCCGTCGCGGCCGTACAAGGGTTCGCCGACGAACACGTCCTGGAAGAACGGCACCAGCAGGGCCTCGTTCCTGGGCAACGCCTTGCCCAGGCCGTGGGTGAAGATGGGATAGATCGGCACGTCCGGGTGCCGCTGGGCAAGCAGGCCGATGCCGCGCTTGAATTCGGCGAGCTGTTCCGGTTCGCCGCGCGAGCCTTCCGGGAAGAAGATCAGGATGTCGCCGCGCGCCAGGGCCGCGTCGCAACCGGCGAGCGGGTCCTCGCTGCGATCCGTGCGCTTGCGCGCAATGGGCAGAATGCCCACCACCCGGGTTGCGAACCATCCCAGCACGCGGTTGCGAAGGAAATAGTCCGCCGCCGCCACCGGCCGCACGCGCGGCAGCAGCCGCAGGGGCAGGAGGCTGGTGAGCACCATGGCGTCGAGGTGGCTGTTGTGGTTCGCGGTGAGAATCGCCGGGCCCTTCGCGGGCAACCGTTCGCGATGCCGCACGTTCAGGCCCAGCAGAAACAGCACCACGAAGCGCACGAACACGCCATGGAAAAGGAATCGGAGTACGCGTCCCATGTCAGTAGTGCAGGTAATAGACGAAGTGGAAGAAAAGCGGCGCGGCGTAGGTCAGGCTGTCCACCCGGTCGAGAATGCCGCCGTGCCCCGGAATCAACTGGCCGGAGTCCTTCACGCCCAGGTCGCGCTTGAGCGCGGAGATGTTCACATCCCCGATGAATCCGGCCAGGCCGATGATCAGCCCCGCGAGAAGGCCCTCCACGCCGGACAGCGGCGTCAGCCAGGGCGCCAGCAGCCAGCCCAGTGCGGTGGTGGTCATCACGCCGCCGGCCAGCCCTTCCACGGTCTTCTTCGGGCTCACGCTGGGCACCACCTTGTGGCGGCCCAGCAATTTACCCCAGGTGTACTGGGCCACGTCGTTGAACTGCGTGAGGAACACCAGATACAGCACCAGCCCGGCGGCGCCCGCCGCCGGGTTGCCTTCCGGCGGCAGCGCCAGCAGATAGGCCAGGTGGCTGAGGCTGAACACCATCAGCATCAGCCCCCAGTGAATCGTGCCGGCGGAGCGCAGGAAGTTCTGCGTCTGGCCGGTCAGCACCATGCGCATGGGCAGGAACAGAAAGGCATACACCGGCACGAAAATGATGAACATGCCGTACCAGGCATCCGCCACCCAGTAATACTGGAAGGGAATCGCCAGATAGGCCCAGAACAGAACCCGCCGGTCCGCGCGGCGCGTGGGGATCAGCGAGAGATATTCCTTCAGCGCCAGGAAGGAGACGATGGCGAAAAACACGATGGACACCGTGGGGCTGACCACCATCGCCAGGGTGAAGATGAAGAACATCACCCACCACGACTGCACCCGCGCGACCAGCTCGGCGTAGTCCTTCGCCGGGCGCAGCCATCGCAGCACCAGCACAATCAGCGAAGCGGCCACCAGGATTCCCAGAATGCCGCCCAGCGCATACTGGGCATTGTGCGGAATATGCAGCCAGCTCATGCCGTGCCCTCCCCGAGTCCGCGCCGCGCACGGTTGATGATGGTGTAGGCCCCCAGTACCAGCACCGCGGCCAGCACGATGCTCAGCCAGCGGCCCGGCGCGAGACCCAGCCCCAGCAGCAGGCCCAGCGCACCGAACACGAAAGCGCGGTCGCTCTTGCCCATGGGGCCGTCGTAGCGCCGCGAAGCGCCCAGCGTCTGGGTGACCACGCCCGTCATCTCGCCGATGATCGCCAGCACCACGATGCCCACCACCAGCCGCGCGTCAAAGCCCGGCACCAGTGCCAGCGCCAGATACAGCGCCGCATCGGACACCACATCGCCCAGCTCGTTCAGCACCTGCCCCAGCCGGCTCTTCATGGCGTGCTCCCGGGCCAGCATGCCGTCCACCGCATTCAGCGCCATGCGCACGAAGAGCACGACCGGCAGCACGAGCAGCAGGCGCGGGCGGCCCGGCCAGAGCGCGATCGCCGCGCCGGTCGCGATGGAAAGCAGCATGGCCGCCACCGTCACCTGGTTGGCCGTTATTCCGGCACCGGCCAGGCCCCGGACGATCGGCCGAAGCAGCGCCTGGAAGCGGGGTTTCAGATCGTAAACGCTCGGCACGGGTCCCCTCCCTTTTTGTTGTTTTGCACAAGCTCCGGAGTATGCCGCCAGCAGCACCCCTTGTCAGCCGGCGCGGCGTCCATCGTGCTGCGCCCGGGCAATCTCCTGGGCCGCAGGATCGGTGATAAAAAGGCCCGTAGTGCATCCTCCCAGGAACACGATGTCATTCAGGAGTGGCCTCAATTCGACTGCGGCCAGGCGGAGCTGGTCGAGGAGAGCGTCTCTACTTGTCACTTAGCATCTGCTCCAGATATTTTCTGGCAAATTTCTTTTCTCGCGCCCGGCCGTCTCTAAGCGCATCGAAAAGCGCCAGAAACTCATACAGCCTCGGGTTTTTCAGAGCGGCTTTGGGCGCCGACTTGTAGATCGGCTTCATCGGCGCCGGCCGCGCCTCCGCCCATGCGTTCGATGATGGGCAACATGGACAAGGCGAAAGTGGAGGTGGACACCGCGATCACCCACGCCGGCCTGGCCGCCAGGATGAAGGACGGCGACAAGATTCACCTGCATCTGCACCACGCGGTCCACTGCCTGGTCGGACCTGACGGCAAGCAGTTCGACGCCGGCGCCGGCAATCCCTGCAAGGGCAAGGGCGACGGCGCGATCAACGACGTGGGCACCGACGCCGGCATGCAGTTCCAGTTGAAGCGCGTGCCGGACGAGGCCGAATCCGGCATCGCCGCCACCGACGCGAAACAGGCCCACCACGCCGCGGCCACCGTGGAAAGCGTGCTCAAGGGCATCGAGTTTCCGGCCAGGTCCGGGAAGGAGAAGTAGCCCGGACGCGGCGAAGCGGCATACCCGAGGGCGCGGAGCGGATCTGACGCACCCCCCTCCAACTCCCCCCTCCTTCGGAAGGGGGAGGGCCTTTAATTCAACTCCCGAGACAAAAAGCACGTCCTCTCCCCTTGCTTGCGAGGGGAGAGACAGAGAGGGGTGCGCCGGGTTTTAGTACGGCAGCTTCGTTTGGGGCAC
>JASFQN010000241.1:0-3353 GCA_050115425.1 Gammaproteobacteria bacterium | reverse complement strand
CACGCCGCGGTGCCAGCCAGCGAAGTGGCACCGACAAAAAAGCCCGCCCCCGAGAGGACGGGCTTTCGTGCGTGCATCTCCGCGTCAGTCGCCCCTGGGCGCTTTCCTGATGCCGAGGTTGTAGGCTTCGAAGGCCCACACGTCCGCGGTCTGTGCGATCCGCTTGTTGGTGGGCATGTAGCCGTGGCTGGTCTCGGTCTCGATGTGAATCAGGACGGGATTGCTGCAACCCTGGGCGTGCTGCAGGGCCGCCGCAAACTTGTAGGAGTGACTGGGCACGACGCGGTCGTCGTGATCCGCCGTGGTAATGATGGTGGGCGGATAGCAGGTGCCCTCCTTCACATTATGCAGGGGCGAGTACTTGTACAGCCACTGGAACGCGTCCTTGTCATCCGCTCTGCCATACTCGGGGGCCCAGAGATCACCACCCGAAAAGTGCTGGTAACGCAGCATGTCCAGCACGCCCGCGCCGGCGTAGGCCGCACCGAACAGTTCGGGCCGTTCCGTGATCGAAGCACCAACCAGCAGGCCGCCGTTGGAGTAGCCCATGATGCCGAGGTGGTCGCGGCTGGTGTACTTCTCTTTGACGAGGTACTTGGCCGCCCAGGCAAAATCATCGAACACATTCTGCTTGTTGCCCAGCATGCCCGCCTGATGCCAGTCCTCGCCGTAGGTACCGCCACCACGCAGGTTGGCCACGGCATATACGCCACCCATGTCCAGCCACATGGCATAAACCGGGTTGAAACGCGGTTTGATGGTGATATTGAAACCGCCGTAGCCGTAGAGGATGGTTGGGTGCTTGCCGTTGAGCTTCAACCCCTTGCGGTGGGTGATGAACATCGGCACTTGCGTGCCATCCTTGGATTTGTAGAAGACCTGTTCGGTCACGTACTTCGACGAGTCGAAGTCGATCTCCGGCTTGAAGAAGGTCGAACGCTCTGCGCTGTCCACGTTGTAGTGGTAGATCGCGCTGGGCGAGAGAAACGACGCGAATCGGAAATACAGGTCCGGCGAATCCGGGTGTCCGCTCATGCCCGAGACGGCCCCGATGCCGGGGAGCCCGAGCTTGCCCAGATGCTTGCCATCGGTGGCATACAGGTCCACCCGACTCTTGGCCGCCACTTCCGACTGAACCACGAGCTTGCCTTTCGCCAGCATGGCATAGCCGATTACACCCTCGCCCTGGGGCACGACCTCCTGCCAATTGTCCGGGGACGGATCGGAGAATCGGGCGGCCACGATGCGGCCACGGGGCGCGTCACGTGTCGTGTGCAGGTAAAGCGTTTCGCCATCATTGCCCACGACGTTGTAGACCGCGTCATTATCCGTGTACAGGGGCTGCAGTTTTGCCTGCACATCGGGGCTGGCCGGTTCGCCAAGGTCCGCATAGAAGAGTTCGTTCTTGTGTGCAGTGCCATTGAACAGATAGACATAGAGGTACTTGCCGCTGTCGGACACCTCACCACCGACGATCCAGCGCGGCAGATCGGGACGCTCGTAGATGAGCTTGTCGCTCGACTGGTCCGATCCCAGCTTGTGGTAGTAGAGCTTCTGGTTCGCGACCTGGTGGCTGATCGCCTTTCCTTCGGGCGGCTCGGGATAGCGCGAGTAGAAGAATCCCTGGTTGTCCCGGGTCCAGGACACGTCGGAGAATTTCACCCACTTGATGGTGTCCGCCAGGGTCTTGCCGGAGGAGACATCCAGAACATGCACGGTTTCCCAGTCGGAACCGCCCTGCGACAACTGGTAGGCAAGGTAGTGGCCGTCCGGTGACGGCTCCCAGCCGGCAAGGGCCACCGAGCCGTCCGGAGACAGGGCATTCGGGTCGAGCAACTCGCGCGGCTTGCTGTCCGGGCCATTCTGGACAAAAACCACCGACTGGTTCTGCAGACCGGAGTTCCGGCTGAAGAAGAGCCGTCCGCCCTCCTCGTCCGGAACGCCCGATTTGGCATAGTTCCACAGCTTGGTGAGGCGCTTGTTGATCCAGCCGCGGACCGGAATCTTCGCCAGGTAGCTGTCGGTGAGCTTGTTCTCGTTGGCCACCCAGCGTTTGACCTCGGGACTGTTGAGGTCCTCCATCCAGCGATAGGGCGCCGGCACCCTGGTGCCGAAGTAATTGTCCACCGTGTCGCCGCGTTTCGCCTGCGGGTAGTGCAGCTGCTCGGCCTTCTGGCCGCTACAGCCGGCCAGGACGACGGCGAGAGCCGCGGCACTCAATATCGACTTTTGCATGATCCCCTCCCACTCTCTGTCATGGAAAAATTCATTCGACCTTGTTGCCGCCGTAGCGTTCGAACCAGCCGAGGATGTAGGCCACCTTGGCCATCATGTTGCTGGGCTTTTCCGCGATTTCATGATTGGCATCCGGAATGCGAATCATCATGGCCGGCACCTTGCGCAGCTTGAGCGCCTCGTAGAACTGCTCGGCGTCGGAGCTCGGCGTACGGTAGTCGACTTCGCCGGTCATCACCATGGTCGGCGTCTTGACGTTGCCCGCGTAGCTGATGGGTGAACGTTTCATATAATTTTCCAGATGGTTCCAGGGCAGACCCGCGAACCAGTACTGGGTACCGAACGAGGGCAGGTCCGAAGTCAGGACCCAGCTGTACCAGTTGATCACCGGCTTGGCGACCACCGCAGCGCGGAACCGGTCTGTATGTCCGACAATCCATGCGGTCAGTACCCCGCCACCGCTGCCGCCGGTGACAAACAGGCGCCGGGGATCGATGAAGCCGCGTTTGAGAACAGCATCGACACCGGACATCAGGTCGTCGTAGTCATGGTGCGGATAATCATGATGGATCAGATTGCCGAAGGCCTCGCCATAGCTGGTGGATCCGCGCGGGTTCATATAGAGCACGACATAACCGGCAGCCGCGTAGAGCTGGTCCTCGGCGGAGAAGCGCGGGCCGTAGTTGGCGAAGGGCCCGCCGTGAATTTCCAGGAGCAGGGGATATTTCTGCTCCGGATCGAAACCCGGCGGCTTGAGCAGCCAGCCCTCGATGGAACGCTTGTCATAGCCGGAAGGAAAATGGATTTCCTCCAGGCTGCCGAGCCGGATATGACCGAGCAGCCCCTTGTTGAGGTCAGTCAATCGGCGGACCTTGCCGCCGCGACGGCTGCCCACGGCGACGTCGGCGGGATGCTCGGCTGAGGTCAATGTGAAAGCGAACACCCCGGAAGCCGCCGATACTGAATACTGGCCGGCCGCATAGGGCCGGCCGAGGTCAAGGCCGCCGACATCGCTGGCCAGCACCTGGACCTTGCCGTCCAGCTCCACATGCCCGATCCGCGTGGTGCCTTCGTCGTCGTATTGAAAATAAAGGCCACGGCCACCGCGATCCCACTGT
>JASFQN010000240.1:0-3354 GCA_050115425.1 Gammaproteobacteria bacterium | reverse complement strand
GATATCGATAGGCCGCCCGTTCTTCGAAACCACCACGCCCTGGTCGGTCAGCTTCGATTTTGAACAACTCAAGCAGAACCTGAACTTCTACAACCGGACGGATCTCGCCTGGCGGGTGCCGGATACGCAGGAGACCGCGTCGGTCGGCTGGATGCACCTGATCCGTTGGGATGGCGACAGCGGCTGGCGGAGCGGACTGCGCCTGGAAAGCGAAAAATACACCTATGGCACGCTGGAGAGCGTGGATCCGGCCCTGCGTCCGCCGCCCGTGCTCGACGGCCGTACCTTCAATGGCGTGGTCTGGCGCAGCCAGTACTATCAGGATCGCTACGCCAGCTTCAGCAACATCCTCCATACCCGGCGCACGGAGGACTTCAATCTGGGCTGGAATGTGACGACCGATCTCGGCTGGTTTCCGACCAGCCTGGGCGGTACGGCTTCCGCCTGGAAGGCCGGCGTGGATGCGAGCTTTGGCGCCCGGCCGTTTGCCGATACGCTGCTGCTCTCCAACGCCAGCGTGTCGTCACGGCGGCAGGGCGGCGTATGGCGCAACTACCGCGGTGACCTCGCGGCCACGCTGTATGACCAGCACTACGGGAGCCAGACGCTGGTTGCCCACTTCGCGGCGGCCTGGCAGTTGCGTCCCGACCCGGAAAACCAGCTCTATCTCGGCGGCCTGGAGGGCCTGCGCGGCTATCCCAATTACTTCATTGCCGCCGACCGCCGCTGGACCGCGACGCTGGCGGACCGCATCGACACGCCCACCGACATCTTCCATACCGTGCAACTCGGCTACGTGGCGTATGTCGATTTCGGCCAGGCGCGGGCGCTGGACAACGGCGAATGGACGCGCGTATTCAGCAATGTGGGCGGCGGCTTTCGATTCGGCAACCTGCGCAGCAGTTTCGGCCGCACCCTGTATCTCACGGTAGCCTTCCCGCTGACAAAAACGCCGCAAACCGGCAACTACCAGATTGTCGTGGGCGACGTCATTCCCTTCTGACGCCCAGATCATTTGGGTCGCTTGACCCATATTTTCATCTTCGGTAGCCTGCGCACGGCCCGCTCGATGGGGGAGCCGGCCAATCATCCTGAGACCGCTGCAATTCCAAAGGGGGAATCATGCGCGAACTCGTCACAACTCCGTGTCACCACGCCCGGGGCCGTTGCCCGGCAGCGAGCAGGGGCCCGGACGCCCGCGCCACCGACGCAAGGAGCATGCCGATCCGGCGTGTCGAAGGCACAAGCGAAACGGCACCAGACAACCCAACCGAATAGGCGGAATCCACCCGTTTTCCGGAGTGGCCGGGTTCAGTGGGACCGGCTGGACAGCAGAGAACGCCGACAACCACCACGGCCACCCGGGAATCACCCGCACCCGCCATCCGCAACGATGGCGGACTGACCGGGTGTTGTCGTGTGTCTTCTCGAAAAGGGGGAGGACATTGAAGTCTGACGAGGAGCAACTCCTCGAACATCAGGAGGAATCACCATGCGTGACCTGACCACAAGTGAACTTTCGTTTGTATCCGGTGGTGACGGAACCATCACCCGCACCGCACCTGACGGATCGAGCACCACGATCACCTGCCCGGAGGGAACTCGCCCGAGCATGAGCTGGGGGTCCGGGGAGGTCGTGATCGGCACCCGAATCATAAGGGGCGGGAAAGTCCAGGGGAAAGGCGCCCATGCCGGCTGCGAACCCATTTCCTCGGATGACGATGGCAGCGACGACGATGACAAGTCGTCCGACGAATCGCAGTAGCCTGAGTGGGAGGGCGGGATACCGCCCTTCCTTCCCGATGCTCCAGCATTTCAAGAGTATGACAATGAAAGTCGCGTTCCGCGTCACACTGATTGTACTTTCTGCCCTTGCCGCTTGTTCACCCGTTCATGAACGCAAGCCCGTAGCGCCGGACCACGATTTTGACAGACTGCAAAAAATCGTGCGGGGAGTTCAACGGGGAAAGGTACCATCAGAGGCAAGTAACGACCGCGCTACGAATCTGCTTGCCCTGGGCCTGCGGGAACGCACCCATTGGCAATTCCGGAAATCCGGAAAGATCCTGCGACAATGCACGTCCCTCGAGACAGACACCAGCAGCTATTCCTCGACTGTTCATCTTCTCTGCCTGGCCGCCCTGGCCGGAAACCAATACACCCAAGGCCACTATCACCAGTGGGCAGGAGAAATCCTGCACTGGATGAAGGAGGTCGCTCTGGCAACATCTCGATTGTCGCCAAGCAAATCTGCGATGCTCCGGCAGCAATTGGCAAAAGCTGTCGACAGACCTTTGGCCGACTTCGACGGATATCTGAAAAACCTGCGCACGATGGCGCAGATCATGCAGCAACTACCCGCATTCTCAGCACCCGGGTCAACCAGCAAACAGACAATCAAACTCGAGACTTACCCTGCAACCAAATACCAATTTGTGGCCAAGGGCATTCGTAATGGCCACAAGACAAAACAGAAGTATCGTTGGACCATAACGTTTGACCCTGATTTCCCGGCCATACGGGTCAAATGCGGGGGTACGAAGTTTCTCATGAGCCTGGACAGTGGATCGTCGTTGACGACATTGTCGGAGAAAACGGCAAAGCGTCTTGGCGTGAGGGCAACACCCGCACCAATGGCGTTGGCTGCACTGAAGGGGGGCTATGCCCGCGTACAGATTGGCGTGATACCGAAGCTCGAGATCGGTGAGTTCACATTCCGCAACCTCCCGGTTGCGGTAGTGGGCGGCCCCCCGGCGATTGGCGACAGCATCGGCCTGACAACGCTGCTGCAGCTTGGATCGGTGGCACTTGATCACGCCAGGCAGACAATGACGGTATTTCCGGCGGTCATGAATACGCCTCGCGCAGGCATGTCCATGCGACTGACGAGCAAGCTGGTGGGTAACGATCCACGCATCGTATTCATTGCGCATCATCAGGGAACCGCGTTGAACATTCAGATCGACACCGGAAATTCCGGCAAGCCGGTCGGGCATGCGGCGCTGCTGGATGCCATTCCGGGTCTGATTGACGGGATCCCGCTGCACAAGGAAGACACCTTCGCCACCCAGGTCAACGTAGGCCCGAAATCGGTTGCCACCATTCCGGAATTTTCCCTGGTCGCCGGACCCTGGCATTCCAGGATCAAGGATTTGACGGTCTTTCCGGAACATAGCATTCCGGGACACGTGGCAATCAGCACCAGTGAACGGGACTTCCTCCGGGAGGGCGCCATTCTCTCGTTGGACTTCCGGCGCGGGACCATGGCGATTACCACGCCGGAGCGTCAACCGGGCGGTTGACGGCTGGCATGGCGATTGGCCACCACATCTGCTATCAATGGGGTCTCCGCCA
>JASFQN010000239.1:0-3362 GCA_050115425.1 Gammaproteobacteria bacterium | reverse complement strand
GGGTGGGTGTGCCTCGGTCAGAAAATCCGGCGATTCCGGCAACTCGCGCGTCGACGCGTCATCGTCTTCGGAGCCGCTGAATTCGTCCAGCGGTACCGTCGGTTCCGCTTCCTCCCCGGACGCTTCGCCTGCTTCCGGAATGTCGGCGAAGAGGTCGCGAATCGCCGCCGGCCGGAGTTCGGCCTCCTCGGGCACGGCCGGCGCGGCTTCCTCCACGTTGGGCGGCAATTCCTCGAGAAGGTAGTGCAGGGCGTTGAAGGTTTCCTCGCACAGACTGCAGCGCACCTGACCGTGCGCCGCGCGCAGATGCTCGCTGCGCACGCGAAAGTAGGTCTTGCAGCGGGGACATTGGGTAAACACGGCTGACTAGGGCTCCGGAGCTCGCTCAGGGATCATGATACGGGATCAGCGGGGTCTTCTGCTTCCCGTCAGCAGCATCCAGTCCTCGCGCTGCACCGCGGGCTGCATGTCGAACCAGGGCGCATAGGCCTCGTCGACCATCGCCACCTGGCTGGGCAACAGGCCGGACAGCGCAATGCGGCCACGATCCGCGACGCGATCCGCGAACTGCGCTGCCAGCGCCACGAGCGGTCCGGCCAGGATGTTGGCCACAAGGACCGGGGTACTGACCGCGGGCAGATCCTCGGGCAGCACCGCGTGGATGCGCTCGGCAACGCCGTTGCGTTGTGCATTCGCGCGGGTCGCCACCAGTGCCTGTGGGTCGTTGTCCACTGCCCAGACCGCGCCCGCGCCGAGCAGGGCGGCGGCCACCGCCAGAATGCCGGACCCGCAGCCGTAGTCGATGACCGTCTGGCCGTGCCAGGCGAGTCCTTCCAGCCACTCGAGACAAAGGGCGGTTGTGGCGTGAGTGCCGGTGCCGAATGCCAGCCCCGGGTCCAGCGCAATCACCACGCCGTCGGGGTCGGGTGATTCGAAGCCGGTGGGGCAGACCCAGAGTCGCCTGCCAAAACGCATGGGCCGGAAATCGCGCAGCCATTCCCGTGTCCAGTCGCGGTCTTCGAGAGGTTCGATTCGGTGGCCGGGAAGCCGCTCGCGACCGAGTCGCGCGAGCAGCAAGGCCCTCACCGCGTCCATGTCCTGTTCGGCATCGAACAGGCCGGTCAGCCGGGTGGATTGCCAGAGCGGCACCGTGCCCGGGGCAGGTTCGAAGATCGGCTGATCGGCCGCGTCCTGCAGCGTCACCGACAGCGCACCGGCCTCCAGCAGGGCGTCCTCGACGGCCTCCGGGTCGAGGCCGTCGAGTTCCATCTCCAGTTGCAGCCAGGCCACGCCAGCGTCCTGTCAGAGTCCGAGTTTCTTTTCCAGGTAGTGGATATCGGTGCCACCCGCGACGAAGGCCGAGTCGGCGAAGATGTCCTGGTGCAGGGCGATGTTGGTCTTGATGCCTTCCACCACGATTTCGGACAGGGCGCCGCGCATGCGCATGATTGCCGATTCGCGATCGTCGCCGTAGGCGATCAGCTTGCCGATCAGTGAATCGTAGTAGGGCGGCACCTTGTAGCCGCTGTAGATGTGCGAGTCCACGCGGACGCCCGGACCGCCCGGCGCATGCCACTGACTGATCAGGCCGGGGGACGGCACGAAGGTTCGCGGGTCTTCGGCGTTGACCCGGCATTCAAAGGCATGGCCGCTGATCTCGATGTCCTTTTGCCGGTAGCCGAGTTCCTCGCCGGACGCGATTCGCAGTTGTTCCTTGACGATGTCCACGCCGGTGATGAGTTCGGTCACAGGATGTTCCACCTGGACGCGCGTGTTCATTTCGATGAAATAGAAATGCCCGTTCTCGTACAGGAACTCGAAGGTGCCGGCGCCACGGTAGCCGATCTCGTGACAGGCCTGGACGCAACGCTCGCCCATGGCCTTGCGCTGTTTCTCGGTGATCCCCGGGGCGGGCGCCTCCTCGACCACTTTCTGGTGGCGCCGCTGCATGGAACAGTCGCGCTCGCCCAGGTGGATGGCGTTGCCGTGTTCGTCGGCCAGCACCTGGAACTCCACATGGCGCGGCTTTTCCAGGAATTTCTCCATGTACACCTGGGCGTTGCCGAAGGCCGACTGGGCCTCGGCCCGGGTCAGCGAAATGGCGTTGAGCAGCGAGCCCTCGCTGTGCACCACGCGCATCCCGCGGCCGCCGCCCCCGCCCGAGGCCTTGATGATTACCGGGTAGCCGATCTCGCGCGCGATGCGCAGATTCTCGTCGGGATCCTCGCCCAATGCGCCGCCGGAGCCCGGCACCGTGGGCACGCCCGCTTTCTTCATGGCCTGGATGGCCGAGACCTTGTCACCCATCAGCCGGATGGTTTCCGGACGCGGACCGATGAAGACAAAGCCGCTGGACTCCACGCGCTCGGCGAAATCCGCGTTCTCGGACAGAAAGCCGTAGCCGGGGTGGATGCCCACCGCGTCGGTGACTTCCGCCGCGCTGATCAGCGCCGGCATGTTGAGATAGCTTTCGGCGGACGATGCCGGGCCGATGCATACCGACTCGTCCGCCAGCAGTACGTGTTTCTGATCGCGGTCGGCCACGGAATGCGCGGCCACCGTCTTGACGCCCAGTTCGCGGCAGGCGCGGAGAATGCGCAGGGCGATTTCGCCGCGGTTTGCAATGACAACTTTATCCAGCATGGCGTTGTTGGCTCTTGTTCAGTGAGTGATTTCCGTCAGTCGGGGCGGCGGGCCATTCGATTCCGCGGCATACAGGCATGCCGTGGCTCCGGAACGGCCGCGCACTCATTCGATGACGAACAGCGGCTGACCGAATTCGACCGGCTCGCCGTTTTCCACCAGCACCGCCTTGACCACGCCGCTGGTATCGGCCTCGATCTGGTTGAGCATCTTCATGGCTTCGATGATGCAAAGCGTGTCGCCGTTCTTGACGCTCTGGCCCTCCTCGACAAACGGCGAGGCCCCCGGCGACGGCGCGCGATAGAAGGTGCCCACCATGGGCGCGGTGATCACGTGGCCGGACGGCAGTTCGTCGCCCTTGGCCTCCTCGGCGGGCTGGGTGCCAGTCTCGCCGCCTGGCGTGGCCTGGGCAGGCGCCTGGGTCGGCTGCGGCGCGGCGTGATACACGGGCGCCGCCATCTGGCCGCCCTGCGGGTAGCGGCTGATGCGGACGGACTCCTCGCCCTCGGTAATCTCGATTTCGGCGATGCCCGATTCTTCCAGCAGCTCAATCAGTTTTTTTACTTTTCGAATATCCATGCACGAGACTCCGGATTCTGTTGACGGATCATTGCAGACGTTGGCTGGCGGCGCGCAGGGCCAGTTCATAGCCGTAGGCGCCGAAGCCGGTGATGGTGCCCACCGCGATATCGGAAAAATAGGACCGGTGCCGGAATGGC
>JASFQN010000238.1:0-3375 GCA_050115425.1 Gammaproteobacteria bacterium | reverse complement strand
ATCTGGCTGGACCGCCGCTGGCCGGGCGGCATTTCCTGGACAATCACATTGCTTTTCGCGGGGGTGGTGGTCGGCTGCATCAACGCCTGGTACTGGGTGCGACAGGAGATGCGCGGTGAATGACATGAGCATCCATTCCGCCGCGGGAGCACGGTCATGAATATCGCGTTGATTCTCGCCGGCGGCCTCCTGGCAGGACTGGCGACGGGCTGGGTCTATTTCCTCGCGCTATGGGCCACCCTGCACGGCCTGCCGCGGCAATCGCATGCCGGGTTGCGGATGGTGGCGAGCTATTTCCTGCGCCTCGGCCTGATGCTTGCCGTATTCCTGGCCCTGGCCCGCTACACCGGCTGGCAGGGGCTTGTCGCGGCGCTTTTCGGGTTTCTCATCGCCCGTACGATCTTCGTCCGGCGGATTCGCTCCCCCGGCAAGGAGGCGAGACCGTGACCATCAGTCCCGACAATGTAGTGCTCTTCCAGATCGGCTGGTTCACAGTGAACGCCACGATGGCCTTCACCTGGCTGGTAATGGCCGTGCTCACACTCGGCTCGTGGCTGGTCACGCGCCGCCTCACGACCGGACCGGATATCTCGCGCTGGCAGAACCTGCTGGAGGTGATCGTCACCGGAATGCGCGACCAGATCCGCGAGGTGAGCCGCCAGGAACCCGGCGCCTACCTGCCGTTCGTGGGCACCCTGTTCCTCTACATCGCGGTGTCCAACCTGCTGGCGGTCGTGCCCGGCTACATCCCGCCCACGGGCTCGCTGTCGACCACGACCGCGCTGGCCATCGCGGTCTTTGTGGCAGTGCCGCTGTTCGGAATCGCACAGGAAGGCCCCCTGACCTATCTGAAGCATTACGTGCGCCCCACCGTGCTGATGCTGCCGTTCAACATCATTGGCGAACTCTCCCGCACGCTCGCACTGGCCGTGCGCCTGTACGGCAACATCATGAGCGGCACGGTCATCGTGGCCATTCTGCTGGGGCTGGCACCCTTTTTCTTTCCGGTCGTCATTCAGTTGCTCGGCCTGATCACCGGCATGGTGCAGGCCTACATCTTCGCCGTACTCGCCATGGTCTACATCGCGTCGGCCACGTCGGCCCACGCGCGAACCGGCCATTCCCCTTCAGGCAACAGTCCCTCCGGCAAGGCCGGGGGCTAGGAGTTTCCATGGACAGCGTATCCCTGATTGGCCTGATCTCCATCTTCACCGCGGGGCTCACCATCGCCGTGGGCTCTGTCGCGCCGGCCCTTGGCGAAGGCCGGGCGGTCGCACAGGCCCTGGCCGCCATTGCCCAACAGCCTGACTCGGCGGGCACCATCACCCGTACGCTGTTTGTGGGCCTGGCGATGATCGAATCGACTGCCATTTATTGCTTCGTGGTGGCATTGATACTGATTTTCGCGAACCCCTTCTGGGACCAGGTCCTGGCAAGCGCCGGAGGCTGATCATGCAGATCGATTGGCTGACGGTCACGGCCCAGATCGTCAATTTCCTGATCCTGGTCTGGCTGCTCAAGCGCTTTCTCTACAAGCCGGTGGTCAACGCCATGGCCCGGCGCGAAGAACGCATCAGCGCCCGGCTGCGGGAAGCCGAACAACGCGAAATCGATGCTGACGAACGGGCGCGTGATTTCAGCGAGCAGTCGCGGGCCCTGGCCGAAACCCGGGAGCAGCATATCCAGGCGGCCCGCGAGGCCGCCGAACAGGAAAAGCGCGCACTCCTGGATGAAGCCCGCCGCGAGGTGGATGAGCAACGCGAACGCTGGCAGGACGAACTTCACCGTGAACGCCGGAATTTTCACAGGGCGCTGGAACGCTTGCTGGCCGAATCGGCGCTCAGGGTCTCGCGACGCGCACTGGCCGATCTGGCCGATGCCGATCTCGAACATCAGTTGATCGCCGCGCTGCTGCGCAGGATTGAAGAGATGCCCGACGGCGAACGGCGGCATCTGACGGATGCCCAGGGTCCGGTCGTGGTCTCGGCGTCCTTCGAACTGGATGATGCCGCGCGGAGCCGGCTGCGTGACGCACTGGCAGGCACCGCCGAAGTCCGCTTCCGGCATGATCCGGAACTGGCATTCGGCATCGTGGTGAGCACGGCGGCCCACAAGCTGGAATGGAATGTGACCGACTATCTTGACGATCTGTCGGAGCGTATCGACACCCTGCTCGCCCGGCCGGGTCAGGATTCGGAGTGAGCCAATGAGCCTGGAAGACCTCCTCGACAATGCGCGCGGACTCCTGGAACGCGCACTCGAGGCCACCGAAGCCCGGCCCAGCGTGCGCGAGACCGGCATTGTTGTGCATGTCGGGGGCGGTGTCGCCCGCGTGCAGGGGTTGCCAGGCCTGCGCTCGGAGGAACTGCTCAGCCTGCCCCGCGGACTGTCCGGGATCGCCGTGAACCTGGAGCCCGGCGAAATCGGCGTCGTGCTGCTGGGCGCCTCCGAGCACCTGAGGGCCGGTGACGAGGTGCGGGCCGCCGGACGCCTGCTGGACGCACCGGTGGGCGAGGCGCTGCTGGGCCGCGTGCTGGATGCCACAGGGCATCCGCTGGACGACCGGGGGCCGATTCGCACCACCGAACGGCGGCCGGTGGAGCACGATGCCCCAGCCATCATGGACCGCGCGCCGGTCAGCGTGCCGTTGCAGACCGGCCTCAAGGTGGTGGATGCACTGATTCCGATTGGCCGTGGTCAGCGCGAACTCATCGTCGGGGATCGCCAGACCGGCAAGACCTCGATCGCCGTGGACACGATTCTCAACCAGCGCGGTGGTGATGTCATTTCCATCTATTGCGCCGTCGGCCAGCGTGGCACGGCCGTCGCCAGGGTCGTGGACACCCTGCGCGAGCACGACGCCCTCGAGTCCTGCATCATCGTGGTGGCCTCCGGCGAGGATGCTCCGGGCCTGCAATTCATCACGCCGTATGCGGCGACCAGCATGGCCGAATATTTCATGGACCAGGGCCGTGACGTATTGATCGTCTATGACGATCTGACGCGGCACGCCCGCGCCTACCGCGAGCTGTCCCTGTTGCTGCGCCGCCCACCCGGCCGCGAAGCCTTTCCCGGAGACATCTTCTATGTGCATGCACGGCTGCTGGAGCGTGCCACCCACCTGTGCCCGGAACGGGGCGGCGGTTCCCTGACCGCGCTGCCGATCGTGGAGACCCAGGCCCAGGATATTTCCGCCTATATCCCGACCAATCTCATCTCCATCACCGACGGCCAGATCTATGTCTCGCCCGAACTTTTCCGCAAGGGGCTGATGCCGGCGGTGGACGCCGGCCGATCGGTTTCGCGCACGGGCGGCAAGACGCAACTGCCCGCCTACCGTGCGGTGGCCGGAGACTTGCGGCTGTCCTACTCCCA
>JASFQN010000237.1:0-3375 GCA_050115425.1 Gammaproteobacteria bacterium | reverse complement strand
GCCGTCGTCTGGCGGAGTGGGGCACGGGGCCGGCGATCCCGCTGGAAAACACCTCCCTGGACCGCCTGATCGTGGCGCAGTGCGCCGATACGCCCCGGGCGGTGGCGGTCAGTCAGGGCGAACAGACGCTGCGCTACGCCGAACTGGAGGCCGCCTCGGCGGCACTCGCCGCCCGCCTGCAGGCCGCCGGCGCCGCGCCCGGCCGCCGTGTCGGGGTCCTCATGGACCGGCGCGTGGCGCTGCCCGCGGTCTTGCTCGGCATCTGGCGGGCCGGCGCCGCCTATCTGCCGCTGGACCCGGGCCTGCCGCCCAACCGTCTGCAACTCATGCTGGCCGATGCCGGCGCCGAACTCGTGGTGGCCGAGCCGGCCCACCGGGCCCTGCTGGGCGACTTCCCCGGCCAGGTGCTGGACCCGGACGGGGCCGGCCCGGCCGAGGCCCCGACGGTCGAGAACCGCTCGCCCGAGGACCCCGCCTATGTGATCTATACCTCCGGATCCACCGGCAAGCCCAAGGGCGTGGCCGTGCCCCACCGTGCGCTGGTCAACTTCCTGCGCGGCATGCAGCACTTGCTCGAACCGCAAGCCGACGAACGCATGCTGGCGCTGACCACGCTGTCCTTCGACATCGCCGGCCTGGAACTCTACCTGCCACTGCTCTGCGGGGCCCGTACCGAGATCGTGGAACGCGAAGTGGCCGGCGACGGCCATGCCCTGGTCGAACGGCTGGCCGCCTGCCGCCCCACGATGATGCAGGCCACCCCGGCCACCTGGCAGCTGTTGCTCGAAGCCGGCTGGACGGGCGATGAGCAACTCACCGCCCTGTGCGGCGGCGAGGCCCTGCCAGCCGCCCTGGCCGGGCGGCTGCTGCCGATCACCCGGCGCCTGTGGAACCTCTACGGCCCCACCGAGACCACCATCTGGTCCACCGCCTGCCGGGTCACCGCCGAGGATGACCCCGTGCCCATTGGCCGGCCCATCGCCAACACCCGGGTGTATGTGCTCGATCGCCACCGCCAGCCGGTACCGCCCGGGGTGGCCGGCGAACTCTGGATCGGCGGCGACGGGGTGGCACTGGGCTATCTGGGCCGTCCGGAACTGACCGCCGAACGCTTCCTCGCCGATCCCTTCAGCCCGCAGCCCGGCGCACGCATGTATCGCACGGGCGACCGCGTGCGCTTCCGCGGCGATGGCGCGCTCGAATACTTCGGTCGGCTCGACTTCCAGCTCAAGTTGCGCGGCCATCGCATCGAGCCCGGCGAAATCGAGGCCGTGCTGCTGCGTCAGTCCGGCGTGGACCGCGCCGTGGTCGGCACCGTGGGCGAGGGCACCGATGTGCGCCTGGCCGCCTGGCTGGTGCTCGCCCCCGGCACCCGGCTCAGCGTCGCCGAACTGCGCGAGCGTCTGCGCCATGAACTGCCCGACTACATGCTCCCCCAGCACTTCATGGAAGTCGCGCAACTGCCCCTCACACCCAGCGGCAAGGTCGACCGCAAGGCCCTCCCGTCACCGCTCGGTGCACCCGACACCGGCCAGCACCATGTCGCTCCGCGCACGCCCACCGAGCAGTGCCTCGCCAGCATCTGGCAGGACATCCTCGGCATCCAGCGCGTCGGACTCCACGACAACTTCTTCGACCTCGGCGGCCACTCGCTGCTGGCCGCCCGCATTGCCGCAAGGCTCCGCGAGACCGCCGACATTGAAATGCCGGTGAGACTCCTGTTCGAGAGCCCCGATCTCGGGGTACTGGCATCCCGTCTGGACCAGCGAGCGCCCCGGGCCGAAGCCACGCGAGAGGAATTTCGACTGTGAACAGCATGGACCTGCTCAACGAATTGCGCCGGCGCGATGTGGTCCTGCGCCGCGAGGGAGACTCGCTGGTAGTCGACGCGCCGGCGGGTGCGATTGACGAAGCGCTTCGTGAAACCCTGCGCACGGCCAAGCTGGATCTGATGGAGCTTCTCGACCGGGAAGCCGCCGAACTGTCAGGACCGGACGGCTGCCTGCCACTCTCCGATTCCCAACTCCCTCTCTGGTATCTGGAACGGGAACAGCCCGGCACGGCGGTGTTCAATATTCCCGCAGCCTGGCGAATCGACGGCGACCTGGACATCAATATCCTGGCACGCGCGGTCACGGCGCTGGCTGCGCGGCATGAAGCATTGCGCGCCATGATCGTGGAACCGGAAGGGCGTCCCGCACAGAAGATACTGCCGGCGGACAGCATTTCACTCGAAATCCTCCAGGCGCCAGCATCGAACTCGGGCCTTCAGCGCCTGCTGGAAAAAGAAGCGATGCGGCCCTTCGAGCTCGGCGAAGGGCCGCTGGTGCGGTTTCTCCTGTTTCGCCAGAGCGCGGGCCGCCATGTCCTGTTGCTGGTCGGCCATCATCTGGTCATGGACGGCTGGTCGATCGGGCTTCTGATCAGGGAACTGTCGGAACTCTACACGGCCGCCGCCCAGAACCGTCCGCATCGGCTTGCGCCACCGCCCGCGAGTTACGCGGAATTGATGCGCAGCGAAGCAGAGTGGCTCAGAAGCGGCGCCGCGGCCCGTCAGCTCGAGTACTGGAGGAGCCGGTTGGCCGGCGAACTTCCCGTGCTGGACATGCCGACCGACCGGCCCAGACCACCGGCCCGGTCCAATCAGGGAGCCAGCACCAGTCTGCTGCTCGATCCTGACCTTTGCCGGCGTCTGGATGCCCTGGCACGGCGCGAACAGGGCACGCGGCTCATGGTCATTGCCGCCGCCGTATCGGCACTTCTGGGGCGCATGGCCGATCAGCCCGAGGTCATCCTTGGCATGCCGCTGGCCAACCGCACGACACCGGCGCGTGCCGCGCTCGCCGGGCTTTTCATGAACACCGTGGCGCTGCGCCTGCCCGTCGACCCGGAAAGGGACTTCACGAGTCTGGTGCGGACCTGCCGCCATGCGGTCCTGGATGCGCTCGACAATCAGCGCATTCCGTTTGATCGCGTCGTGGAAGCGCTGCGGCCACCGCGCGATCCCAGCCGAACTGTCGTCTACCAGGCCTTGCTCGCCTTTCAGCCGGAGCCCGAAACCGGCATGCGCATGGGGAAGCTGACCCTGACACCCGTGGCCGTGGCGCGCTGCACGGCGCAGACCGACCTGGCTTTCTGGTGCGCCGAGCGCGACGACGGGCTCGACATCACGCTGGAATACAGTACCGACCTCTATACCGAGGCCACGGCCCGCGAACTCCTGAACCGGCTCCAGCGACTGCTGGTCGCGGTGGCCGGGGATGCCAGCCGCCCCGTCGGCGCCGTCCAGCTTGCGTCCGACGCCGACGGCCGTCGTCTGGCGGAGTGGGGCACGGGGCCGGCGATCCCGCTGGAAAACACCTCCCTGGACCGCCT
>JASFQN010000236.1:0-3400 GCA_050115425.1 Gammaproteobacteria bacterium | reverse complement strand
CCTTCATCAACTGCAGCGCCTCGGTCCAGCCCGGAATGACGCCGTTGACCTGGAACGTGGCCGGCTTGCCCTGGCGGTACGAGCTGTCGAATTCCGTGCCGTCCAGAGTGCGGCCAATGTAGTTCACAGTGACCGCGTCATCGCGGCCCGGGGAACGCCCGTCGGCCTTGCGCAGGATCTGGTACTGCAGGCCGCTGGGCAGAACCACAACCCCCGGCTTTTTCGCGTTTGCGCCCAGGAAGTCGCGTCCCTCGGCGCGGTATTCGTCACTCTTGCGCCGCTGCTCGGCACGCTGGTCGGCCACGATCCGGCGCTTGAGCTTCTGCAGGGTTTCGGTCATTTCCTGGTCGGTCATCAGCGGCGCATGTCCTTCCACCGCGTCACGCATGCCGCGCGCCATGGCCTCCGGATCGGAACCGACGCCCTGGCGCCTGAAGTCCGTCCCCACCTGAAAGCCGACGCTGTAGTTGATGCGTGCCGTTTCGCTCTGCAATGCCGTGTCGCCGGATGCCGGAGCCGCGCCCGCCACCATCGATGGCATGAGCAGCATGGCGGCCGCAAGGCCCGATAAGAATCCGTTCATCGAAAGGTCTCCTCACAAGTCAGGCCGGACCCCGAAGGATCCGGCCTGTGTCCTCACCCCGAACGATCCGGTCAGATCGCCGGGCTCACGGGAGCCAGGCAGTTGGCCGTGGCACCCGCGGGATTGTCGGGGTTGACCACGCAGAATGGCCGCATCATTTCGTTGTCTTCGTGCTCGACAATGTGGCAGTGCCACACGTAGAGCCCTTCGATGTCGAAGGTGGCGGCCACCGAGGTGATTTCGCCGGGATAGGCCAGCACGGTGTCTTCCCAGCCGGCTTCCGCCGGGCCCACGCCATGTGCAGCCAACCCAGGGGCCGGAGCGATAAGCTGGCGCCCCAGCACCTTGAACTGGACCAGATGCACATGAATGGGATGAGCATCGACGGTGAAGTTGTAGATGTCCCATTGTTCGGTGGAACCCAGTGTGGGCGCTTCGGTGATGGGATCGGCCCACATCAACGGCTGACCCACCGGTCCGGCCCCCACCGTACCGAGTACCGCCGCCTTGGGCGCGAACGGAATGCCGCCCGCCAACGCACAATCGGCGGCGAACTGGACCGGGTCCAGCGGATTGCTCACCGGCACACCGGCCAGGTACTTCATGCGCCCCGCCGGATTCATGCTCACGCAGACCGCGGCGGATTCCTCCTCGTTCAACGAGACCTGTCGCGGCGTGGCGGCGTTGTCAATCGGCGGCAGGCTCTTGAAGCCGGCATCATAGGCGGTCAACTGCAACTGCGCCGGCGGAGTGCTGGGATCCGGAATGGGATTGCCGGCGCCGTCCACCGGGGCGGGTCCTACAACGAACTCCATGACCTGACCGGTGGTCAGCGGATCGGCGGGAACCACCGGGAATCCGCCGAAGGGCGAATCCGGTCCGGTGTTGATCAACCGCACCCGGGTTCCCGGCGCCAGACCGCTGAAATCGACGATCGCATCCACACGCTCGGCGGGTGACATGAGCAGGGCTTCTGCAGGATCGCCCGCCGGCGTGGCCGCCGGAACCGTGCCGTCACCCGGCAGGGTCGTAGCGAAACCGGTGCTGATCTGCACCACGCGGGGGAACAGGCTCTGCTCGCCGCCGATGAGGTAGAAAGGCAGCTCGGTCGGCGTCAGCTTGCCGTTGTGGTCCACTACGAACATGGCCAGATTCAGGAAGCGCGAGTTGCTGCCATTCAACAGGCGGAAGCGATAACGTTGCGGATCCACGTTCAGGAACGGCCAGCTCACGCCATTGACCACCATCACGTTGAAGAAGGCCTCCGGATTCCAGATGGGCGAGATGTCGGAGGGCTGACCCGCGGCGTTGCCGATGGTGGGAATCTTGAGCTGCTGCGCTTTCCTGAAGCCCTGGAAGAAAGCCCTGTCGGACGGATAGAACAGCGAGCCATCCACATTGAAGGAACGGTCCTGGACCACGATGGGAATTTCGTGATAGTTCATTCCCGCCGGGTCGCCCTGCTGGGGCGCCGGCCCCGGCAATGTCCCGGAAACCAGTCCGGTCTCCCCATGCGTGGCGGCCGGATCGCGGATCACCCAGAACCCCGCCGGGCCCGCGTATACATTCAGGCGGGTCATGCCCAACGTGTGGTCGTGATACCAGAGCGTGGTCGAAGGCTGGTCGTTGTTGTAGGTGAAATGCGCCTGCCCGTTCATGGTGTTCGGACCCGCGCCGTAGCGGTTCGCCACCGTTCCGGTGCAATCGTAGGTGGCGACACAGTCCACGTTGACTGCATTCGGCAGGTACCAGGCCTCCGGATAGCCGTCGCTTTCCGGCGTCGTGTGGGCACCGTGCACGTGGGTGACGATGGGCACCGGGCCCAGATAGGGCGCGGGATTCAGTGTGCGGCAGTCCCTGGTGATCGCCGGGTTGGGATTGCCGCTGGCATCCACACAGGGCTCGGCCTTCAGTGGATTGGCCCAGTGCAGGGTCTGGTCGACCGGCAGCAGGTGAGGCAGGAAGTTGCCGTTGGCGTCGACCAGATTGTTGATCCAGTTGACCTCGACGCGCTGGTCCTTCCTGGTCTCCACCGTGAAGGCAGGATAATTGCGCGTGGCGGGCTGACCCACTGCCCCGTAGCTCCATACCGTCGTCGCCGGCAGGGGTGGCGGCAGGATCTGCTGCTGGAATTGCACGACTTCGATGTCGTAAAGCGTCGCACCCGTGACCGGATCCACGCCGGACGATGGCATCGCCGGCGGAATCACCATGGGGCTTGCATACTTCGGAACGCTCAGCGGATTGAGTGTGCCGCCCGGTAGCGGAGCAGCGGCAGCCGCGCCGGCGAACAAAGCCGACAATGCTGCCACGCCCGCCCGGATGAGCGGCCGGTTCGGTTTCAGGTGTTTCATGGCTTCATGCCTCCGATCAAGCACGGAGTCCCGGGTCGGCTGGGGACTGTTTCGACCTTCCGTGTCGCATCCATGTGCAGTTCGCGGGGGATGTCAGGTCTTGGAGAGAGCGTGGCAGATTGCGAGTGATGTCGCGCCGGCCGCCAAGGCAGAGATACCCGGTACGATGAGGCCGACCTCAATGGCCGGAAAGACCCTCCTACCCTGTTCGAACGGTCAGGCCGTCGGCCTGACCGGTCAGGGATGAACGAGTCCGTAGTTGATGGCCTTGCGGACCGCCTGGGTGCGATTGCCTGCCTCGAGCTTCTGAAAGAGCGCGGTCATGTGAAACTTCACTGTGCGTTCGCTGATATGCAGGCTTTCGGATATCTCCCGATTGCGCCGTCCCTGTGCCAGCAATCTCAGGACATCCCGCTCACGCGCCGTGAGCGTGCAACCAGGCCCGCCCTGGCGGCCGTCCCGG
>JASFQN010000235.1:0-3402 GCA_050115425.1 Gammaproteobacteria bacterium | reverse complement strand
ATTTGCATGGTTTCGAGTTGACTGAAAATGCGCGGGAAATGAGGCGTCTGTTGGGATCAAATGGGGTGGCGCTCGTGCAAGACCGAACTCAGGAAGATGTGATTGCTTTTGATGATCGATTTTGGATGAGACGCGAGCTGATGCGCATGTTCCCGAGGCTTGTCGATTATGAGGCAAGCCGGAGGCCAAAGGCGGCCGAATACCTTCACATCCTGCAAGAAGCGGGCTTCGATCGAGTTGAAGTCGAAGTCCATGCCGAGACCAGGAAGGTCTATAGAACCAGAGAGGAATTAGCGGAGGAGCTCATGGCAAGAAAAGGAAAAAGTATCCTTTTTGAATTGTCCGACCGCGAGCTGGGTAAATACATTGATCGAATTACTTCCATAGCGCCAAGCTCAGAGATTGTCGAGTGCGACCAATGGACCCTATGGAAAGCAATTCAACAAGGGGCTCCAGGCGCCCATCTGACTGCCGTGCAGTCGGCAGGCGGCTGAGCTTCAGCGTTATGTGCAAATACGATCTGTACTTGGCCGGTCTCCGTAGGGTTCCCAAGCCTTGAAAATCTCGAAATATAGCGAGTCTGATCGACAGGAAATCGAGGCTCTGGTTGCCCGGACGTTCTCTGATTCAGAGGGTGAGTCCGAGGGAAAGCTGATTGGACGTTTGGTGCATGAGTTGATGAGCGGAACCAGACCCGATGACATGTTCGGGTTCATCGCTACCGAGCAAGAGCAGATAGTCGGCTGTATATTTTTCACTAGATTGTTATTCAGCTCCCCCATAAGGGCTTTCATGCTGTCACCTGTAGCCGTTGCTACTGATTATCAGGGCAAAGGTGTTGGCCAAAAACTGATCAATTTTGGCATTGAGCGCTTACGTGAACTGGGTGTCGAACTTATTTTTACCTATGGTGATCCGAACTACTATTCAAAACTGGGTTTCGAGCACGTGCCTCAAGAGGTTGCGGAGGCCCCGTTTAAGCTGACCCACCCAGAGGGTTGGCTGGGGCGGTCGTTGCATGGAGGCAGTCTTGAACTCCCGCTGGGCCGGGCCTGTTGCGTTGAGCCATTCAATGATCCTCAGTATTGGTAAACTTTTCTATCGTGCCGGGGTCACATAGCAAAGGGGCTGCAGCGGGCCGTGTTTCCGGCGCAGTGCACCTTCAAACCGGCCGCTGAATGGAGACATTAGGCAAAGTGGAAATGAATATAGAACCAGAATATATCTACGCTGGAATCGCGTATCTCATCGCCTTCGTTGGCCAGCAAAGAAAAACCGATGTTGTACGTAGTCCGCTTCACTGACAAGCCGAATAGTGCGGATCAGCGAAAAGCATTGCTGCCGTCGCATCTGGAATGGCTTGACAGGAACAAAGACACAATCCTGGTGGCCGGCTCCCTGCGGATGAGACCGGGTGACGATGCGATTGGAGGTTTGTGGGTCGTCGAAGCGGCCGATCAAAGCGCAGTCGAGAAGCTGTTCCAGACCGATCCTTTCTGGGCAAGCGGTTTGAGACAAAGCCATGAGATCCTTCACTGGTCAATTGCATTTCCAGGACGCAGCGTGTCTCTTTGAAACGGGTACTGCGCGCCGTAGATTAAGGGGTCGCCGTATTTCTTGCTCCGCCCCGAGGCGCTTCGATCGGGCGTCCCAGGGGACAACGAACCACGTGTCCGAATGCCGCACGGAGGCCATGCGAGGTATTTATGCGTCCGGTCTCCAGCATTGGAGCATGGCAAGTAGCGCTCGCTGGTGGCGGGGGCCGGTCAGCAAATAGCGGCCGGGTGCAAAAATGTGGGAAGATTCCAGCTATTGGGTATCTGGAGAAATTTCTTGTCAATGACTTCCTCGGACCTGCTGTATCTTGCATTCATAGGGGTTGTGCTGCTGCTCGACCATTTTGTGTTGTGGCCCATGTTCCTTCGGCGGTCACAATCCGATCCGGCTCGCGCACGTATCTGGCTCTGGTCAACCTCGGCGATCATGCTGTGGACGATGGTTCTTCCCGGAATCGTCCTGTGGCTGATCGAGACCCGGTCCTGGGACTCCCTCAGGCTGGTTTTCCCTCAGGGCTGGCGCCTGTGGGGGACAATCGCACTCCTGCTGATCCTGATCGCCGCATTTGCCAGAACCATCGCAAGGCTCGCGCGAAACAGGCGCCGGAAGCGGATCAAGTTGGGGAACCCGAGTGTCGAAAAATATTCGCCCCACACGCGATACGAACTGGGCTGGTGGGTCATGCTGTCCCTGTCTGCCGGGTTTTGTGAGGAATGGATTTTTCGCGGCTATCTCATCTGGGCCTTTCAGTCCACGCTCGGATTGTGGGGGGCGGCAGCGCTGTCGGTGGTCGTATTCGCTTTCGCGCATGCCTACCAGGGAGCGAAGGGCGTACTGGCAACCGGCATTGCCGGCGCTGTGCTTACCTTGGTGGTGCTTGTTTCCGGCTCGCTCATCCCTGCCATGCTGTTGCACGCGCTGGTCGATATAGAGCAGGGGCTTGTGGCCTGGCTCGTGTTCCGCGATTCGCGGGATGCAACAGAGACCCTCGGGTATGAAGACTCGGCGCGGTCATGACTGAAGTGGCGATCGGTGTGGATTATCATCTGTCGGTCATGTACGTCTCTCTCAAGGCAATGACTCTCTGAACGTGGTTGTCAAGGGAGGGCATGCACCTCTCTCCCTTTCATGGTTGCGTGGTTGTTTCTGATAAAGCGACGATCCAGCGGTACATGTTCCAGCTCTGACAGGGCCTTGCCTGCCGCCGGCCCTGACTTGAATGATTGCACGTCTGGGATATTTTGGCCGCAGTATTTGCCATTTTTGGATAGGCAATTATTGGGCGTCCTGAATTCGGGATTTGGCTGTTCTGAATCTGACTGATCGACAACGAATAGGCGAGAACGACTTCTGATGGGGGGATACCAGTAATGGATAAGCGCAAAATTCACTCTGGACTGATTGGAGCGTCTCCGCCTTTGCATGCGAGGATGACAGGGTTGGTTGGCTTGATTGTGCTGGCGAGTGGTTCTTTCGCAGGCTATGTCGGCTCGAAGCTGATTGTTCGCGAGGATGTCTTGACAACCTCGAAGCATATCCTGGCCTCTCAATCATTGTTTCGTCTCGGGATAGCCGGGAACTTGCTCATGATGACAAGTTGGCTGTTTTACGCACTGCTTCTCTACAGGATGCTTCGTCCCGTGAACAGACATCACGCCTTGGCGATGCTTGTTCTGGTGATCGTCTCCGTTCCGATCTTCATGTTGAACCAGGTGAATCTCTTTGCCCTGCTGCCGTTGGCTCTGAGTGGACAAAACGAGCCAATGGCGCTGTTTCTTGAGCTCCATCGATTCGGAAACAGCGTCGCAGCCATATTCTTCGGCCTGTGGCTGTTTCCGCTTGGAT
>JASFQN010000234.1:0-3421 GCA_050115425.1 Gammaproteobacteria bacterium | reverse complement strand
ATCCAATCCGCGCACGTATCGCTCGTGGACCCGGGGGCGATGTGGAGCCATTCATCCAGGTCCGGGCAAAAAGCGGCACGCTGTGGATGGAAGTCGACAGCGGCAACAACGGCCCGGTGTTCCTCTCGTCCACCGCCGCCGACCAACTCGGCATCAAGCTGAACAAGGGCGAACGGCGGAAACTGGATCTGGATGTTGTCGGCCTGGGCAAGGTTCCCGTTACCGTCGTGCGCCGGGACATGATCTACGACGGGCAGCTCAATCCGGCATTCCTGAAGAAGATGACGATCACCTTCGATTTTGCCAGCGGCAGGGCCTGGGCGCGCATGAATTCAAGACACCCCGGGTAAGTCCCAAGGGAGTGCGGGACCGGATGCAGAGCGTCCCGTCCCGTCAGCCTCGCTCGACAAGGCCCGCCCCGTACAGGGCACCTTGGCGGGCACGGTCAGTGTATGCCGCGCAGGAAGTAGAGGTAGACCGCCCCGCGGTCCGTCATGCCGTCCACCACGTCGTGGTTGTTGCCCACGGCCAGCCAGTGCCGAGACACCGAAACGGCGCTGCCGAAACCATAGCTCGCGCCGGTGGCGGGAAACTCGGCGACCTGCTGCCAGTCATTGTGGTGCCTTCTGGCAAACAGGTAGGCATGTCCCGCCGCGGGTGCACCCACGGCCAGCAGCTTGCGCGACAGGCTCAATGACGCACCGAATTCCGCTTCCGAAGTCGGATCGCTGGCCGCAATTGACTGCACCCCCGTCAGGTGGGCCCCTCGCGCGTCGTAGACGAACACGACGCCAGCGGCCATCACACTCTGGCTGTCCTCGCGCAACACCGACAGCAGCCCCGTGGTCCGGTCAAGCGCAACAGCCCAGCCGGCGAGGCTGTTGCGGCTGGTTGCGCCCGCTGACAAGACATCTGAAAGAGTCCAGCTCTTGCCGGACCGCGAAAAGACATAGCCCCGCCCGGCCGAATTCACCACGCCGATCGCACCTACCAGAGCCTTGTCGCGGGAAAGTGCCACGGCGGTTCCAAAGCGATCATTGTAGTCACCGGCCGGAACGCCGAGCTTCGCGGTCTGGTACCAACCATGCCGATGGCGCTTGAACACGTAGGCAGCGCCCTCCTGAGTGAAAGTGCGATCCCCGGCATTCGCGAACGGCGCACCAATCAGCAGACGATGCCCGAAGGCCGCAAGGCTGAATCCGAATCGATGCGATGCCATGCCATCGCTTGCGATGAGTCTTGCAGATCTCGACCAATGCCCGCGTTTCCGCGTGAACACATACACGGCGCCTCGTGCGCTGTCTCCATCCACAACCGCATCCGGCGCACCGACCACGATCCGCCCATGACTCAACGCCACGGCCGTTCCAAAATGCGCGCCGTTGCCGCTGTCCGGAGCCACCAGCCTGGCGAGTTGGCGCCAATGGTGTCCGCGTCGACCGAACACATAGACCGCGCCCTGATCGGGATGGCCGTCCACATCGGCCTGCGGCGCGCCAACCACGGCGAGAGCGCCCGCAACAGCCACTGACGAGCCGAAGGCGTCACCAATGGCGCCATCGTTCGCCACGAGTTTCACCGCGTGCTCGCCACCCGGTGGCGAGGCCTGCACGGCAGCCGCCGGGACAAAAAGAAAAATTCCAAGAAGAACAGAAAGAAGGAAGGAAACAATCGTCTTCATGGCAACCTCCTTGTAGACATGAATCAGAGCTGGCCCGCAGCTACACCGCGCGGACGGCACTCCGTCGCCGGGCGCGGGCGGATTGGTAGGAAAAGGCTAGGTCATGGGAGGGAATTCACAATGAACAAATCCCCTCAAAACGACCGGCGGCGTGCTTTGCGCTGCCGAAATCGCCCGGTATCAGCCGGATCCGACTGCGTCATTCCGGGCGGTAGCCCGCCAGGTACCTGGCATTGAGAAAGATGCAGTCCACGTCATCCGGCCGGAAAAACAGCGGGTTGCCATCCAGGTCGGGGGTCATGACGCAGCCCTGGGGATCGTCGCCGTAGTGGGTCTCCAGCATTTCCAGCAAGAGGTCGTGAATCGGCCCCTCGGGATCAAGCTGTACGGTCAGCGGCTCGGTGCGATTGTGCAGGTAAATCTCCAGCCCCTCGACGACAGGCGCCTTCGCGGTGGCGCCCTTTTCCAGGCAATGGATATATTGCAGGTCCTTGATGGAGAAGAGCACCAAAGCGGTGTCGGACATCGGCAGAAGAAAGAAATTGTGTATGTGCGTGTCGCCCATGGCGAGGCACTTGAGACTTTCCGCCAGGCGTTCGTACTCACGCCTGGCTACCGGAATGCGCATGGCCTGTTCGCGTTGGTGAAAAGCGATCTCAAGGACAATGTCACTCATTGGGCCCTCCAGTCGTTCTTGTCTGCTTGTCCATTGAGAATAGTTGAACAGGTGGGACCGTGCCGCGCGGAACGACTGCGAACGATTATCTGCTACGCTGAACGGAACCGTTGTGCCGATACACGGACGTGTAATGGCGGGGCGCATCACACGTCTGACTCACAAGCAACCTGGCCGCACAGGAAAAAAGAGCAATCGGCCAGTCACGCAGACAAGGGGAAAGCCATGCGATTGAAAGCACCCTGCCAGGGCATCGACTTCCATACCACCGACATCTACGGCGAGCCGTTCCGGTTGAGCGACTACCTGGGCAAGCGGGTGATGCTCTCCTTCTTTCGCGACGCGGCCTGCCCGTTCTGCAACTTCCGCATCTACGAGCTCACCCACAAATACAAGGCGTGGCAGGAGCAGGACCTGGAAGTCATCGCCGTGTTCAGCGACACGGCGGACAACGTGCGCCGTTTCGTGGCCAAACACCCGCGCCCCTTCAAGATGCTTTGCGATCCGGATCTGGCCATCTACAACCAGTACGGCGTAGAGCATTCCGCCATGGCGCTGTTGAAAGCGCTGGTGTTCCGGATGCCGCGCATCCTCCGGGGCATCGCCCTGGGCGGCCGGCCCCGCCGCAACCCGCATGTGAAGCTGGTTCCGGCGGACTTTCTGCTGGACGAGAATGGCGAGGTGCAGGAAATCTGGTACGGCCGCAACACCAGCGACCATATTCCCCTGGAGCGGATCGACGCCTTTATCGAAGCCGGCCGGATGGAAGAAACCGCCCCGCAGCCGATCATCTGATGCAGCCCGGATAGAGCGAAGCGGAATCCGGGAAAACACTCCAACCTTCAAGACGGGCCATTCGGGTCCCGTCCCGGATTCCATTACATTCCATCCGGGCTACATTCTACGTTTATTCCGGTTTTTTGAACCGGTACATGAACTGGTCGGTGTGACCGCGGATGGATTTGTCGAAGACCGAGACATCGTGCGGGTCGTCCGGGTTGCGCAGGGCGTCGCTCTCGCCATCGAAGACAAAGCCCGCCGCCTCGACTTCCTTCTTCACCACC
>JASFQN010000233.1:0-3484 GCA_050115425.1 Gammaproteobacteria bacterium | reverse complement strand
GGCGGTTGACGGCTGGCATGGCGATTGGCCACCACATCTGCTATCAATGGGGTCTCCGCCAGCCCATCGGATGGACGCCATGCTCAGACTCGCCGCCAAGGTTCTCAGGGTGCTCAATTCGGAAGCGGATCCCTCGCAGATAGCGGATGCCGTGTGTCTTGGCGCGATCATGGGCCTCACACCGCTGTGGAGTCCGCACAATCTCATTGTGCTTTTTCTGGTGCTGGTATTGCGGGTCAATCTGTCCTCGTTCATTGCCGCATGGGGGCTTTTCACCGCATTCGCCTACGCGCTGGACCCGCTGTTCGACCGGGTGGGACTGGCCCTGCTGACGAGTGACACCTTCAAGGGCCTCTGGACGCTGCTCTACAACACCACGGCGGGTCGCCTGAGCCACTTCAACAACAGTGTGCTCCTGGGCAGCCTGGTGGCGTCGGTCATTGGCGCGATTCCACTCTATTTTCTGACCATCTTTCTGATTCGTCGCTATCGCCTGCATGTACAAACGTGGATTCGACGCATGCGCCTCGTGCAGGCCATCAAGGCCAGCAACTTCTGGCGCATCTATTCGGCACTGCGCGGCTGAGGATTTCGAAAATGACGCACGTGTTCCGCTGGAAGGGAATCATCGCATTCGTCGTCATCGTGACCTTGCTCGTGGCTGGCTGGGTCGTGTTTGCCGATACGCTGGCGCGCCGCGCGGCGGAATCGCTTGGCACCCGAATGGCCGGTGCGGAGGTGGACGTGGCCGCCGCGGATGTCGGGGTCTCGCCGCTGCGACTCGAATTCGACGGCCTGCAGGTCACCAATGCCCGCCAGCCCATGCGCAATGCCGTGGAGATCGGCAAGCTGGGCTTCGATGCAAGTCTTTCCGGGTTCCTGCTGGGCCGGACCGAGATCGGTCGCATCTCAGTGGAAGGACTTCGGCTGGACACGCCAAGAAAACGCAGGGGCACGGTAACCCGGGCCACGAAAAGCGCGCCGGGCCTGTTTGCCGGGCTCGCCGAAAGTCTGAAAATTCCCTCGCTGTCGCTGCCTTCCGTTGCCGACGCACTGGGTGGCAACGCGCTCCGCAGTCCGGATGTCATCAGTGAGACAACCGACCAGATCGAGAAAACCCGCAAGGACATGGCCAACCGGCTCGACGCACTGCCCGGCAAGAAGGAAGCCGACGGCTACCGTCAACGGATCCGTGAAGTCACCCAGGGCTCGGATGTGGCGGCCCGGCTCAAGGGGGTGAAGCAACTCGCGGAACTTCGCCAGCAGATTCAGACGGACCTGGACCGCATCCAGGCGACCCGCCAGGCGATGGACGAGAGCCTGACGGCAATCCAGTCACAAATCAGCGAGGCGCGCGCCGCGCCGCAAGAGGACCTGCAGCGAATCTATTCACGCTACACGGATACCTCGAAGATCGGCCAGTCGCTGGCCCGTGCACTGCTCGGCCCGCGGGTCACCGGGTGGTTCAATGCCGGCTGGTCCTGGTATCAGAGGCTGAGCCCCTACCTCGGACGCATTCAGGCTTTGGCCGGTCGCGGTACGGGCGTCAAACCACTGCGGCGCAAGGGCATCGATGTGCTGTTTCCCGAGCGGGAACCGAAGCCGGAAGTGCTGGTGCACAGCATTGTTCTTTCCGGATCGGGCGAAAACGGGGGGCCGGCGTTGCGCGGGCAAATCCGCAACCTTGCCATGCCGGCCTCCCGCTGGCGGGAGCCGCTCAGCTTCGAGATCTCCGGCAACCGGGTCGCAGGAATCCGTGAGTTGCATTTCAATGGCCAGTTGGATCGTCGCAATCCCGCCGACACCCGGACCCGATTGAGTCTTTCACTCGCCGGGTTGCAGACCGACGGCATGGCCTTCGGCCCCGAGGGTGACGTGCAGATCACAAGCGGCACGGCGGACGTATCGCTGAATGGCACCCTGGAGCAGGATCAACTCGATTTTCTGCTCGAGGCGAAATTCCACGGCACACGCTTTGCAGCCGGCGGCAAGGACAATGCACTGCCCGCGCAGGTACTCAAGGCGCTCTCTGCGATCCGTGAGTTCAACCTCACGGCCAGGGTGACGGGAACGCCCGAGCGTCCCACAATCGCCATGAATTCCTCGCTGGATTCCGCGCTACGTCAAGCGGTTGCCGGCATCGCCAGCGACAAGGCCGAGGCATTCCGGAAAGACCTCAAACAGGCCATTGATGAGCGCACGCGCGACCCGCTGGCACGCCTGAACAGCCAGGCTGCGTCGCTGGATAAACTGAAGGATGAATTGCAGGGCCGCCTGACGACCTTCCGCAATCTCCAGAAAGATATTCTCAAACGCTAGGCAGTCGAGTCCCCGCCAGACGAGGACTCGACCGCGTCATTGGGTCATCAGTCAGTCGGCACCCGGCAACATCTTCCGCAGGGTATTGTCCTTGCGGATAAAGTGGTGCCACAACGCAGCCGCGACATGGATGCCTGCAACGATCAGAAGAATGGTGGCCAGCGTTTCATGCACCTCCCCCAGCGCATGCGCGGTCGCCTTGCTCTGGCCGAGTATCAGCGGCAGCTTGAACAGACCAAAATAGTCGACCGGATGGCCACCCGCGGATGACATGCTCCAGCCAACAATCGGCAGCGCCAGAACCAGAGCATAGAGCAGCCAATGCGTGCCATGCGCGACCCAACCCAGTCGCCTGTCCAGGTCCTTCGGCAGAGCCGGCGTGGGGTTGATAAACCGCCACAGCACCCGCAGTACTATGATCGCGAGGATGGTGATCCCCAACGCCTTGTGGGTGCCGATCACGGCAGCCTTTTCGGCTCCTCTGGGCATGTCATCGGCATACCAGATGAGGGAAAACTGGGCCACCAGAAGTATCACCACGAGCCAGTGGAAAATCTGGGCCAGAAATCCGTAGCGTTGGGCGGTGTTGCGCCAATTCATGGTTCCTCCTGCAGGCTTGTGCCTGGCGTTGCGGGTCGGGTGGTTGGCAATGACTTGATTGGAGTCTATTGCAAATCTGCGGCGGACGAAATGCCGAATCCGGCGGCACGCCTTCTGACGGAACCCGCTCAGGCCGGCGGAGGTCAGTTCTTCCGAAACAAGGAGATTCGGGCAATGAACACGACACATTCCAACCTCCCGATCGAGGAGCTACGGGCGCAGATGATCGAACGGCGCAAGCGTCTCGAACAGGAAGTGCGCGACGGCCTGGCCGCGGCGGGGGGGCCCGATCGCTCTCCGATCAACGGTCAGGCCTACGACAAGGAAGACGAATCACAGGCGGATGTACAGACTGATCTTACGCTCGCCGACATACGCCGCGATGAAGAGGAGCTCAACGATATCGCCGCCGCACTGGAAAGAATGGACGATGGCAGTTACGGAATCTGCACGGACTGCGGCGAAAGCGTTCCCCTGGAGCGTCTGCGCGCCTACCCCCAGGCCAAACGCTGCGTGGAATGCCAGGAGAGACATGAAAGAGGCAAGCGGACGTTCCCGTCGCTCT
>JASFQN010000232.1:0-3487 GCA_050115425.1 Gammaproteobacteria bacterium | reverse complement strand
ATTGCACTGGGACTGCGCAGCCATTAGACACGTCGACCGGGCCGACCACCGCCCCGGCACATGACATGGTCACCAGTGCCCCGTTACCGCGTGAAATGCAACAAGTTTCCACATCCCATGCCTGACGCCATCCTGGCCGCACGAAGCAGGACCTCCGTTTTCTTTGCCTGATTTCCGTACGAAGCGAGACCGGCTGCTGCTCGTGATTCATTGACATCGTGAAGCAGTTCGTTGGCCCGACTTTTCACCTCTGAAATATCGTCCTCATTCAAGTGAAATCGGCTGTGGGGCTCTCGCCGGCAGTGTTCCAGATCATCCATGGGATCCACCTCGCCGAGGTTCGCCAAAACAGCCCATGCCGCCGCCTCGACCTGTTCGTTGTGCGCACTTTCTGGAGCAAAGTAGTCTGCGTAATCATCCGCAAAATAGTGACCGCGGCGAGCCAGGATGATTGCTGCTCCACTTGGCCATGGACGAAGCTTGTTCGCATCAACCGCTTCGCTCGAGCGTATGTCTTTTGGGCATGAGCAAAGCTGTCCAATGCGCAGTCACGCCGCATTGGCGGGCTCGGATACGCGAAGGTGGCCGGACAGAAGTTGGGATGAAATTACCGAAAACGATATCCGGATTCAACGGCATGGCCGACGACGGGAAATGCCGGGGCCCGCGCCCGCTGGTAGACTCGGCAGGCGTAATTCTCTACCTGGAGGGCACATGAAACCCCGTGTCGAGCCATTCCTTCACGAACCAACGGACACCTACTCTTACCTGGTAGATGACCCCGAGACCGGCAAGGCCGCGGTGATTGATCCGGTGCTGGATTTCGACGCCGCGTCCGGCCGGGTCGGCACGGAGAGCGCGGACCGAATCATTCAACGCGTGCGGGCACTGGATCTGGACGTCGAATGGATTCTGGAAACCCACGCCCACGCCGATCACTTGAGCGCGGGAGGGCATCTCCGCGCGAAACTGGGTGGACAGCTCGCGATAGGGCAAGGTATCACGCACGTGCAGGCGACCTTTATCGATGTGTTCAACCTGCAGGGCCAGGTCGCCAATGATGGCAGCCAGTTCGACCACTTGTTCGAGGACAACGAGGAATTCACGCTCGGCAGCATCGTCTGCCGCGCGATCCCCACGCCGGGCCACACCAGTGACAGCCTGAGCTATCTCATCGGTGACGCCGTCTTCGTGGGCGACACGCTGTTCATGTGGGACACGGGCACCGGCCGGTGTGACTTTCCCGGTGGGGACGCAGGCCAGCTCTATGAAAGCATCCAGCGCCTTTTCGCCTTGCCGGGCGAAACCCGACTGTTCCTGCTGCACGACTATCCGCCGGAAGGGCGCGAGCATGCCTGCGAAACCACGGTGGCGGAGCAGCGCGAGCGCAACGTGCACATCCACCAGGGAGTGAGCCGCGAGGAATATATCAAGCTTCGGGAAGCGCGCGATGCCACACTTGCCGTGCCACGGCTCCTGTACCCTTCGCTGCAGGTCAATATCCGGGGCGGCCGGCTGCCCGATGCGGAAAACGATGGGCGACGTTTCCTGAAACTCCCGCTGACCACGGAATGATTGCGCCACGGCGCAGTCCCACAAGGCAAGGAGGTGACAGCATGAATGAAGGCAAGCGGATAGAGGCACATACGGCGAAGATCGACGAAAAGCTGAACGGCTATTACGCGGCGCCGGCGCAACCGCAGGCGGCCATTCTTGTACTGATGGAGGCTTTCGGCATCACCGGTCACATCCGCGGTGTCTGCGACCGGCTGGCCGGTCTGGGCTTTGCCGCGCTGGCACCCGATATCTTTCACGGCCGGGTGTTCGCCTACGACGACATGGATGCGGTGCTTCCCTTCCTCAAGTCGCTGGACGAGGACGCCATCATGAACGAAACGGGACGCGCCCTGGCATGGCTGCGAAACACGGCCGGCATGCCCGCGGAAAAGACCGGGGCTATCGGATTCTGCCTGGGAGGCCGCCTGGCCGGCCGCGCCGCGATCGAGCACGCGGACCAGCTGGGCGCGGCCGTTTCCTGTTACGGAGGCGGCATCGCAGCGAAGGAAGACCGCTTCGGCCGCGCACCGCTCACCCCGGATTTCGACAGGCTCCGCGCGCCCTGGCTGCTGGTCTACGGCGCCGAAGACGGCTCCATCGGCCCGGACGAGCACGGCCGTATTGCCCAGGCCTTGTCGGAAAGGAAAAAGCGCTTCTGTCTGTCCCTTTATCCCGAGGCCGGTCACGGGTTTCTCTGCGAAGAGCGCGCCAGCTACGCGCCGGACGCCGCCGCCCGCGCCTGGCCGGAAATTACCGGTTTTCTGGGCCGGAATCTCTGACCCTCCGACAGACACCCAAGCCAGCCCTGAAAGGAACCGCCGGCATGCAGGACATCGTCACCGAATCCATTCTCACCTGCCCGGTCTGCGGCTACCGGCAGGCCGAACAGATGCCTGAAGACAGCTGCACCTATTACTGGTCCTGCCCGGGCTGTGGCACGCTTCTGCGTCCCCGCAAGGGCGACTGTTGCGTATTCTGCTCCTATGGCACGGTACCCTGCCCGCCAGTGCAGAAACGTCGCCGGGAGGGCTGAAGCCCCGGAGCCGGATCAATCGGCCCTGGCCACCCGCGCCAGGGTGCCAGCCTGGTAATCGCGAATCGCCTGCTCTATTTCCTCGCGTGAATTCATCACGAACGGACCGTATTGGACCACCGGCTCGTTCAGCGGCCGAGCGGCCAACAGCAGAACACGTGCACCTTCCCCGCCCGCGGAGATTCGCACTTCGTCCCCGTCGGACAGCACGCCGGCATGTGACAGGGGCAACTGTCGGGCCCGCTCACCCTCGCCCACGGTGATGTCGCCTTCATAAGCGTAGAGAAAGGCGCTGTGCCCTGCCACGACAGGCTGACGGAATTCGCCACCCGGTGGGAGGTGGACATCCAGGTAGAGGGGATCGGTGGTGATGCCGGTCACCGCGCCCGCGACGGTTCCGCCAGCGGCCTGCGCCTCACCGGCAATGACGCGAACCTTGCCACCGTTTTCCAGGCTGCCTTCGGGAATCTCGTCCGAGGGGATGTCGCGATAGAAGGGATCCTTCATCTTCTCCCGTGCCGGCAAGTTGATCCAGAGCTGAAAACCGCGCATGCGCCCCTCTTCCTGCTGAGGCATCTCCGAGTGGATGATGCCGCGCGCCGCAGTCATCCATTGCACGCCGCCGCTGGTCAGGTTGCCGCGGTTGCCGAGGTGGTCCTCATGGAGCATATGACCGTCGAGCATGTAGGTGACGGTCTCGAAGCCGCGATGCGGATGCGGCGGGAAACCGGCAATGTAGTCGGCAGCATCATCGGAGCCGAACTCGTCCAGCATGAGGAACGGATCCAGTCGCAAGCCCTGGACGCTGCCAAGGCTTCGCTTCAGCTTCACGCCGGCGCCGTCGGACGTCTCCACGGCTGGGATGAGTCGGGTCATGCTGCGAGTCGTCATGTCTGC
>JASFQN010000231.1:0-3531 GCA_050115425.1 Gammaproteobacteria bacterium | reverse complement strand
CGAATTGGCGCCGGGCGAGAAACGGCTTGATGCCCGCCTGCATGTCGGCGGACAGAATTTTCTCGCGGTGAACATGCCCGAGGCGCGCGTCATCGCCTCGCCGGATCTGACCCTCACGGCCCGGGGTCGGGATCTCGACCTTGCCGGCACGGTAACCATTCCGCGTGCGCGGCTCCGCCCGCGCGATCTGGCAGGCGCCGTCGCGGTATCGCCGGACCAGCAGATCGTCGGCGCACAGGCCGTCGAAAAGGAGCCCCGATGGCGATTGACAGCCGACGTGACGACGCGGCTGGGCGACGATGTGGACTTCAAGGGCTTCGGGCTGAGCGGCAGGATTCGTGGCGCGGTGCGGGTACAGGAAAAGCCCGCCCAGCTGGCCACGGCGGTCGGCGAACTGGAGGTGAGCAACGGTGAATACCAGGCCTACGGACAGAAACTGCAGATCGAACGCGGACGCCTGTTGTACAACGGCGGTCCCCTGACCAACCCCGGACTGGATATCCGCGCGGGCCGCAAGGTCCAGGAAATCTCGGTGGGCGTCAATATTCGCGGAACACTGCACCAGCCCAACCTGCAACTGTTCTCGGATCCGGACATGCCACAGACCCAGCAACTCTCCTACCTGGTTCTGGGCGTGCCCTTGAACGACACGAGCAGCGCGGACCGCCAGATTCTCGACAGTGCCAGCAATCAGTTGCGTCTCGCCGGCGGTACGCTGGTTGCGCGGCAGCTCGGCCGACGCCTGGGCATCGAGGATGTGACGGTCGAAGAGGGCACCGCCCCCAATCAGGCCGAACTGGTGCTCGGCAAGTACCTCTCGCCCCGTCTCTATGTCAGCTATGGCATCGGTCTCTACCAGGCCGCCGAGACACTGCGCATCCGCTACCAGTTGAGCAAGCGATGGACACTGGAAACCGAATCCGGGATCAATTCAAGCGCGGACTTTCTCTACACCATCGAGCGCTAGTCGCAGGCGCCTATCCGGCGTTACCGAGCACGCGCACCAGCCAGCGTCCGATGTCGACGATCTCGTCCGGACACACGGCATGGGGCATCGGATAGCTGTGCCACTCCACGTCGTAGCCGGCCCCCTGCAGCATCTCGCGGGTGGCATCGCCCAGCGCCGGCGCAACCACCGGGTCCAGGCTGCCATGAGCGAGGAAGATCGGCACGTGCTGATTGGCCGCGGATTTCTCCGCCAGGATGCGGCTGCCTTCCGGAATGAAGGTGGACAAGCCCATTACTCCAGCCAACCGCTCCGGGTACCGAAGCCCCATGGCCAGCGCGATGGCGCCCCCCTGGGAGAAGCCGGCCAGCACGATGTGCCCGGCCGCCACGCCGCGTTCCACTTCCCGGGCCAGCAGGGCCTCCACCTGCCGGCAACTGGCGGCGATGCCCTCGGCATCCTGGGCGGCGTTGCGATCCAGGCTGGCGATGTCGAACCACGCGCGCATGGGATAGCCACCATTAAGCGTCACCGGCCGCACGGGGGCATGCGGAAAGACGAAGCGCACGGGCAAGTCCCCGGGCAGACCCAGCTGGGGAACAATAGGTTCGAAGTCGTGACCGTCGGCACCCAGGCCGTGCAGCCATATCACGCTGGCGCGAGGTTGGCTGCCGGTTTCGACTTCCACGCATTCCAGCAACAGTTCACTCATGGACCGGCTCCTTGTCGGCATCGGGTCTTCGGCAAATCGGCCATTCTAGCAACTCCGCAACGCGCGCGGAGCCTTGTCCGGGCACGGCCTGTACGGCAGCCGCCGGTGCGGCTAGTCTGGCGGTTCCACACAGAGGAGCACCAAATGGAGTTCAAGGACAAGGTGATTCTGGTGACCGGCGGCTCCCGCGGCATCGGGCGCGCCGTGGCCCGCGCGTTCGCAGCGCGTGGCGGGCGGCTTGCCGTGCACTACGGCCACGACGAGGCATCCGCCCGGCAAACGCTGTCGCTGCTTGACGGAGAGGGGCACGCGATATTCGGCGCCGACCTTGCCCATCCCGAGGCCTGTGAAAACCTTGTGGAGAACGTGGTCGGCAGCATGGGCCGGCTGGATGTGCTGGTTAACAATGCCGCCATCTATCAGACCGGAAGCTTCGAGGACATGGACTATGCACAATGGCAGGCCAGCTGGAAGCAGACGCTGGCGGTCAATCTGGTCGGGCCCGCCAACCTGTCGTTCCTCGCCGCCAGAGCGATGTCGGCCGCGTCGGGCGGACGCATCGTCAACATCTCTTCCCGCGGCGCCTTCCGCGGTGAACCCACCGCCGTGGCCTACGGTGCCAGCAAGGCCGGGCTCAACGCCATGACCCAGTCACTGGCGCAGGCCCTGGCACCGCACAACATCTTCCTTGGCGTGGTTGCGCCGGGGTTTGTCGAAACCGACATGGCGAAGGCGATCCTCGATGGACCGGCGGGACCCGGCATTCGCGCGCAGAGTCCGCTGGGCCGGGTCGCAAAGCCCGAGGAAGTGGCGCGCGCCGTGGTCTTTCTTGCCTCACCGGGGACCGAGTTCAGCACGGGCACGATTATCGACGTCAACGGTGCGAGTTATCTGAGAAGCTGAGGAGGGCCTGATCAATGGAATGGTTGGCCGATCCGAACGCCTGGCTGGCGCTGGTCACCCTGACCGCCCTGGAAATCGTCCTGGGCATCGATAACATCGTCTTCATCAGCATCGTCAGCGGGAACCTGCCGCCCGAGCGCCAGCCCGCGGCAAGGCGGCTGGGCCTGATGGGGGCCGTGGTCACGCGCCTGGTCCTGCTCGCCTCGATCTTCTGGCTCACCCGGCTTACCCGGCCCCTGTTTGAAGTGCTCGAGCGGAGTATCTCGATCCGCGATCTGATCCTGATCGGTGGCGGCCTGTTCCTCCTGGCCAAGGCCACCTACGAGATCCACTCCAACGTGGAAGCCCCCGCACACGGGGCACCCGCGGTGCGAGCCGCCTCGTTTGCCGCGGTGATCGTCCAGATCATGCTGCTCGATCTGGTGTTCTCGCTGGATTCGGTGATCACCGCCATCGGCATGGCCGACCAGCTCTGGGTGATGGCGACCGCCATCATCATCGCGGTGGGCTTCATGCTCCTTTTCGTGAATGCCATTTCCGACTTCGTGGATCGACACCCCACGCTCAAGATGCTCGCACTCGCCTTCCTCGTGTTGATTGGCGTCGCGCTCATCGCGGAGGGCCTGGGCCTGCATATCCCCAAGGGTTACATCTACTTTGCCATGGCGTTTTCCTTCGGCGTGGAAATGCTCAACATGCGGCTGCGCCGCCGCCTGGATTCGCGGGAGGCGGAATGAACGAAAAGCGCAGCCCCGTCGAGCTGGTCCGCGAGGGCTTTGCTGCCACGCCGTTCATGCGCTGGCTTGGCGTCGAGGTGACCGACGCTGGCCGGGGCTGGTGCGAGGTGACTCTGAAAGTGCAGCCGGAACACCAACAGGCGCAGGGCTTCGTGCATGCCGGTGTGCTGGCCTCGCTGGCCGATCACGCCGCCGGCGCGGCGGCGCGAACCGTGACACCCGGCCACGCCGAG
>JASFQN010000230.1:0-3536 GCA_050115425.1 Gammaproteobacteria bacterium | reverse complement strand
CGTGTGAGCACCGGCAATCCCGCACGCATTGCCGTGACTGCCGTCGCCCCGGCATTGTATATGAACGTATCCAGAAAAAGGTCCGCTTGCCGGAGCCGGGCGAGATGCTCACTCATGGGAACCATGGGCGCAAAAACTATCCTGTCGGCCAGTCCCGCGTCCGCCATGCGCGCCGCCAGATTGGCCCGCGCCCCCTCACGTCCGCCATCATAGAGCCAGAGCACCGATCCCGGGACGCCGCGGAGAATATCCTGCCAGGCGGCCAACACGGCCGGGTCGATCTTGTAGGTATTATTGAAGCTGCAGAAAACAAAGCCCTGCTCGGGAAGGCGCAGTTCGGAGCGCGGCGGCGGCGCGCCGGGATCTGCGATTCGGGAAGCCACGAGGAAACTGGGAGGCAGGTGCAACATCTGTTCCGTGTAGCGCGATTCCCTGCCCGTGGGAACCACGATCTCGTCGGCCACGAGATAGTCGATGAAAGGCGCCCCGGAAGTATTCAGATAGCCGAGCCAGGCTATCTGAACCGGCGCCGGCCGCAGGGCCAGCGCCTCGGGGCGGGTATGCCGCGTGTATCCGCCAAGATCGAAGAGTACATCGATCCCGTCAGCACGAATTCTCTCCGCGAGCGAACGTGCATCCAGTGTCGACACATCCCGGAAAACATCGCTCGTCTCGGCGATGCGCCGAGCGAACCGGTCCTGCCAGGGATACTGTGAGTAGACATGAATCCTGAAGCGGGTTCGATCGTGGGCACCAAACAGTTCATAAATCAATCCGCCCACCGCATGTGCGCCCAGATCAGGGGACAGGTAGCCAACGCGCAATATTTCCCGGGATTCCGACCGAATGGACGGCAGTGGCGCCCCGGCGCGCGCGGCGACCCGCTCCGCGTGGCGACGAATCACCTGATCATGGACTTCGTTGTCCAGCCCGAGCGTGTTGAGCAGAAAGGGCGAAATTTCCTGGCCGCGATCGTCCTCGACCCATTCGAGCAGCCGGCGGGACAGATCGATCAAGGTCCTGTCCCGATCCTGCCAACGGCATTCGATTGCGTCCAGATTGGCGAGCCGCAGGCGTGCATCGAGATGCTCGGGATGCCGCTTTAACGTCTCGTCCAGGGCGGCACGCGAAATCTGGAAATTGCCACGCGCCTCGGCAAGCAAGGCGAGATTGTAATGCAGGGCCGCGCTGTCCTCTCCCAGTCGCCGGGCCCGCTGGTAGGCGGCCTCGGCCTCCTCGAGTCGGCCGCATTGGTGAAGCGCGATGGCAAAGTGATGCTCAAAGGCTGCATCCACTTCGCCCGGCATCATGCCGCGGATTCGCTGCAGACAGTCGAGCGCGTCCGTCCAGCGTCCAAGCCGGTGATTCAAGCGGGCGGCGAGTCGCATCAGCGGCAGGTCCGCGGGATGCCTGGCGAGGCCGCGCCGGCTGATGTCGGCAGCTTCCTCGGGATGCTCTGCCGCCGCGGTCGCCAGGCTCAGCAACAACCACGACTGGGCCGAACCAGGCGCCAAATCCACGGCCCGTTCGAGAAAGGCGCGGGCTTCCTCGCTGCGTCCAGTTTGGTGGAGAATCATGCCGAGCATGTGCAGAGGCACCGGATTGTCCGGCTCCTGCGCGATCACGCTCCGATATGCGGTCTCGGCCTCGCCGAGGCGGCCTTCACGATGCAACCGCAGTGCTTCGGCCTGGTTCCCCGCCATGTCTAGTCCGCAGCCAATGCCCGTCTGAGCGGTTCCAGGTGCTTCTCGTAAAGGCGCCAGCGCCCCCGAGCCCCCTTGTAAACCGGCTTTCGGACCTGGGTGTTGCTGAAGGTACGCACGGGTCGGTCGTTGCGATGGAAGTCCAGGCAAGCGTCGGACCACTCCAGGCCGAGCTCGTCAATAAGCCGTCGCGCGGTTCCCTCGACGTCGGTAATCGTATCTTCGTAGGCCACCTCGACCATGACGCCCGGCAGCATGCGTTGCCAGTGCGCCATGAGCCGCTGGTATTCGCGGTAGGCGACACCGAGGTTTTCCAGATCCCAGGCAAATCCCCGATTCGCAGCGAAATTGGCGAAGTAGCATGACAGGCAGGTATCAAGCGGATCGCGCGTGCAATGCACAATGCGCGCTTTCGGAAACGCCATGTGGAGCAATCCGACCATCGTGTAGTTGAAAAGCTGTTTGTCGACGATGCGCTCCGCATCCGGCGCCAGGCTTCTCACCTCCTGCAGGTAGGCGGTGGCAATATCCGACCAGACGGCCGGATGGGCATCCCGCAGATCCGCCGGTACCGCGGCACCGGTCGGAAGGAACGAGCCGATCCGGCTTGAGAAGACCCTGGGAAAGGTCATGACCTCGCCGACACCGGCAATGGCCGGGTGACTGTCCAGTATCTGCTCAACGAGCGTGGATCCCGAGCGAGGCATGCCGACGATGAAAACCGGCTGTTCGCTGTCCGAACCGTGACCTGTGTGCCTTTGGAAAAACCGCTCGTCGTGGGCCTCAATGAGTGCACGGGTATTGGCACGTTCCTCGGCCTGACTGAAAGGGGCTTCACGCTGGCGGATCCGGTTGGCCGTCCGATAGCGCTCGAACGCCTTGTCATAGTCTCCAAGCTGATGCCAGGCGCGCCCCAGTGCGAAATTCACCGCCGCCAGTCCCTGGTCGGAGTCGGGGATTCTCCGGCTGGCGGCTTCCATTTCCTCCAGCAACGGGTCGTTGAGCTGAAAATCGTGCAACAGCGCCAGGCCATGGTAGGCCGCGCCGTAATCCGGGTCGAGCTCGAGGGCCTTGCGATACAGCCGGCGAGCCTCATCAAATTGACCAAGCACGGTGTGTACATAGCCCAGTCGCGCCAGCGCCGTGACATCTTCCGGGGCAATGGCCAGGCCCTGGCGGTAACAGGCGACGCATTCCTCTTCACGCCCCAGGTTGCGCAAGGCGCTGGCCCGCTGGAAATGGCAATTGGGTTCGTCGGGCGCTGCGGCGACAGCCAGGCGGGCGTAGTACTCGGCTTCTGACCAGGCGTCGGCCTTGGCCGCCACCCGTGACATCAACAACAAGGCCGCCCAGTCCGACGGAAAGCGCGCCAGATGCTGCCGGCAGAGTTGTTCTGCCGCCGGATAATCGCCCCGATCGAAACATTCCCTGGCACGTACGTAGGCCGCAGAGATTCGCGGATCGGTGATATTGATTCCGCTGTCGGCGGGCTGGCGGTTCATTCCCGGTCGAGCTCCTGAGAAAGAGCAGTGATCAGCGGTTCCAACCATGGCTCGTAGTTTTTCCACTTGCCGACCGAGCTGGCATACACGGGCCGTCGCACCTGAGCGAGGCTCGCCGTTCGGACTTCGCGGGCATTGGCGTGGAACGCAAGACAGGATTCATCCCATGGCAATCCGAGGTAATCGATCATTCGGCGGGCGCCGCCCTCCAGGTCATCAACCATGGATTCATAGTCCACATCGAGAATCCTGCCCGGCAGCACGTCATGCCAATGCGACATCAGTGCCCGGTATGTCACGTAGGTACCGCCCACCTCCGCAAGATCGTAGG
>JASFQN010000229.1:0-3543 GCA_050115425.1 Gammaproteobacteria bacterium | reverse complement strand
CTGGGAAGGGCGCTGTTCCACCCTGCTGCCGAGCGAAAAGGTCGTGGACTTTTTCTCCGACCCGGACACGGCGATGGCCATCGCCCGTATCGAATGCCACTACTTCGTCAACAACGGCTTTCTCCGTCCCAACCAGATCCTCGAAGATGCCGGCAAGCTCGCGGAGATTCCCGGCGTCATCGTACAGGGGCGCTACGATGTGGTCTGCCCGCCCCTGAATGCCTGGGAACTGCACAAGGCCTGGCCCGCGGCGGAACTGAACATCATCGACGACGCGGGGCATGCGGCCAGCGAGCCCGGGACCACGGATGCGCTGCTGGCGGCCACCGACACTTTTGCGGAGCGCCTGGGCGGTACGCGGTGATCGGCCTGCTGCAGCGGGTCACCCGCGCCGAAGTGCGGGTGGACGAGCGGGTGACGGGACGGATCGGGTCGGGCCTGCTGGTCTTCGTCGGCGTTGAACGGGAGGACACCGAGGCGCGTGCCGACCGGTTGCTGGAGCGGCTGCTGGGCTACCGGGTGTTTGCCGATGACACCGGACGCATGAATCGCAGCCTCGTGGATACCGGGGGTGGCCTGCTGCTGGTGCCCCAGTTCACGCTTCCGGCGGATACCCGCAAGGGCATGCGCCCGAGCTTTACGCCGGCCGCACCGCCCGAGCAGGGGCGGGCGCTGTTCGGGTATTTGCTCCGGCGGGCAGGCGAGCGGCACGCGCCCGTGGCGGCGGGGGAATTCGGTGCGGAAATGGCGGTCGATCTCGTCAATCACGGGCCGGTCACGTTCTGGCTGACCGCCTGACGTCGCGGCGCTTCTCCCCCCGGGCATTTTTGCGGCTATAGTTAGGTCAGGGTCGCCAGGACCCGTTGCTTTGACTGATTGAGTTGTCTCGTTCAGGGGAGTGAGATGAACGGCCGAGATACGCGGGCGGGCCTTTGCGCCTCATCCGCCGGGTCTGCCTCGCAGGCAGGCCGCCCGTTCGGGATGCCACCCGGCATGACCGCTGGCATACATGCCAGGACTGTTTCCCGCCTGCCTTCAAGATACATTCCGCGCCTGTCTCCGGCGGGTCATGGGCGGGCGCGTCTTGCCAGCATCAAGCGACGTCAGGGGGAGGCCGAATCCACCGGATAACGACGTCGGATCATCATCGGATATTCAGGGAATTCGGCCGCGCCGCCGGATGGGTGAGATTCGCCCACCGGCCTGCAGCCGGAGGTGGCGAGCCCCACTGACACGGGCGAGCCTGGACAGGAGAGTGAAGCGGGAGTGTCAAAGATGTTGCTGATACCGGCCATTGAACTGAATGGCGGCAAGTGTGTGCGGCCCTCGCCGGGGGGTAAATCCTCCAGGGTGGTGGCCGAAGACCCGGTTGCCCTTGCCGAACCCTGGGTCGAGGCGGGCGCCCGGCGGCTGCAGGTGATGAGCCGGGACGGAGCGGCCGACCTCGCGGCCATCCGTTCCATCGCCCGGCGCTGGCCGGAGCTCGAGATCCAGATCGGCGGTGAAATCCGCGAGGAAGAGCAGGTTCAGGACTGTCTGGATGCCGGCGCGCGGTATGTCATTATCGGTACGCGCGCCGCGCACACGCCGCATTTCGTCAAGGACCTGTGCCTGGAATATCCCGGTCACGTGATTGTGGCGCTGGACGCGCGGGAGGGCAGGCTGGCCACCGACGGCTGGTCGAAGATGTCCAACCAGGACATCAACGACCTGGCCCGGCACTACGAGGAAGACGGCGTGGCCGAAATCATCTACACGGACGTGGGCCGCGACGGCACGCTGTCCGGCGTGGACGTGGAGGGCGCCGTGCAGTTGGCGCGGAGCGTGAATACCCCCGTCTACGCCTCCGGCGGCGTGGCGGGGATCAACGACATCGAGGCCCTGGCGGGCATGACCGGCGAAGGCATCGGCGGCGCGATTCTCGGCCGGGCCCTGTACGAGGGCAAGCTGGACTTCGCCGCCGCGCAGAAGCGGATCAAGGAGCTGGGCGAGGCCGATTGAGCGGCCGGCGGTGACCGGAATGGAAGAGAACCGGCGCCAAAAGGAGTAGACTAGCCGGCCTGACCAGGCAGCGAACCCACACCGGGCGCGACTCCGTGAGCGCCGGTGGATTCAAACCCATCAAGCCCATTTTTGCAGCTGGAGTGCCCGCACCATGTTCAGCGGAATCGGTCTTCCCGAACTTCTCGTCATACTCGCGATTGTGATCCTGCTCTTTGGTACCAAAAAGCTGGGCAATATCGGCTCGGACCTGGGCAGCGCCATCCGCAACTTCCGCAAATCCATGAAGGAAGGCGAGGAAGAACATCACCAGCAGCGCGAACTTGACCAGGACAAGCCGGAGGGTTCCAACGGGGACATCAAGACCGAAGACAAGGCCGGCAGCCGGCACCGGCAGAACCACTGATCCGCCGCCCATGTTCGACGTCGGATTCTGGGAACTCGTCGTAGTGGGTGTGCTGGCCCTGCTGGTCGCCGGTCCCGAGCGGTTGCCGGGTATCGTACGTACCGTGGGGCGCTGGACCGGCCACGCCAAGGCGGTGTTGAGCACCTTCAAGGCCGAACTGGAGCGCGAAATCCGGCTCGACGAGGAACGCGAGGCCGAGGCAGCGCGAAATACCGCCGAGAGAGAAGAGTCGGCCGAGCCACCCGGCAGCGAAGAGGCCCGGCGACTGGAAAAGCACGCGGGCAAGCCCGGGGACGGCGACCATGGCTGAGTCGGCCACCGGATCCCTGCTCGCACACCTGATCGAGTTGCGCCGCCGCCTGATGATCGTGGTGGTCGTGGTGCTCGTCGTATTCGCCGCGCTCATGCCCATCGCCAACCGGCTGTTTACCTGGCTGGCCGTGCCGCTGACAAAGGCATTGCCGGCCGGCACCACGATGATAGCTACCGAAGTGGCATCGCCCTTGTTCACGCCGTTCAAGCTGGCCTTCGTCACCGCGGTATTCATCACCATCCCGGTGCTGCTCTACCAGGCCTGGGCCTTCATCGCGCCGGGTCTGTATCGGCACGAACGGCGCATGGTCTTTCCGCTGCTGCTGTCGAGCACGCTGCTTTTCTACACCGGCATGGCGTTCGCCTATTTCATCGTGTTCCCCATCATCTTTGCATTCTTCACGTCGGTAGCGCCTCAGGGTGTTACCGTCATGACGGACATCAACAACTTCCTCGACTTCACGCTCACCTTGTTCTTCGCCTTCGGGCTGGTCTTCGAGATACCGGTGGCTTCGGTGCTGCTGGTCTGGACTGGCGTCACCACGCCGGCGGCCATGGGCAAGGCACGTCCCTATGTGCTGCTCGGCGCTTTCGTGGTCGGCATGCTGCTCACGCCACCCGACATTCTTTCCCAGACCCTGCTGGCCGTGCCCATGTACATGCTCTACGAGTCCGGGATCATCTTCGCCCGCATTCTGGTGCCGGGCGCGCGGGAGGTCGAGGCCCAGCGGGGCCAGCGCTGAGTTCCGGGACGGAATGGCGCAACGCGGCATTTTGCTTGCCGCCGTTGCATCGGTATGATTTCAAGCCTTGCCGGCCCTGGG
>JASFQN010000228.1:0-3580 GCA_050115425.1 Gammaproteobacteria bacterium | reverse complement strand
CCAGGGGCCGACGTACTGATCACGCGCGATCATCCCGCCCACCGAGCGGTCGCCAATGCTGATCAGGAAGCCCTTGTCGGCGATGGTGGGCAGGCGCAGCAGGCGCAGTGCCGCCTCGCGCGGATCGATCCTTTTCGTGTCCAGTGCCTTGCCGACCGGCGTTTCGCGGCGTACCTCGCGCAGCATCCGTGGCGCCTTGCCCAGGAGGACTTCCATGGGCATGTCCACGGGGAAGTTTCTGAACACCGGGTCTTCCACCTTGAGCCGCTCCTCGGCGGTGGCCTCACCCACCACGGCGTAGGGGCAGCGTTCGCGGGCACAGATCGCCTCGAAGCGTTCCAGGTCAGCGGGCGAGACAGCGAGGACATAGCGCTCCTGCGCCTCGTTGCACCAGATTTCCATGGGCGACATGCCCGGCTCGTCGTTGGGCACCCGGCGCAGGTCGACGAGCCCGCCGCGGCCGGCGTCGTGAATGATCTCCGGCAGCGCGTTGGACAGCCCGCCGGCGCCCACGTCGTGGATGGACTGGATGGGGTTGCGCTCGCCCAGCGCCCAGCAGTGATCGATGACCTCCTGCGCCCGGCGCTGGATTTCCGGGTTGCCCCGCTGCACGGAAGCGAAGTCCAGATCCTCGGCGCTGCTGCCACTGGCCATGGACGAAGCGGCGCCGCCACCCAGGCCGATGAGCATGGCAGGACCGCCGAGCACGATCAGTTTCGCGCCCGCCGGAATGGGGTTCTTCTCCACGTGGTCGGCGCGGATGTTGCCCAGCCCGCCGGCGATCATGATCGGCTTGTGATAGCCGCGCATGCGGCCGGCCGGATCGAGTTCTTCGTAGGTACGGAAATAGCCGGCGATGTTGGGCCGGCCGAATTCGTTGTTGAACGACGCTGCGCCGATGGGGCCTTCCAGCATGATGTCCAGCGCCGAAACGATGCGGTCAGGCTTGCCGAAGTCCCGTTCCCATGGGCGCACACTGCCCGGGATGTGAAGGTTGGAGACGGAAAAGCCCGCCATGCCCGCCTTGGGCTTGGCGCCGCGGCCGGTGGCACCCTCGTCGCGGATTTCGCCGCCGGAACCGGTCGCCGCCCCCGGAAAAGGCGAGATCGCCGTCGGGTGGTTGTGGGTCTCCACTTTCATGAGGATGTGTACATCCTCTTCGATGTAACCGTATTCGCGGCTTTCGGGATCGGCGAAGAAACGCTCGGCGCGCGAGCCCTCGATTACCGAGGCGTTGTCGCGGTAGGCGGAAAGCACGCCCTCGGAGTTGGCCTCATAGGTGGCGCGGATCATGTCGAAGAGCGAGACATCCTGCGGCTCGCCGTCGATCACCCAGTCGCCCTTGAATATCTTGTGGCGGCAATGCTCGGAGTTGGCCTGGGCGAACATCATCAACTCCACGTCGGTGGGGTTGCGCCCCAGCCGGCCGAAATTTTCCACCAGGTAGTCGATCTCGTCGTCCGACAGCGCAAGACCCCATTCACCATTGGCCCGTGCCAGCGCCTCACGGCCGCCGGCGAGCACATCCACCTCGCGCAGCGGTGCCGGCCGTGCATGCCGGAACAGCGCCTCGGCCTGGGCCGGATTGTGCACCACACTCTCGGTCATGCGGTCGTGCAGGAGTTCGGCCACCGCCTGCAGAGCGACTTCGTCCGGTTGGCGGCCTTCCAGTTCCAGCGACCAGAGCACGCCGCGTTCAATACGCTCCACGGCCGTGAGGCCGCAGTTGTGCGCGATGTCGGTCGCCTTGCTGGACCAGGGTGAGATGGTGCCGAAACGTGGCACCACGACCAGCTCGAAAGCATCCGGCACGGCCGGTTTTGCGGGTGTGCCGTATTCCAGCAGGCGCTCCAGAACCTCGGTCTCGCGAGGCTCGAGATCGCGATGAACGGCCACGAAATGCCGGAATTCGGCTGCCAGTCCCTTCAGGTCCGGAAGGATCTCGCGGAGTCGCTCGCTGAATTTGTCGATGCGGAAGGCAGAGAGGGCGGAACCGCCACGGAACACTAGCATGTCGAGGTTATCCGGCTGCTAAAAGAAGGGCTTCAGGAGCCGCAGGATTTTACGCGAAGCGGGCCGTCGCGGCCAGCCGTGGCGGCGCCTCTAGCGCAATTCCAGCCAGTCCAGTCCGGCCTGCTGGTCGGCTACGTGAATCCAGTCCTGCGTGCAATCCAGCGCGTCTGCGAGACTGGCCCGCGCAAGCGACGGCGCGTTGTTTTGTTCGCTCAGGTGCGCGGCCACCAGATGCTGGAGGCGTCCCTGGCCCAGGACACGCATGAGATCGGCCGCCTGAGCATTGCTCAGGTGCCCCAGCGATCCTCCCACGCGCGCCTTGAGGCGCTGCGGGTACTCGCCGTTGGCCAGCATTTCGGAGTCATGATTGGTCTCCAGGATCAGCCCGTCCAGGTCGGCATAGGACCGTTGGATATGCGGGGTGACATGGCCCGCGTCGGTGAGGATTCCCAGCTTCAGGGCGCCGTCGGAAAACACAAACTGCGAGGGTTCGCGAGCGTCATGGGGGACAGTGACCGGCTCCACCGCCAGGCCGTCTATGGCGAAGGGCTCGTGCACATTGAACAGGTTGACGTTGTCGAGTCCACCCCCGTTCAGCAGTGTGAAGGTGCCGGGCGTGGCCCACACCGGCAATCGGTGCTTGCGCGCCACGCGCACGACGCCACCGATGTGATCGGCGTGTTCGTGGGTGACCAGGATGCCGGCGAGATCGGAGAAGTCCACACCCGCGCGCGCCAGCCGCCGGCCGGTCTCGGCAATGCCGAAACCGCAATCGACCATGACGAGCGTCTGTCCGGCCTGCACGAGCGTTGCATTGCCTCGGCTGCCGCTGCCCAGACAGGTGAATCGCACGCCGCCTATTTCCCGGAGTCGCCGCCCGGCGAATAGATCGGGGCGGGAAAAGGCGTGACGTTGCCGCCTTCCATCGTGGTGATCTTGCTGACGCCCTGCTTGGCCACCTCGTCGATGCGGATGACCGCCTGCAGCGGCACAAACGTGCGCTTGACTCCGGCAAACTCGTCCTTCAGACGTTCCTCGGAAGGGTCCACGACGACCGCGGTGCGCTCACCGAACACGAGATCTTCAATGGTCACGAAACCGAACATGTCGCCCTGGGTGACATGGCGGGCATAAATCTCGTAGACCTTGCCCTGATTGACGAAGACGATCTTGTAGATGTGTTTGTTCGCCATGGGATTGGGGATTGTCTGTTCTTCCGAAGGGCGCAAAGGATAGCACAGGTGGCAGGGCTGCAGGCGGATGGGTCGGCGGGAAAGGCTTCGGCTTGCCGAACCTCTCTCCGTGGCGCGAGGCGGAGACGTGCTCCGGGCCATCGGGGCAGAACGGAGCGGTCTCTCCCCCAAGCTTCCGAAAGGCAGGGAACGCCAGGGATTACTTGCCCTCTGCTGCCCCCGGGTGGCTTCCGTTGGCTCACAAAGCGTGACGAGCGTGGTGTGGCCCGCCGCCCCATGAGCGAGGAGCGACGCAAGATCCGGAGGATGGATTGCTGTGCTTTGCGGTTTCCCGGATTCCCCTGCGCTGCATCCGGGCTGCATCGGCCGCCGGC
>JASFQN010000227.1:0-3654 GCA_050115425.1 Gammaproteobacteria bacterium | reverse complement strand
GTTACACGCCGGATCAACTCTTCTTCCTCGCCTTTGCGCATCTTTGGGGCAGCAACGTCCGTCCCGAATATGCCAGCCTACTGGCCAAGGTGGATCCACATCCGCCGATGAAAGACCGCGTCAATGGCACGCTCGCCAACTTCCCGCCATTCCAGGCCGCGTTCGGCTTGCCAGATGACAGCCCGATGGTGAACAGCCACCGGTGCGCAATCTGGTAGCAGGGGAGCCAGACCCCCCGAAATTCCCCTGAGCAATCCGGCGGGACAAGGACGTCCCGTCGGGTTCATTCCTGCACGGATTGTTTTTTAACATAATATACATTATGCGCATATTGGAGAGATATCCCATCGCCCCCAACCGCCGAAATCGACCACGTCTCTCGGCCTTACCCTGCACCTTGTGTGCCCTGAGCCATATCTTCCAAGACCTGGCGAACCTTCCTCTGGGCTGTCGCTGGCGGCCAGGAGGCCATCTCCTGAAGCGAATACTTGTTTCGCAGCTCGCGTATCACATTCAGTCCCAGCCAATAGCCCGCGCGGTTCGGCCAGTCGGCCTGGGCTCGGGTCCGACTGCCCATGAACCAACGCGCAAATCCCTCTGATACTCGATGGCTCTCGGGATCAAGGGTCATTGCTTCCGCGTCCACAAGAAAATCCCTGGCCGCCTCCGGCAGCCGTGAATTCGACAACGCGCCGAGATTCGGCTGCAAGAGATAATCCCCATCTCCATGGCCCGGCGCGACCACCGTACTGACGTAGACCGCGAGCCCCTCGGCGAACAGCGGCAGCGTCAGGTGCGTGTTCGGCATGACGCCATCGTTTCTTACACCCGCATGCTCGGCGTCGTAGAGATGGAACAATTCATGAGGTAAAAGGATGCTCAGGTTGGCGTGTTCAAGGCATAAGGTATCCACCGCGAGCGCCAGCACCGGCGAACCGTCCGGCAAGACACCGCTCTTGGCGTCGAAATTGGGCGCCAGCACGATCACGACCCGGGGATTCGCTCGCATCTGGGGAAACAGCTGTCGAAGCCGCCCGGCCTGGCTTCGTAGCGCGGCCTGGATTTTCGCGGCCTCTCCGGGAATTTCGCCGCCGATCTCTTTATAGCTGCCGAAGCGCGGCCGCAGCATGCCTGCCCTTTGCTGTTGCCAACCCGGATGGTTCCGGCTTTCCCAGACGACGGATCGGTACAAGGCCTTGCGCGGGCCTTCAACATAACTGTCCCACAACGCCATCTGGCGCTGGAACGGCTCGCCCTTTGCAGCGCTCCAGAAATCCCGGAATGACCCCACGATGGACGGCAGCGTGTCGACCGGCTGCTTCACCGCCGGCGATTCGCCAGACACGCCGGGCGGGACGGCTGCGATGGCGAGGGCCATCACGGTTTTGAGGAGAAAGCGTTTCAAATGACGCGCTCCTTTGTTGAAGCCAGTTTGTGAGCAGTATGACATGGATAATCGCTTTTATAACAGGTGATTATGGCTGGTTATTCGAGTGGTTTATGATGTCAGGATTTACATTATGTCAAATCTGTACGCCCTGCGGCGCTTCTTCCTCGATACACCGGTCCGTCGGATCCGCCAGCGGCACCTGTTCCAGCTTGCCGGCACCGGCATCCCTCACGCAGGCAACGCGCACCAGGACCTCCCCGTCCACCATCATCATCCAGTGGTGATCGGTTCGATGCGGCGGCACGCTCACCTTGAAATCGGTATTGAAGAAGACCACACCCACTGTGAACCCGTCGTCGTTGAAACGCTGGATCGGGGCGCTGATGTGCGTATTGGCCCGCGCCGTCTTGCGCTGGTAGGCGATACGCCCGCCCGGTGATATGACCAGGGTCACCGCCCTGCTCTTCCACACGCCCACGTAATCCAGCTTGTCCTCGGGCAGCGGCCTGGCGCAGGCGGCCAGCGCAACCATGGCCACGAGCGCGAGAATCCCCGCTCTGCGTCCCCTTCCCTGGCTCCCCGTACGTTCCATTTTATCTGCTCCCGACTGGTTGGCCGCGGCCGTGATTCGAGTCCGTGAATCGCACGACCTCAATCAAAGCGTAGCACCGTCTCGCCCGTGTAGAATGCCGCCATGGCTACCGTTGATCCCGTCTCCCGAACCGAAGAACCCAACCGCTTGAAGCGCTACCTGGGCGTGTTCCGCTACAGCCGCCGCGCGGTGGAGCTGGTCTGGCAGACCAGCGGCAAGCTGACGGTGATTTTCGCTATCTGCACAGTTGCCGCCGGCCTGCTGCCCGCCGGGGCCGCCTGGGTGGGCCGCCTGATCGTCGATGGCGTGGTCGGTGCCCTGAAAGTGCCGGCAGCGGATCACCACATGGTTTATTGGCTGGTGGCCCTGGAAGGCGGCATCATGGCCGTGCTGGCGCTGTCCCAGCGCGGCATCAGCACCGTGCAGTCCCTGCTCCGCGCCCTCCTCGGGCAACGCGTCAATGTAATGATCCTGGAAAAGGCGCTCACCCTGCAGCTCGCCCACTTCGAGGACTCCGAATTCTACGACAAGCTCACCCGGGCCCGCCGGGAGGCCTCGAGCCGGCCGCTGTCGCTGGTGACCAAGACCTTCGGCCTGGCCCAGAACGGCATCTCGCTGATCAGCTACGCCGCCCTGCTGGTCGGTTTTTCACCACTGGCGGTGGTGATTCTTCTGGTTGGCGGACTGCCGCAGTTCGTCGCCGAAGCGAAATTCTCCGGTGCGGCCTTTCGCCTGTTCCGCTGGCGCTCGCCGGAAACCCGCAAGCAGATGTATCTGGAAACCGTGCTCGCACGGGAAGACAGCGCCAAGGAAGTCAAACTCTTCCAGCTCGGTCCGCTGCTGTTGCAGCGCTACCGCAACATCTTCAACACGCTCTACCGGGAAGACCGCAATCTCACGCTGCGGCGGGACTTCTGGGGCTTCGTACTGGGCCTGTTCGCCACGGCGACTTTCTACGGCGCGTATGCCTGGATTGTCTATGCCACTGTGGCCGGCCAGATCACGCTGGGGCAAATGACCATGTATCTGCTGGTCTTCAAGCAGGGCCAGTCGGCGGTCAGCGCCAGCCTCAACGCCATTGGCGGCATGTACGAGGACAACCTCTACCTCTCCAATCTCTACGAATACCTGGAACAGCCCGTGCCGGCAGGTTCGGGCAGCGCCACGCAGGGAACCGACCCGAGCGACGGCATCCGTTTCGAGAATGTGAGTTTCACCTATCCCGGCGTTGAGCGCCCGGCGCTCCAGCACGTGAACCTGCATGTGCGTCCCGGTCAGAGTCTGGCGCTGGTTGGCCAGAACGGCTCCGGCAAGACCACATTGATCAAGCTGCTGGCCCGTCTCTACGAGCCAACCGAAGGCCGCATTCTGCTGGACGGCCTGGACCTGCGCGACTGGGACGAAAAGGTCTTGCGCCGACGGATCGGCGTGATCTTCCAGGACTTCGTGCGCTACCAGATGCTGGTGGGGGAAAACATCGGCGCCGGCGATGTGGACCGCTTCAGCGACGAGCCCGGCTGGCGTGAAGCCGCCGCCAGAGGCCTCGCGGACGACTTCATCGAGACCCTGCCCAGGGGCTACGAAACCCAGCTTGGACGCTGGTTCCAGGGCGGGCGCGAACTCTCCGGCGGACAATGGCAGAAGGTCGCCGTGGCCCGCGCCTTCATGCGGC
>JASFQN010000226.1:0-3666 GCA_050115425.1 Gammaproteobacteria bacterium | reverse complement strand
GAACTTGGTCGCTTCCGACCCTTCTGTGACCGCGGTCCACCACTCGAGAAATTCATAGCCGACACTGATCGAGAGACAGACGCAGACAGTGAGAAAGTTCAGCCACTTGCCGGGTTTCAGGGGCGACCGGCGCAACAACACTTCTCGGGTCAGGACTGCCGGAACAAAGCCCTGGGCGAAATGGCCGATGCGATCGTAATGGTTGCGGGTGAAATCGAAGGTCCGCTCCATCCAGAAGCCCAGCGGCACCTGGGCGTAGGTGTAATGGCCACCGAGCATGAGTATCGCGGCGTGCACCAGCATCAGCCGGTACGCGAGATTCGTGAACCGGAATTTCGGGTAGACCCAGGCCAGGACCACCAGCCCGACGATCACCGGAAACACCTCCAGCAGCCAGGTGAGCCGGTCGCTGGGAGCGATTCCGGAAATCACCAGGCCAAGGAACGCCAGTACCGCGATGACAAGGGGCTCGCGATTCGAGGGCTGCATGGCTTGGACTCCCGCACTCCGGAGAGACTCAGTCTGCCACAGGTGCCGGAATGCCGCACACCCGGGAAACGAACTCAGGGTGCCCTGTTGAGCCACCAGAGTGCGGCATTGAGGAGGCTGGCAAAGCCCACCCAGCCCAGATACGGGAGCAGCAGGATCCCGGCCCAGCGGCGGATGCGCCAGAAAGCCACCGTGGTCGCAAGAATGAACGCCCAAAGCACCAGGATCTCGGCAAGTGCCAGGCCCATCCGGTGACTGCCGAAAAAAAGCCACGACCAGGCACCATTCAGCAGCAACTGCACAGCAAACAAGAGCAGCGCATTGCGCACGCGGCCGCTGCCGTCCGCTCTCAGCCAGACCAGCCAGGCACTCACTGCCATCATGGTGTAGAGCAGGGTCCAGACTGGACCGAAAATCCAGTTCGGCGGAGTCCAGAAAGGCTTGGCGAGCGCCGCGTACCAGGGCCCCGGCGCAAAACGGGCACCGAAGGCGGCGACAGCAAAGCAGATGGCCAGCGCCACGGCGAGCGCTGTCCACCGCGCGGCCGCAGCCAGTTGTCTCGCATGAGTCATGCCTGTCCTCCATGCTTCCACGGTTCTGTCGTCTGCGGAATTCGCCGTCCGCGTGCTATTCTGCTAATCGATTCGGCAAGGGATTGTGGTCCGGGCCATGGATTGGAAACAATCACCCAGAAAAAGAACACCGTCCGCGCATGATGACCTACGACCATCCCTCGGCGCACAACGCGATTGATGCGCCAGAATCGAAAGCGACATACCCATCTGCCGATCTTCTCACCCGTCACCAGTTCACTCTGAATTTTCTGCTTTCGCTGGTACTTGCGGTGTATGCCGCCCTGGAACCGGTCATCGAAAGCCACGAATTTCCAGTGCACGCCATGGCTGTCGCGAGCCTGCTCTCACTGGGATTCATTGGCAATCTGTTTCTGTTGCACGCGCGCCGGCTGGCCGCCTCAGGCTACCTGATATCGTTGTTGATGGGCGCCTTCGTGCTGGAACAGATATTCCACCATACTGGGATATCCTGGGCCTTTATCCTGCCGCCCGTCGTGTTGTTCCTCAATGCCTTCCGTCGGGGAATCGCATTACTTGTCACCATCACGGCAGGCATCGCTGTAGTGCTTTTCCTTTCCAGAGTACAAGTGGACTTCCGTGACCAGGAACCCGTCGAATTCGTGGTCAGCTTTGTGCTTGTATGCGTGATTTCCGGGTTTCTTGTCTGGGAACTGACGCGGAACATGCAGTTGATGGCGAGAGCCGCCTTCCGGGACCATCTGACCGGTCTCTACCGACGCAGCATGTTTCTGGAACTCGGAGCCCATGCTCTGCTCACCCTGGAACGCAGCCATGGCAAGGCATCCGTGGTTGTAATGGACCTGGACAATTTCAAGGCGGTAAATGATCGTCTTGGTCACTCCGAGGGCGACAAAGTGCTGGCCGCAGCAGCCATGGCCATGGAAAAGGGACTGCGCGGCAGCGATATTCTGGCGCGCTTTGGCGGTGATGAATTTGTCGCGCTTCTTGCCGGCACAGGCAAGAAAGATGCTGTCGACGTTGTGGAAAGGCTCCGGAGACTTGTTGGTGAAACGCCGGAGGTTATGAATCTTCCGGAAGAGGCCCGCATAACCGTCTCCGCCGGTATTGCCGAATTTGGTAATGATGGAAGTGCCATCGACCAATTGTTTGATGCTGCGGACAGGGCCTTGCTTGCGGTGAAACGGTCGGGGAAGAACCAGAGTCGACTGTATAACCGTGCTGACCCTCGCACACGCTGACCACAGATCTCCCTAACGGTTCGAGAGGCATATTTCCCGCGCAATCGGCGACCATGGAAGCAAGCTCACGAAAACGCAGAATCGCGGTGCGCTGTAGCGCACAAGGAATCACGTTCGCGGTGGGAGACTACGCCCAATAGTTTCTTGCATGGGAAACTCGTTCCGAATTTTATTGTGACGTTTTCATGATTTTTTCGTTAACGAAACGGCATTCGCCATGGTGACGCGCCATTTCTTGGTCAGTAAGAGGGGCTCATATAGAATGAAAATGTATCATTAACTAGACTCTGCTTTGGCTTCGCTTGTGTCAGATTCCCTGCTCGGGGTAACAGGAATAGCCTTCATGGGGGTACTCCTGGAAGACGGGGACAGACCGACGTGTGACGCTCCAGAGAGCACGGAATACCCGTGACTCAACATGGCAGAGGTTGGACCGCTGGAGTCATGAGTACCTTCAGGAAAGTCACGCTTTGGCGACAGATTCGATGGTCGTTGGACTTCTGGATTCCGATGTCCGAATTCCAACCCCCAATAACTGACGAATCATTCCCTCACCCGATGCCGGGACCCTTTCTTGCGACGCAAGATCGGGTGGCCGCACGCCGCCGAATTCCTCAGTTGCGTCGTACCCGTCAGTCAGTGCCATTACCGAAGGCATGCCATCGTTCGGATGGGCGACAGATGTGGCGGTGGAATCCAATGGCGTCCCGAGTGCGGCCTGCGCATGCACGTGGGTTTTCTCCAGTTCAGCCGGTATGCGTCATGCATACGCGAGACCGGTAATCTTCACTTGGAGCATGTGTCCATGCGAATTTTGGTCGTAGAAGACAGCGAAGAAATTGGCGCCACCGTGGAAGATTATCTGTCCGGGCGCGGCCACGTCACCTCGCGCACGCGCGATGGTCGGTCCGCACTGAAATTGGCCCTGGCGGAGGACTTTGACGTTCTTGTCGTGGATATCATGCTGCCGGGGATGGACGGACTCCAACTCATCTCCAGACTCAGAAACGCTGCTGGTGTCGACATTCCGATCCTTATACTGAGTGGATGCGGCACACTCCCGGACAAGTTGAACGGATTTCAATGCGGTGCGGACGATTACCTCGTAAAGCCATTTGATCTACCCGAGCTGGAAGCCCGGCTTCTCGCGCTTCATCGGCGCCAGGTCGGTAATTCTGCGAATACACTTCGGGTGGCGGACCTTGAATTCGACGTTGCCACGCTGACTGTCAAGCGTGCAGGCATGCCATTGAAACTCAAGCCCACTGCGTTGAAGCTCCTCAAGATTCTTATGAGGGAGACAGGAAGAGTCGTTTCTCGTCAGGAGCTGGAACGAACGTTATGGGGGTCGGAGTTGCCCGATAGCGATTCATTGCGTACGC
>JASFQN010000225.1:0-3731 GCA_050115425.1 Gammaproteobacteria bacterium | reverse complement strand
GGAAGCCTGGGCAGCTGACGCCGCGAGCGCCAGGCCGAACAGCAGTCCGGTCAGAAATCGGTATTTCACGGGGGGTCTCCTCAACGTTGTGCCGCGCCGGGTCCATCGCCCGGGCGATCGTTTTTCGGGGAACCCCGAGTATTGCCCATAACGACGGCCCGGGCCAAGCCGGCGGACTATACTCAAGCGACAAGGGGGTGGAGGATCGGGCCCGGCAGGTGCCCGGCCCGGAGCGTCAATCCTTGAGATACGGGGCTTTCCCCGGGGAGGCGGTCATGACCGTCCAGCGCCTGAAGGACTTTCTCGAGCAGAGCAAGGTCCGTTACCAGATCATTGCCCATACGCCATCCGTCACGGCCCAGGAAACCGCCCAGGCCAGCCACATCCGCGGCAAGGAGTTCGCCAAGACCGTCGTCGTCAAGCTCGACGGGCGCCTTGCCATGGTCGTGCTGCCGGCCACACGGCAGGTGAACCTGGGCAAGCTGCAGAAGGCGACCGGCTCCGCCCACGCGGAGTTGGCCGATGAAGACGATTTCTACAACGCCTTTCCCGGCTGCGAGATCGGCGCCATTCCGCCTTTCGGCAACCTCTACGGCATGGAGGTCTTCATCGCCGACGAGCTGGCCGAAGACGACGAAATCGCCTTCAACGGCGGCACGCATACCGAAGTGCTGCGCATGGCCTACAAGGACTTCGAACGGCTGGTGAATCCGATCCCCATCCGGATACGCGGTTCGCTGCACTGAGTCCGTCCACCGCGATGGCGCGGTGGACGGACCCGGCGACCAGCGTCACAGGTCGGGCAGTTGCGGCGGCTCCGGGGTGTTGCCCGCGGCCCAGTGGCCCAGCTTGATCAGGGTTTTCCGGTAGGGTTTCACGGCCGGCCAGTCGGGCCGCGTGCCCGCCACCTGATCGACGTCGTGCTGATGCAGCATGCCCTTGGCCTTGAGAATCTGTTTTTTCTGCTTCTCGGGAATGTAGGGGTTGTTCATGATGTCGGCGCGCTCCTTGGCCCGCTGGTTGGCATAGGCGTCCATCGACGCCTGCTTTTCCATGGCATCGAGCACCTGGAATATGCGTGACTGCACGTCCTTGTAACGATCCCGGGTCCAGCCTTTCTCGGCCAGAATGGCGTCTTCCTTCTTGAAGAAGGCCTGAATCACGTTATCGTACTGCGCCGCATGCGCCTTCATGTCGTTCTGGGTCTTGGTGATGCGCACTTCGAAGTGCATGTACTGCACCACATCATGTTTCGTCAGAGGCGCGCCCGCCTGCGCCAGCAACGGGCTGCCCAGCAGGGCCAGACCCGCGAGTACGGTCAGTTGCTTGATGAATTTCACGTATTTCCTCCCTGTCTGCCTGCCGGGCACGGCCCGCGAGGCCGCAGGACCGCCCGCCGGCCAAGCGCCGGATGATTCGAATTGTAGTGAGATTCGCTGCGAGGAACCCCTGAGCCAATGGCGCGCACCGCTCCCCGCGGGCACGCAACCCGATTCAGCATAGCACCCTGCGGGCCGGGCTGCCCCACTCCGCTATACTGGGCAAAGCAACGCCTTCGTGGGGAAACCGGCAATGCAACGAGTTGTCCTGTGTTTGTGCACGCTGGCCGCGGCAGCCTGCGGCGCCGCCCGCGCCGAACCGCTGAGCTACGACTACGCCTACCTCAGCCACCAACAAAACACTGTCAACGGCCGCAATTTCAACAACGACACGGTCGGCGGCTATATCGAAATCGGCCACCACGCGCAGGTGTTCGCCTCATGGGGCGACGCCGGCCTCTATGGCAACCCCGCCTGGCACAACAGCCGTGCCATCCGCGTGGGTGCCGGCGGCCACTTCCTGCTGGATGCCGACACCATGATCGCTCCGGAAGCGGCCATCGTCCGCGCCCGGTTTGACAACGCGCTGGACCAGGCCGTCAAGGACACGGGTTACGAAGCCAAACTGGAGCTGCGTCACCGGTTCACATACTGGCTGGAAGCGATCGCCAGCGGCCGCCACAGCGACGTGCTCGACCAGCGGGCCAACGCATTCGTCGCCGGGCCGGTGTTTCACCTGAACAGATATCTCGCGGTGGGAACGTTTTATCAGAGCGTTGAGGGAGATGCCGGGTGGGAGCTTACCGCCCGATGGTATTTCTAAGCCCGGTGGTATTTCTAATCTGAAGCCTGGCAATTGGCGCAATCAACGCTCAACACCAGATAACGCCTTCTGCGCTCCTCTTCGGAGAATTCCACGCATTGCAACCGGACGAGTTCCGTCCGATGGCGGCAGCAGATCAACGATCGGTTGCGTCCGGATTCCATGGCCCCCGGACACAAAAAAGCCCCGGCGTTGACCGAGGCTTCCTGGGTAATGGTGGCCAGGGACAGATGGATTTGTCAGGAACAAATCCGGACCGCCGCAGGCGGGCCCCGAAGGGGCGAGACCCAGGGATGGGTCGAGCAATCTAACTGCCGACACTCATATGATGTTCGATTCTGTCCGCAACCAATGGCCCCCGGACACAAAAAAGCCCCGGTGCTGACCGAGGCTTCCTGGGTAATGGTGGCCAGGGACAGATGGATTTGTCGGGAACAAATCCGGACCGCCGCAGGCGGGCCCCGAAGGGGCGAGACCCAGGGATGGGTCGAGCAATCTAACTGCCGACACTCATATGATGTTCGATTCTGTCCGCAACCAATGGCCCCCCGGACACAAAAAAGCCCCGGTGCTGACCGAGGCTTCCTGGGTAATGGTGGCCAGGGACAGAATCGAACTGCCGACACGGGGATTTTCAGTCCCCTGCTCTACCAACTGAGCTACCTGGCCATTTTTGCTACTGCGACCGTGCGGCTGACGGCCAATAGCCGCGTCCCCGCACGGCCTCGCGACGCAAAAACGTGATCAAGGCGTGAAATACCGCTACGTCGAAAGGCGTACATCCAAGATCTGTTCGTTTCAACCGCGGGTCTTCAGCCGACATCCGCGGGCGACGCGAGGGCGGTATTAAACCGGAGCGGGGGTTTGGAGTCAATGCGGTTGCGGAGCGGGGAATTTTTCGGCAGCGCACTTGACCTTGCCGGCATGATTTACTACAAGTGTAGTACTACAGTTGTAGAAGACAGGTGGATCATGGCGAAAGACATCCATTTGAGCGACTCCCAGCTCGCCATCATGCGCGCGCTCTGGCAGCGCGGTGAGGCAAGCACCGCGGCGGTTCACGAGATCGTGGGCGGCGAGCGTGGACTGGCGTATACCACGGTGGCGACCATGCTCAAGCGCCTGGAAAAGCGCGGGGTGATCCGTGCCCGGCGTGAGGGCCGCGAACTCGTTTTCTCGCCCGCCGTTTCCGAAGGCGAAGTGCGCGAATCCATGGTCTCCGGGCTGGTGGCCAGCCTTTTCCGCGGGGATTCCGCGGCGCTGATGACGCACCTGGTGCGCAGCGGCGAGGTGGCTTCCGAGGATCTGGATGAAGTGAAGCGCCTGCTGCGGGAAGGAGGCGACAAGTGATGAACATACTCATGATGCCCCTGGGTGACTGGTTGCTCACCTGGTTCGTGCACAGTGTGCTTCTGATCGGCATCGTGTGGCTGATCGAGCGGCTGCGTCCGGGCATGGCGCCGCGACTCCGCCTCTGGCTCTGGCGCGGCGCGCTGGCCGGAGCCCTGCTGACCGCCACCTTGCAGGTGGCCTCGCCCCTCCCGCCGCTTGGCGGCCGGCACGCGTTGACAAACCCGCACCCGGCGAAA
>JASFQN010000224.1:0-3766 GCA_050115425.1 Gammaproteobacteria bacterium | reverse complement strand
GTCCCAGATACACCATCTTGCCGTCAGGCATGATGGCCTGGACGTAAGCGACTATGTCGGTGTCGGGAACGTCCATCTCGAGATTCGCCTTGAAGGTCATCTGCCCGGCGACAATCGTGGCCGTCTGCAGCGGCCCGCTCACATAAACCAGCCGGTTGGCCCCGTGCGCAGGCGCCCGCGTCAGTCCGAACGCGTCGCCCATGGCTTCCATGTAGTTGGCGGGGTCGATATCCACCGACGGATCGTAGCGATAGGTATCCGGTGCCTGTCCGACCGGTGTGTCGGTCTGCAGCACGCCCGAATGGAAGACATCGCTTGCCGGGCTGGTCGGCGAGGAAAGATAGAAGCGCAGGGTGGCATCGTGCATGGCGTCCAGCGAGGGAGCGGACCGCCATTCGTTGGCCCCCATCAGATAATAGGTCACGTGGTCCTTGATGAGATCCGGCTTCTTGCCCTTGCCAAGCAGCCAGTTGTACCAGTCGATGTGCAACTGGTCGATGTCGACCACGGCATTCTTGCCGAACTTGAGCGGCCCCATGCTCTGACTGGGCTCACGCGTGCCATGGTGACCCCAGGGGCCGATCAGGAACCATGTGCGGTCCTTCTGCGCCTTTGTCACCTGGCTCATGTACGCCTTGTAATAGCTGAGGGTTCCCGGCTGGTCGCCATCGAAATAGCCGGTGATATTGAGCACCGGGATATCGATACCGCGGTAATCGGCAGGTTTCGGATTGTACTTTGCCCAGAAGGCATCGTAGGCGGGATGTGCCAGCCACTCCTTGAAGATGTCCGCATGATCGGCTGCCAGCGGGGCGAGATCGACAAACGGTTTCTTCTCGGCCTGGACAGCCTTGTACTGGCTCAACCAGTACTCGGCGTCGTCGAACAGATTGTTCTGCATGGTCCGCCCGCCGGTCAGCGCCAGCCACCGCGCCATGTAGCTGTAGGGCACGCCACGGCTCTGCGGAAAATCGATGCCGGGATAAGGCGGTGCGGTGGGTACGGTCGCCACCAGGTGGTCGGGATGCTCGGCCATGATCTGCCACTGCACGGTGCCGCGATAGGACCCTCCGCGCATGACCACGCGACCGTCGCACCACGGCTGGGCCACCAGCCACTTGATAACGTCCACACCGTCCGGGCCGTTGCCGTAAAGCGGCTCGAAGCGTCCCTCGGAAATGCCGCGGCCGCGCACATCCACGCTCACGTACACATAGCCCGCGCGTGCGAATTTCATTGCCCGCTCATGGGTTTCATCGGAAATGTAGGGCGTCAGGACAAATACCACCGGCAACGGGCCGGTCATGTGTGCCGGTTTCCAGATCGTCGCGCCCAGGTGGACACCGTCGCGGAGGGGAATCAGGCGATCGACGAGCACGTCGACGCGTGGCGGGTTTGCCACCGGCGCTGGCTGGTCCGCCGCCGCTGATAGGGGGGTTCCGGCGGCAGCCAGCAGCAGCCAGGTGGCAAGAACTGTGTGAAATCGCTTTTTCATGATCGAGTTTCTCCCGTGAAGCCGGTCCCGCACCTGGACCTTCCGGCCACCGCGCGGGCGTCGCCAATACTTATAGTCTATTTTGGACTACCAGTCCAGACAAGGCGCAAAAAGTCCCTGATGCGACTCCGGAATGGCTGCCGGCAGGGTTCAGGGAGTGCGGCGACTTGCCAGCAGGCGCAACAGGTTGGCGCTCACACGCTCCCGGGTCGCCGCGGAGATTTCGCCGGCTGGGGCAGGCTTGGCGGCATAGACGCGGCTCGGCTTTCGCACGCCCGCGAAGCCGCTGCCCGGCGGCAAAAGGTAGACGTCCGTGCGGTTGTCCGTACCACTGTTGTTGGTCTGAACCCACAAGGGCACAAAATCCTGGGCATCATCGGCAAGGCCCTGGTAGTCCCCCAGAAAGAGCCCGTTGGCAACCGGCGCCAGGCCCAGATCGAAAGGCCCGCTGAGCAATTTCTCGGTGAAATTCAGTGCATCGGTGGACTCGGCACGATAGTAGTCCGTCTGCATGAGCGTCTTGTCGGCGTCGTTGTTGCGCCAGTCGAACCATGTAACGGCCATGGTGCCATCCGCGCGCATGTGCACCATGGGGGTGAAAGCCGCGACTGTCGTGTCGCTGTTCACCGCCACCGGCGCACTCCAGGTGTTGCCGCCATCCAGCGAACGTGACAGCGCAATGGCGTCGTGGGTACCGTCCGTGAAACGCGCGTCCTGCCAGACGATCACCAGTTCGTTGCCGGGCCCGACGGCGATATCGAACAGGCCGGCGCCATCCCGCACCGCCTGCCGGGTGTCAGGATCGCGCGTGCCGACGGCCAGGCTGGAAGCCACGGTCACCGGCGTGGACCAGTTCGCGCCATTGTCCAAGGAGCGGATGATCCGGATGGTCGACACGGGTGAGCTTGTATTCGTCCCGTCGATCCGAATGAAGGCGTTGACCAGGGTACCGTCCGGCAATACGGCAATCTGATTGCCGATCGTCTGGTTGCCCACGCCTGGGTCGTAGATGATCCTGGCCGCCTCCCAGCTCGCGCCAGCATCCGTTGTGCGTGAAAACCAGGTCGGTCCTTCGTTGGACTGGGTCAGGCGGTCCCATACGGCATAGACGTAACTGGAATCGTTGGGATCGGCCGTGATCGACTCCTTGTCATTGAATGCCGTCGAACCATCAACTATCAGCGTCACGGGATCGCCCCAGGTCAATCCGCCGTCCGTTGAACGCGTGACCAGAATGGCGCTCCGGGAGCCGGACTGGAAAACCTGCCCGTCGAAGGACAACGAGATGGCATAGGCGGTGCCATCGGGTGCGAAACTGACCCAGGGATCCGAAGCCCGCAGGTAATCGGCGCTTGTGGCCGCAGTGCCGCCAGCGCAGATATCAGTGGGTAACGGGGTGCGGGTCCAGCTCTGACCGCTGTCGAAGCTCGCGGCCGCCATCAATCCCTGGGCGCCGCCATTCGACCAGCGGTCCTGCTGCCAGGTCGCTATCATGTTGGCGGGATCGGTCGGATTGACAGCCAGCGAAGGTTCGACCTCGGCGTTCCGGTAAAGCGTGCCGGTTTGTTGCGCCCCCGAACACAACAGCCCGAAGGGCGACGGACCCGACACCAGCGAGAGCGTGTCCGAAGGAGGCGGCAGCGTGTTGGTCGGCGGCACGAACACCGGGGACGAAGAACTGCCACAGGCGGTTACAAGGCACGTGGCCGCAAGGACCACCGGTAGCGCAATGTATCGGACGATTCGGCTGGGCATGACGACTCCCATGGCTTCACTCATCTGCAATCCCGGTCGGATACCCTGATCCTAGGACGCTTTTTGCCCGTCGGATAGGGCCGCACACATCATTCGGTCTCGCGAATCAGCCGGGCTGCTACACTGACAAGGCGTATCAACCGATGCCCGATCGCGCACATGACATCGCTCCGCTATCCATTGGACGCCGGCAGACATTCGATGTTGCAATCATGAAACTCTACGACGCCAGACCCTCGGTCAGCCCACGCCGCGTACGGATGTTCCTGGCCGAGAAGGGGCTCAGAATTCCCACGGTGCAGGTGAACCTGCAGGCGGGCGAACATCGCTCCGAAGCCTTCGCGCGTATCAATCCCTGGTTGACGGTGCCTGTTCTGGAATTCGACGATGGCACACGCATCCACGAGTCGACCGCCATCTGCCGCTATTTCGAGGAATGTTACCCTGAACCGCCGCTCATGGGCATGAATGCCCGCGACAAGGCGATTGTCACGATGTGGGACCGGCACATGGAAT
>JASFQN010000223.1:0-3777 GCA_050115425.1 Gammaproteobacteria bacterium | reverse complement strand
AACCTGCTGAGCGATCCCGGATTGAACAATCCGGGCGGGCTGCGTGCCGACCCGGTCCATCTGCCCGTGGCCTCGGGCTCGGTAGATGCCGTGCTCCTGCCGCACACGCTGGAATTTTCTCCAAACCCGCACCAGGTTCTGCGCGAAGCGGAGCGCGTGCTGGTGGGCCAGGGCCGGCTGATCATTCTGAGCTTCAATCCGGCGAGTCTCTGGGGCCTGCGCAATGCGCTGACCCTCGGCCGGCCGGCACCCCCTTGGCGCGGGCGCTACCTTTCCGAGCCCCGACTCGCGGACTGGGTGGGTCTGCTCGGTCTGGAAGTTCTGCAAGTGAAGCGCTACTGTTTCGGGCCGCCGGTGAACCGGGAAGGCATCCTCAAGCGTACCCGCTGGATGGACCGCTGGGGGCGGCGGGGCTTCTGGGGACCGGCGGGGGCTCATGTCACGGTCGCCGAGAAGCGCGTGATCCCCGTGCAACCCATCCGTGAGGGCTGGCGCAAGCGCGTGGCGACGGTGGTGGGGCTGCCGCGCCCCACCGCGCGTGAGTGCCACCGGCGCGTTTCGTAAAGGAGATTGAGTGAACCACGTCGAGATCTACACAGACGGCGCCTGCCGCGGCAATCCGGGCCCCGGAGGCTGGGGCGTTGTTCTGCGTTACAACGGCAGCGAGAAAACCCTCAAGGGAGGCGAGGAGGCGACCACCAACAATCGGATGGAACTCACCGCCGCCATCCGCGCCCTGCAGGCCTTGAAACGCTCCTGCCATGTCGTCCTCTATACCGACTCGCAATATCTGCGCAAGGGCATCACTGAATGGATGGCCAACTGGAAACGACGCGGCTGGCGTACCGCCGACCGCAAGCCGGTCAAGAATGTCGAGCTCTGGCAGACGCTGGATGAGCTGGCCGGCCGCCACCGGGTCGAATGGCACTGGGTGAAGGCACACAACGGAAATCCGGGTAACGAGCTGGCGGACAGCCTGGCCAATCAGGCCATCGACGAACTCGGGTTTTAGGGATCCGGCAGCCGGCGACCGCGGGACCGTCCGTGCGGTCCCGGCCTATTGCAGGTCGAGATCGGCCTGCCACAGGCAGGTGCCGGCGGTTTCCCGGATGGCCTCCAGTCGCGCACGGTGCGCTGCCCGTTCCTCTTCGCTGGCCGGTATGACGGGCAGCGGCCCCTTTCCTTCGATTCTGCGAATGCCGCGCGATGCCTGCCGGCCGGCTTCTTCGCTGCCGTCCAGCGAAAGGCGTGCCTGCCCGCCGGTCATCGCCAGATAGACGTCGGCCAGGATCTCCGCATCCAGCAGGGCGCCGTGATAATCGCGCTTGGAGTTGTCGATTTCGTAGCGCCGGCACAGGGCATCGAGGTTGTTCTTCTGGCCGGGATGCAGCCGCCGGGCGAGCTGCAGCGTATCCAGAATCTGGCAGATGCTCTCGACTTCAGGCCGGCCGTCGCCGAGCAGGTGCAATTCGTGATTGAGGAAGCCGACGTCGAATGGCGCGTTGTGAATCACCAGTTCCGCGCCTTCCACGAAGGCAAGGAAATCTTCCACCACGTCGGCGAAACGCGGCTTGTCAGCGAGAAAATCCGTGGTGATGCCGTGTACTTCCACGGCGCCGGCGTCGATTTCCCGATCGGGCTGGAGGTAGTGATGGAAGGTTCGGCGGGTGAAGCGCCGGTTGATCAGTTCGACGCAACCGATTTCGATGATCCGATGACCGTCGGCCGGGTCCAGGCCGGTGGTCTCGGTATCCAGCACGATCTGGCGCATCGCTTCTCCGTTGCAATCGGCGGCCCCGGAGCCGGATGGCTCCGGGGCCGCGATATCAGTTGCCGATGCCCATTTCCATGAACAGGCTGGTGTTCAGCCAGAGATGGACAAGGATGGCGCCAACATAGCCCAGGGCCACGGCCCACGTCCACTTGAGGTGGGTCATGAACGTGTAGCGGCCGCGCGCCTGGCCCATCAAGGCCACACCGGCCGCGGAGCCAATGGAAAGGAGGCTGCCACCGACGCCCGCGGTCAGGGTGATCAGCAGCCACTGGCCATGCGACATGTCCGGGTTCATGTGGATTACCGCCGCCATGATGGGGATGTTGTCCACGATGGCCGAGAGCACGCCGATCAGTGTATTCGCGTAGGTCGGATTCCAGTGCACGTACAGCACCTGTGAGGTCATCGACAGGTAGCCGATGAAGCCCAGGCCGCCCACGGCCAGGATCACGCCATAGAAGAACATCAGCGTGTCCCACTCGACCCGGGCGATGTATTCGAACACGTCAAAAGCCAGGATGTCGCCAGCGACGCCTTCTTCCTCCACGCTTTCCAACTGCTCCGCCAGCGGGCTCGGAACATGCGTGCGCTTGAGGTAGTAGCCAAAGAATTGCAGATACGCCAGACCCATCATCATCCCCAGGAAAGGCGGCATGTCCAACACCTTGTGGAAGATGACGGCGGTGGCCACGGTCAGGCCGAACAACACGATGACCCGTTTGGCGCCGCGCTTGAGGGGAATCACCTCGTCGCTGGGCCTGGGGGCCAGCTTGGGAATCGCAAAGTGCATGATGGCGGCGGGCACCACGAAGTTGACCGCGGCGGGAATGAACAGGTCGAAGAACTCGCCGAACTTGACCACACCGGCCTGCCAGACCATGAGCGTGGTGATATCGCCAAACGGGCTGTAGGCGCCGCCGGCATTCGCTGCCACCACGATGTTGATGCAGGCCAGGCCGATGAACTTCGGATTGTCCGCGCCCACGGCCAGGACCACGGCGCAGAGCACCAGCGCGGTGGTCAGATTGTCCAGCATCGGGGACAGGAAAAAGGCGATGGTGCCCGTGATCCAGAACAGCTTGCGATAGCCGAAGCCCTTGCGGATAAGCCAGGAACGCAGAGCTTCGAACACATTGCGCTCGGTCATCACGTTCACGTAGGTCATGGCCGTCAGCAGGAAGAGCAGCAGCTCGGCGTATTCCTCCAGGTTTTCCTGTACGGCATGCTCTGCATGCTTGCCGATACCGTGGTCGGCATAGACCACGGCAATGAAGGCCCAGATCAGGCCGGCCGCGAGCATCACCGGCTTGGATTTGCGCAGGTCGGTGTACTCCTCGGCCATGACCAGGGCATAGGCCAGAACGAAGGCGACAAGCGACGCGTAGCCGGCCCAATTGGCCGTGAGGTCCAGATCGGGCTGGATCACCGCGGCGAAGGCCGCGGCCGGGACCAAGAACGCCAGCAGGCCGGCGCCGAGAATTCGGAAGAGGGAATTTTTACGCATTGTTCTCCACTCACGTGACGGGCGGAGACCGCAGAACGCCTTGCCGGCGATCGGGCCCCGGGGAACGCTGATGAGAGCGCGCCCGGCGCCGCAAATCGAGGGGGGCGCGCCGGGACGCGGGAGTGCCCCGGACCGGGGCAAGGGCCGGAGTATACACGACGTTCGGTGCCTGAACAGCCTCCGGTCACTCGCGTTGGCCGGACCCGGCAGGTGTAGTAGTGTACCGCTCGTGCCGGTTTTGCGGTCCGCTGCGGGCCATGTCGGCCGCAGAATGATGCCGCAAGAGCAAAGAGGATTCACATGCAGACGACCATGGGACGCGCTTTCGCCGCCAATTTTCTCGGCCACTCGCCGGACTGGTACAAGCTCACAATCATTGGCTTTCTCATCCTCAATCCGATTGTGTTGATGGGCCTGGGCAGCTTCGTCGCCGGCTGGCTGCTGATCGCCGAGTTCATCTTCACACTGGCCATGGCGCTCAAGTGTTATCCGCTGCAGC
>JASFQN010000222.1:0-3779 GCA_050115425.1 Gammaproteobacteria bacterium | reverse complement strand
GCCGCCGTGCGGCGCGGCAGCAGACCGCTGAGCAGGCGCCCGCCATCCAGGGGCAAAAGGGGAATCAGGTTGAGCAGGCCCAGCACGAGATTCGCGAAGACACCCACGACTCCCATGAAAAACAGCGGGGTGCCGAAGGAACCGGCGCCCAGAGCCTGCGCCAGGCGAGCCACCAGCGCCCAGAAAATCGCCATCAGCAGATTGGAACCCGGCCCGGCGGCCGCCACCCAGGCCATCCCACGTCGCGGGTTCGCAAAATTCTGTGCCGTAATAGGTACCGGTTTGGCCCAGCCCAGGATCGGGGCACCGATCACCAGCAGGATTGCCGGCACCAGAATGGTCCCCACCGGATCAATGTGCCTGACGGGATTGAGGCTCAGCCGTCCGAGCATCTCCGCGGTGCGATCGCCCAGCAGGCGCGCCATCCACCCGTGAGACACCTCGTGCAGCGTGATCGCGAAGAGCACCGGAATCACACAGACCGCCACGATCTGTGGGGTCGAGAACTGGTGCCGCATCATTTGTAGGAAGTATTCGAGCAGACTCATTGGATCATTATACGGGGTGTGGGCCCGCCATCATACGCCCCCGGACCGCCTGGTACCGCGCAGTTCAACTGGTGGCGAACACGGAAGGGTCGCCGCGGCCTTCCCGCAGGATCTGCACGGGTTCGGTCACCAGATCCACGATCGTGGTCGGCTCCAGTCCGCAACTGCCCCCGTCAATGACCAGATCAACCTGCTTTTCCAGCCGCTCCCTGATATCCAGGGGGTCGGACAGCGGCAATTCGTCGCCGGGCAATAGCAGGGTCGAGCTCATCAACGGCTCGCCGAGTTCGGCCAGCAGAGCCTGGGCGACGGCATTCCGGGGCACCCGGATGCCGATGGTCTTGCGCCGCGGGTTCTGCAACCGCCGGGGCACCTCGTGGGTGGCTTTGAGCAGGAAGGTGTAGGGCCCCGGTGTGTGCGCCTTGAGCAGACGAAACGCCCAGTTCTCCACACGAGCGTAAGTGGCAATCTCGGAAAGGTCCCGGCAGACCAGCGTGAAATTGTGATCCCGATCGGCATTGCGAATCCGACGGATACGTTCCATCGCGGCCTTGTCACCGATGTGACAGCCCAGCGCGTAGAGCGAGTCGGTAGGATAGACAATGACGCCGCCCGCGCGGATGATTTCCACCGCCTGACGGATCAGCCTGAGTTGCGGCGTATCCGGATGGATCTGAAAATACTGGCTCATTGCGTCCTCGCGGTTCCCTGTCCGTCGTGTACCTGGAGGCCGTCCGAACCCGCCACGTGCAGGGGGCCCCGGCCATCGGCTATGATAACGCGACCGCGATTCCGGTGCCGATACCTGTGTAGAGCCGTTCATGACCGCCCTGATCGATTTTCTTCCCCTCATCGTATTCTTCGTCGCCTTCAAGCTGTGGGGCATCTTCGCCGCCACGGCGGCGATCATCGCCGCCAGCCTGGCCACCGTACTCCTGCACTGGATGCGCACGCGGGAGTGGCGCCGCATGCCGCTGATCGCAGCTGGCCTGGCAGTGATCCTCGGGGGGGCCACGCTGCTCCTGCACGATCCGGCCTGGATCAAGTGGAAATTCACACTGGTCGAATGGCTTTTCGGCGCGGTGTTCATCGGCTCCGCCTATGTCGGACGCAAGCCGCTGATCCAGCACCTGCTGGATGAAGTCGTGAGCCTTCCCGTGCCGCGCTGGCGGCACCTGTCAATGGCGTGGGGTCTGTTTTTTGTATTCCTCGGCACACTCAATGTCTGGGTCATGTATCACTTCAGCACCGACAGCTGGGTCAACTTCAAGGTATTCGTGGCCAACGGGCTCTTGCTGGGTTTTGTGCTCATTCAAGGCGTTTACCTGGTCCGGCACGGTCAGTTCAAGGGAGACGATTGATGCTTTATGCCATCATCGGCACCGATAGCGACGACAGTCTGCCCCGTCGCCGCGAATCACGGGCCGCTCACCTGGAGCGGCTCGAACGACTCGCCGACGAGGGCCGTCTCGTACTTGCCGGGCCGTTTCCCGCAATCGATTCCGGGGACCCCGGCCCGGCGGGCTTCACGGGCAGCCTGATCGTGGCGGAATTCGAGTCACTGGATGCCGCGAGGGCGTGGGCCGAGGCCGACCCCTACCGCGCCGCCGGTGTCTACCGGGAGGTCATGGTCAAGCCGTTCAAAAAGGTATTACCATGAGCGGAGGCCGGGTCGCGGAAATCCGCAAACGCCTCGAAGACGCGTTTGCGCCCGATGAACTGGCGGTGAGCGACGACAGCCACCGGCACGTCGGGCACGCGGGCGCGCGTGATGGCCGCGGCCATTTCGCTGTACGAATCGTTTCGGACGCTTTTCGCGGGCACGCCCTGCTGGAACGTCACAGGATGGTCTTCGACGCCCTGGGGGACATGATGGAGACCGACATTCACGCGCTGCGGGTCAAGGCACTGACGACCGATGAAGTCTGAAGGCCGGCCCGCGACACTCACATCAGAGAAAGGACAGTCCATGAATATCAAGCGCCTTACCGGAATCGCGGCGATCACGCTGGCCGCCGCGCTCGCCGGTTGCAATTCGCAAAACGGCAAGACGGCGATGACCGAAACGACCACCGACAACGGCAATGCGGTGGCCACGGTCAATGGCCAGCCGATCAGCAAGGCCGTTTTCGACGAGTACGTGAGCCAGCGGATGCGCGGTCACGAACCCAACCAGCAGCAGCGTGAAGCCCTGCTCGATCAACTGATCAGCATGGAAGTCCTGGCCCAGGCTGCGCACAAGGAAGGCATCGCCGATCAGCCCGACGTGGCTGCGGAACTGCAGATTTCCAGGCAGTCCGTGCTGGCACGCGCCGCCTTCCAGCATCACATGGAAAGTGCCAACGTTTCGGATGAGGACGTCAAGACTGCCTACGACAAGCAGTATGGCGGCGAGCCCAAGACCGAGTTCAAGGCGCGCCACATTCTGGTCAAGGACAAGGACACGGCCGAGAACCTGATCAAACAGCTCAACAAGGGTGCCGACTTCGGCAAGCTGGCCAAGGAAAACTCCATTGGTCCGTCCAAGAAACAGGGAGGCGATCTGGGCTGGTTCAGCCCGGATCAGATGGTCGAGCCCTTCTCCGCCGCTGTAGAGAAGCTGAAGAAAGGTGAATACACCAAGGCGCCGGTCCAGACCCGTTACGGCTGGCACGTAATCCAGCTCGAAGACACGCGCACCGTTCCCCAGCCCAAGCTCGACGAAGTGAAGGGGCATCTGCGCTCCCAGCTGCAACAGAAAGCCATGGAAGACTACCTCAACAAACTGCGCTCGGATGCGAAGATCGAAAAGAACCTGCCGGCGAAATCGGCAACACAGTCGCAATCGGACATGCCGGCACCGCAACCGAAGGCCGCGGACAAGAATGATCAGAAGCCTTCCGGCAACTAGACGGACTTTTGCGCGAGATGGAAGAGGCGGGCTTCGGCCCGCCTTTTTCTTCTTCCCCTGCCGCAAACGCCGGTGTCGGGATCCGGCAAGATCGGGAGAAAGGTCAAATCGCGGTTCGTGCCAGCTTGCCGGAATCGTGACGCGAGTCACGGAAGGCCAGGTGGTCAATTGGGCAAGATGATCCCCGAGGTTGGTGGACGGCCGACTCCGCAAGGACCAAGCCAACTCTGCCGCCTCGCTTAGCTCCTTTGGTCGTTCAGGTGTCTTGGCGGTCGGGTACTCCCCGACCGCTTTTTTTTGCCCGCACTTCACTCGCCCATGCCCTGGCGCCGATACCGGTA
>JASFQN010000221.1:0-3785 GCA_050115425.1 Gammaproteobacteria bacterium | reverse complement strand
CTGGGCATGCTTGAGCAGCACGGCGGCGCCTGCGTCCACGCCGACCTGCTCGCAGGAAGAGACTTCCGTGTTGGCTGCCGGGGACGAGGTTTCATCCCCGTCGCCCGCCCATGCGACGGCGGACAGGGCCATGGCGGTGGCCAGCAAAAGCGGCATGGCTGACTTGTTCAATCGACTCTCCCGGAATTTGCAGCGAAGTGGGGGAAATGGATTATACCCCGACGAACGTCAGCGGACCGAACGGGCCGCCAGAACGGCGGCCCTGGACTTTTCCGCGGAGCGGGACGCGCAGCGGAAAAGCGAACCGCAGGTTCGAGGCCCTGACCGCAATGCCGGCACCCTGGACAAAAAAAGACCAGGCCATTCGACCTGGTCTTTTCGGCTGTCTGGTGGGCCGTCAGGGGTGAGGGCCGACCGAAATGCCAGTGGCATTTCGCAGCGGACCGAACGGGCCGCCAGGACGGCGGCCCTGGACTTTTCCGCGGAGCGGGACGCGCAGCGGAAAAGCGAACCGCAGGTTCGAGGCCCTGACCCCGACACCGGCACCCTGCACAAAAAAAAGACCAGGCCATTCGACCTGGTCTTTTCGGCTGTCTGGTGGGCCGTCAGGGACTCGAACCCCGAACCTACTGATTAAGAGTCAGCTGCTCTACCAATTGAGCTAACGGCCCAGAATCTTTTCACATTGTTGCCTGCCATCCCTGGCGACGCGCCTCGGTCCTTTCAGACCCCAGCCCCGACGTCCTGTCGGGTCGTTCGCGCCGCTGCGAAATGCCACTGGCATTTCGGTCGGCCGCTCACCCGATTGAGCTAACGGCCCGGAAACCTGTTTTCAAAAATTGGGGTGGACGATGGGACTCGAACCCACGACGACCGGAATCACAATCCGGGGCTCTACCATCTGAGCTACGCCCACCATTATAACCGTCTTTCGGCCAGCCGCGCACCTGTTTCTGGCGCGCCTGGCAGGACTCGAACCTGCAACCCTCGGCTTAGAAGGCCGATGCTCTATCCGGTTGAGCTACAGGCGCTTGACCCGGTTTTCAGCACCACCCGCAGGTGTTTCGCCCTCCCGTCGCGCATCCAGAATGCGCGGCGCAGACACTGCCGGCGGAGCCCTCATTGGTCGGGGCAGAGGGATTTGAACCCCCGACTTCCTGCTCCCAAAGCAGGCGCGCTACCAGGCTGCGCTATGCCCCGCTGTGCAAAACTGCCCTGGCGCGCCGGAACAACTCAAGTGCCACTCCAGCGCCTGCCTTGCTCGCAGGCTGTTGGCATCTCGGCTCCTGCCGAGATTGCCAACCCAGCCACCTGATTCCCGCAGGTGGCGTTCGGTCCGCTGCGAAATGCCACTGGCATTTCGGTCGGCCCTCACCCCAAAGCAGGCGCGCTACCAGGCTGCGCTATGCCCCGCTGTGCAAAACTGCCCTGGCGGTCAAAAGCTGTCGCCGACCAGGCGCGGCCCGCGCAAGGGCGGCAATAATACGAGCAGCGGCCAGCGGAGTCAATTTGCAGCGGGCCCGAACGGAGGCCGGTTCAATAATCGGTCTCGAACAGGCTGTCCACGGTAGTCACGCCATCGTGGATATCGGCTGCCAGCATTGTGTTGTAAAGAAGCATGGCCACGGTCATGGGCCCCACTCCGCCGGGCACCGGCGTAATCCAGTCGGCCCTTTCCCGGGCCACATCAAATTCGATATCCCCCACCAGTCTGCCGTCTTCCTGGCGATTGATGCCCACATCGATCACTGTCGCGCCCGGCTTGACCCACTCGCCACGCACCACGCCCGGACGTCCGACCGCCACGATGAGCACGTCTGCCTGGGCCACGTAATGCGCCAGGTCAGCGGTGAAGCGATGGCACACGGTCACAGTGGCGCCGGCCAGCAAGAGTTCCAGGGCCATGGGTCGACCTACGTGATTGGAGGCGCCCACCACCACGGCGTGACGGCCCTTGAAGACTTCGTCCACGGATTCCAGCAGGCGGATGATTCCAAAGGGCGTGCAGCAGCGCATGGTCGGGGCGCGCTGTGCCAGCCGACCGACGTTATAGGGATGGAAACCGTCCACATCCTTGTCGGGCCGGATGCGCTCGATGACCGCCTTGCTGTTGATCTGGGCCGGCAACGGCAACTGCACGAGAATGCCATCGATGGCGGGATCATCATTGAGCTCGTCGATGAGCCGGAGAAGTTCATCCTCACTGGTATCCGCGGCCAGATCCCAGGCTCGCGAAAGCACGCCGCAGGCCTCGCAGGCGCGACGCTTGTTGCGAACATAAACCTGGGAAGCGGGATCGGAACCGACCAGAACCACCGCCAGTCCGGGCGCACGCCGCCCCTGCTCCTCGCGGATCGCCACCGCAGCCGCGACTTCGTCACGCACCCGCGCTGCGAGGGCCTTTCCATCAATCAACTGGGCAGTCATGCTCGGGCCGTCGGGAAGAAGGAATACAGGCGCGGCATTGTCGCACGGGGCCTCCGGCCCAACAAGCCGGTCAACCCCGGCGCCACGTGGTGCCCTGCGGACCGTCCTCCAGCACGACCCCCTGTTCGGCAAGCGTGTCACGGATCCGGTCGGCCTCGGCAAAGTCTCGCGCCTTGCGCGCGGCATTCCGGCGTCCAATCAGCGCCTCGATCTCCTCGGCAGCCGGCCCGACCCCGTCGCGCCCCTGCAGAAAGGCCTCGGGCTCCGCTTGCAGCAGGCCCAGGATGCCGGCCAGCCTCCGCAGAAGCGCGGCGTTGCCCGCGGCACCGGCATTGTCACCATCCTGGCGCAGGCGATTGACCTCCCGTGCCAGGTCGAACAGCACACCCATGGCTTCCGCAGTATTGAAATCATCGTCCATCGCCTCGCGGAAACGGGCTTCGAATTGTGCGCCGTCACACTCGGCTGCATCCCGGGGCAACCCTCGCAAGGCCGTATACAGACGCTCAAGGGCGGCACGTGCCTGGTCGAGGTTCTCGTCCGTATAGCTCAATGGGCTGCGGTAGTGGCTGGCGACAATGAAATAGCGAATCACCTCGGCCGGATAACGGGCCAGTACGTCACGAATGGTGAAGAAATTGCCCAACGACTTGGACATCTTCTCTTCATTGACATTGACGAAGCCGTTGTGCAGCCAGTACTTGACGAATTTCGTATCCAACGCGCCACAGCTCTGGGCAATCTCGTTCTCGTGGTGCGGGAACTTGAGATCCATGCCGCCCCCGTGAATGTCGAAATAGTCGCCCAGGCATTCGCGGGACATGGCCGAGCACTCGATGTGCCAGCCGGGCCGACCCTTGCCCCATGGCGAATCCCAGCTCGGCTCATCGGGCTTGGCCGCCTTCCAGAGCACAAAATCGAGCGGGTCTTCCTTGGCCTGATCCACTTCGACCCGCGCACCCGCGCGCAGGTCTTCAAGACGCTTGCCGGACAATTGACCGTACTCGGCAAAACTGCTGACCCGGTAATACACATCGCCGTTGTCCGCGGCATAGGCCCTGCCCCGCTCGACCAGGCGCTCGATCATGCCAATGATCTGGGCGATATAGCGGGTGGCACGCGGTTCCTCGTCGGGCCGGGCGATGCCCAGGGCATCGAAGTCTTCGTACATTGCGGCAATGAAGCGCTCGGTCAGTACGTCAATCGGTTCCCCGTTTTCAGCCGCGCGCCGAATGATCTTGTCGTCGATATCGGTAATGTTGCGCACATATTCGACATCGTAACCACTGGCCCGCAGATACCGGACGATGGTGTCGAACACGATGTAACAGCGTGCGTGACCCACGTGGCAATAGTCG
>JASFQN010000220.1:0-3792 GCA_050115425.1 Gammaproteobacteria bacterium | reverse complement strand
CCCGCCTGAGCACGGTTTGCCGCTCTGGTGAAGCTTCTCCACCGGTCCGTCGAATGGCGTGGCCGGCGCATTTCGATTGGAATTATCCTGTGGTGGGACTAGAATCCCATTATAAGGGCCCGAGACGTGCCCGGACCTGCCGCAGGAGGGGGCTGGCGTGAACGAACTGCTGCAAAATCAGGCCGTGGTGGCGTTCATGACCGCGCCTTCCGTCAGTGGCAATCCTCCGGATGCCTACACCCGCCTGCGTATCGGCCTGCTCTCCAACAATCCCGAACGGCTCAAGCGGCTGCGCAGGCGGCTGTGTCAGTCCAGGGGAACCCGGTTTGCCGTGGAAGCGACCGACCAGACTGGCGTCTGGCGTCACGCCGACCTGCTGCTGGTGGAAGTTCCCGGCGGGTTGGCCTCGCTGGCGGCCGCGGGTGGCAGTGATCGATTGCCTCGCCATTGTCCCGTACTGGGGCTGACTCACCGACTGGACGAGGAAGTCGAAGCCCTGGGTGCCCGCCTGGGGCTCGGTGGGGTTCTGGAATGGGGTGAAGTGACGCCCGCGGTGCTCATGCGCTGGTGGCGGACCTTGCAGCGCGAGCACAAGACGCGCCAGGCTCTGCAGGAAGCGCGCCGGCGTCATCGCCAGCTTCTGGATGCGAGTGGCGCGATTCCCTACGAGCTGGATCCTCAAGACGGCAGGCTGCGCTATGTCGGCACGCGCGCCCACGGCCTGCTGGGCGTGCCGGTTCCACGCTGGCTGGAACGCGGTTTTCTGGAATCGGCGGTGTTTCCGGCGGATCGACAAAGGCTCGGCGCGGCCCGTCGCCAGGCCATCGCGAGCGGCAGTGCGCAGAGCGAATACCGGGTGCGACACGCCGACGGGGGCGTGGTCTGGCTGCGGGACATGCTCGAACGCGACGCCGACGGTCTGATACGCGGCTATCTTCTCGACATGACCGGCCAGCGCTCGGCGGAAGAGCGTCTCGACTACCTTCGCCGTTTCGACATTCTGACGGAATTGCCCAACCGGACGTGCTTTCTGGAAAACGTCGAGTCCGACATCCGGGCCGGCATGGATGGCCAGTCGGGCGGGTTGGTCTGCCTGAGCCTGGATCGGTTCCGCGAACTCAACGAATTGTTGGGCCACGACGGCGCCGACATGTTCCTGCGCGTGTTCGCCGAGCGCTTGCGCCGGCTGTTTGGCCCGCGGGCCGTGCCCGGAAGAACCAGCGGCAACGAATTCGCGGTCTGGCTGCGCGAGCCGCGTGACGAAGCGGACTGGCAGAGGCTCATGGAAGAAGCGTTGCGGGCCATTGCCGAGCCGGTCCCCGTGCATGGTCAGGAGATATTCAGCACCGTGAGTGCCGGAATCGCTCGATTCCCGGGTCACGGCACGGATGCGGCGGCCCTGTTGCGCAATGCCGAGTCGGCGCTGCTTCGGGCCCGGCAGGGCGGGGCTGGCGAATATCGCTTCTTCGCCGAAGATCCCGCCAATCGAAACGTCGGCTCGCTCCGCTACGAGGCGGCGCTTTATCGGGCCACGGAGCGCGGGGAGTTCGTGGTCCACTATCAGCCGCTCGTGCAGACCAAAGACGGGCGGATCGTCGGCCTGGAGGCCCTGTTGCGCTGGGACCGTCCGGACATCGGCCTGGTCGGGCCCGCCGAATTCACGCCGGCACTCGAGGAAACCGGGCTGATCATTCCCGTTGGACTGGACACGCTGGACACCGTCGTTCGTCAGATCGTCGAATGGCGCGATGCCGGTCTCGAGCTGGTGCCCGTCGCGGTCAATCTCTCCGCGCGACAACTGGAGCATCCCGGTTTTGCGAAACATCTGGCCGAACTGCTGGCTGCAAATGATGTGCCGGCCAATCTGCTCGAGCTCGAAATCACCGAAAGCACGTTCATGCAGAATTCGCAGGTGGCCCGCGAGGCGATCGCGCACCTGTGCGGCATTGGTGTGGGCCTGGCCATCGATGATTTCGGAACCGGCTATTCATCGCTTGGCTATCTCAAGCGTCTGCCGGTCAGGACCCTCAAGATCGATCGCTCCTTCCTCTTCGGTCTGCCTGAGGATCGCGACAACGTGGCCATCGTCACCGCCGTACATTCCATCGCGCGCCATCTCGGTCTCAGGCTGGTGGCGGAAGGCGTGGAAACACTCGCGCAACTCTCGTTCCTGCGGCAACTGGAATGCGGCATCGCGCAGGGGTTCCTGTTCGGCGGCGCGACGCCCGCATCGCGCGTGGCCGGGCTGCTGGCGGACGGCAGTGTCCCGCTTTCACCACCGCACTGAAACGCACGCCGACGCCTGAATCCCGGCCGGGCTTCGGGTATGCTCAATCAACCTTCGACTGAATGTTCCACCGGATTCCGGGGAGCCGACCTTGGCGTTGACCAGCCACACAAGCTTTCGTGTCTTCACCGAAGGCGACACTCTTTATGAAGCCATGCTTTCCGCCATTCTTGGCGCCCGCCGCCAGGTATCGCTGGAGAGCTACATCTTTGCCGACGACGCAGTCGGCAGCCGGTTCGCCGAAGCGCTCATGGATCGTGCCGGGAGCGGGGTGCAGGTTCGGGTCCATATCGATGCGGCCGGTTCCCTGTTCTGGGTCTCGCGCGACATGGCGCAAGCCATGACCGAGGCCGGCGTGCGGGTGCGCTGGTTTCACCGCTGGAGCTGGCGAAACCCCGCCCGCTACAACCGGCGGAATCACCGCAAGCTCCTTGTCGTGGACGACGAAATCGCCTTCCTCGGCGGGTTCAATATCCATCGTGAGAATTCCCGGCGTGAATATGGACCCGCGCGCTGGCGCGACACGCACGTGGAAATGCTCGGCGACCTGGCCGGACTGGCCGGCCGTTTCTTCGATGCGTTCTGGCGCAACAACCGCCGCTGGCGTCCACCCGCCCGGCCGGGTTCCCGCGAACATCTGATTTCCAATCATCCGCGCGTCTCGCGTAACCTCCTGCGCGAGCTGTTCGCCGCGGAATGCGCTGTTGCCGGCCGCTACATTTATCTCACCACGCCGTATTTTCTCCCCGACAAGGCCACCCAGCGTGCGTTGATGGATGCCGGAGAGCGGGGCGTGGACGTGCGTCTTCTGGTGCCCGGCAAATCCGACCGGCGAATCGCGCGCTGGGCGGCGCTCACCTCGTATGAACCGCTTCTGCAGTCGGGGGTGCGGATCTACGAATATCTCCCCCGAATGTTGCATGCCAAGACGGTAGTGGTGGACGGTCGCTGGAGTACGGTGGGCACCTCCAATTTCGATTACCGCAGTTTCTTTCTGAATTACGAGCTCAACCTCGTATCTCGTGAAGCCTCCATGTGCCGCACACTTGCCGAGCAATTCGAGAAGGACCTCGAAGACTCGGTGCAAGTCGTGAAGGATGTCTGGCAGCGGCGGGGGATCGAGATCCGGGCCATCGAGTTTCTGGGCTGGATGGCGCGGCGGTTTTTATAAGGGTGCGGAAGCGGGCCCGGATCAGCCCTGCGATGCATCCCCTTCGGGGTTGGCTCTGAAATCCACGGCTACCGCGTTGTGGTGCTTGCCCGTGGCGCTGCCACTGTGCTGCGCACCCCGCCTTGTATCAGTGAATTTCAGACCCAACGCAGCGCTGATCCGGGCCCGCTTCCGCACCCCGGCGCGAGCGGGCACCGAAGCCGATCGCCTGCGATGCATCCCCTTCGGGGTTGGCTCTGAAATCCACGGCTACCGCGTTGTGGTGCTTGCCCGTGGCGCTGCCACTGTGCTGCGCACCCCGCCTTGTATCAGTGAATTTCAGACCCAACGCAGC
>JASFQN010000219.1:0-3793 GCA_050115425.1 Gammaproteobacteria bacterium | reverse complement strand
GCCTCGAACAGGGTGCGCAGCGCCACATCGATGCCCAGATCGGCACGAATCCGGTTCTGCAGTCGCGTCACCAGCAGCGAGTGACCGCCCAACTGGAAGAAACCGTCATCGATGCTGATGCGGTCCAGCTTCAGCAAATCGCACCAGATGGCCAGCAATGCCTTTTCCAGCTCGGTAGTCGGCTCGGCGAAGGCTTGCTGCGTGTAGGCGTCACGGCCCGGTGCCGGCAGGTTTCTGAGATCGACCTTGCCGTTGCGCGTCAGCGGCCAGGCTTGAACCCGCACGAATCCCGCCGGCACCATGTAGGCCGGCAGCACGTCCTGAAGTTGTGCACGCCAAGTCTCACGAGCCTCTTGGTCGGCGATGACGTAGGCCAGCAATTGCCGGTCGCCGGATTCCGGCCGATGCACAATAACGCGCGCGTCCTGGACCGCCGGGCACTCGCGCAGCCGCGCCTCGATCTCGCCCAACTCAATGCGAAAACCGCGAATCTTGACCTGGGCGTCCGCGCGACCGACGAAATGCAGGACGGCCGGGCTGCCGTCGGTCGGTGCCTCCCAGCGCACCAGATCGCCGGTGCGATACCAGCGCGCGGAAACGGCAGCGTCCCCGGCGGGCAGGAATTTTTCCGCCGTGAGCTCCGGCCGCCCCAGGTATTCCCGGGCCAGGCCCTGGCCAGCCACGTAAAGCTCACCCACTGCACCGGCGGGTTGCTGTTGCCGGGCCTCATTGAGCACGAACAGCTGTGTGCCGGGTACCGGTACGCCGATCGGTACCGGCGCGGGCACCTCGCGCGGAATCCGGTAGTAACTGGTCAGCACGCCATTTTCGGTCGGACCATAGTGGTTGATAACCTCGACCTTGTCGTCCAGCGCATACAGTCGTCTCACGGTCTCAGGCGAAAGCGCCTCGCCACCCACCACGATGACCTTCAGACCGGTGGGGGCATCCAGCCCCTCAACCCAGATATCGAGCAGCGCGGCCGGAAGGGTCAGACTATTGACGCCGTACTCGGCGATCAGACCGCAAAGTGCGGAGGGTTCGGGCCCGTGCCCCGGATACAGCACCAACTGGCCGCCGCAGCAGAGGGGGCCCCAGGTTTCCAGCACCGAAGCATCGAAGGCCAGGTTCACGCTCTGGAGCATGACCGTGTGGCGTTCATACCCCAGGGGCTGCGTGTCGCCCAGCAAGCGACTCACCGCGCGATGCTCGACCAGCACGCCCTTCGGCTCGCCGGTGGACCCTGAGGTGTAGATGGCATACGCCGGCGCATGCGGATCGGGCGTCTGTGCCAGTGGACGCGGCTTGCTGGCCGCTACGCAGGCTTCGAAGTCCGGGCGATCAAGACAGAACACCGTGCACCCATGGTCCTCGAAGCGGCCGGCGAAGCTCGCTTCGGCGAGCACGTGCCGGATGCCGGCATCCTCGACGATGTAGGTGTGCCGCGCGGCGGGCTGTTCCGGGTCCAAGGGCACGTAGGCGGCGCCGGCCTTCCAGACCGCGAGCACGCTCGCAAGGAATGCAGGTGTCCGCGACAGACACAGGCCCACCAGATCCCCCGGCCCCACACCCTCGGCATGCAGCAAATCGGCCAGGCGCTCCGCACGCCGATCCAGTTCACCGAAGCTGATTGACTGCTCGCGGCAGCGGACCGCAACAGCTTCCGGCTGGCGCTCGGCGCGGCGCTGGAACAGTTCGTGAACAGTGCAGTCCGGCACATGGCGCGCTGCATGCTCCGACCAGGCCAGCAGTCGCTCACGCTCCGCATCCGGCAAAAGCGGCAGTTCCATTGCCGGGCATTGCGGTTCGGCCAGGAGCCCCTCCAGCACCACGCGATAACTTTCCACGAGCCGCTCGACAGTGTCGGTCCCGAACCGATCGGCCCGATATTCCCACTCCAGGTCCATCCCATCCGCGGTGGGAATTGCATTCAGTGTGAGATCGAACCTCGCCAGTGACGCCTGCCTCGGCATCGGCTCCACCGCCAGCCCCGGCAGGGAAAGCTCGCTGGTTTCATTGTTCTGCAATACGAACATCACCTGGAACAGCGGCGTGCTGTCCGCATCGCGTTCCGGATTGAGTGCTTCCACCAGCAATTCGAACGGCAGCAACTGGTGCTCGAATGCATCCAGCACCATGTCGCGGTTGCGCGCCAGCAGTTCAAGGAATGGAGGATTGCCTGAAAGGTCGGTACGCAACACTACGCTGTTGACGAAATAGCCGATCAACCGCGCCAGGTGTGGGTCGTTGCGGTTGGCCACGGGGGTCCCCATGGCGATGTCGTTGTCTCCGCTCCAGCGGCCCAGCAACAGGGCAAAGGCCGTCTGCAGAGTCATGAACAAGGTGGCGTCGTGACGCAGTCCAAGTCGTTGCAGGCCCTCTACCAACTCAGCCGGCAAGCGACTGCGAATCACACCGACTCGGCGCTGGTCGCTTTTCCCGGCCGATGAATCGCGCGGCAGTTGATGCACCACGGGCAGGTTGTCGAGTTGTTCGCGCCAGTAGGCCAGATGCTGTTCACGGCGCTGTTCGTCGAGCACGGCATGCTGCCAGCGGGCATAGTCCGCATACTGCACCGGCAGCGCATCCAGCGGGTTGGCGGCACCGGCGACACAGGCCGCGTAGAGAGTCGATATTTCTTCGAGCAACAGAGCGAACGACCAGCCGTCGGCGGCGATGTGATGCATGGTCAGCATCAGCAGATGGTCATCGACCGCGACGCGCACCAGGCGGGCGCGCAACATCAGCTCACGGCTCAGATCGAAAGGCCTGAGTACTTCGGATCCGGCCACGGCCTGCAATGTTGCGTCGACATCGTCCACCCCGCCCGCTGGAAGCGATTCCTCCACCAGCGGAAACTCGACGTCCTCGAGCGTGTACGGAAAGTCGCGGCCCTCGTGCTCCCGAAAAACCGTTCGCAGGCTTCGGTGACGCATGATGATGATCTGCAGCGTGCGCCGCAGGGCCTCGACGTCCAGTTCTCCGCGCAGGCGGTACGCGTAGGAGATGTTGTAGCCGGCATCGCCGCCGTTCAGGCGGTCAATGAAACGCAGCGACTGCTGCGCGAAGGACAACGGGGTTTCGGCACCGTCCGGGCCGGGCGCGAGTTCCGGCAGGTTCTGGCCGCCTTCAGCCCGGCAGGTTTCGACCAGAGCCGCCAGGCGGGCGATAGTCCCGGCCTGGTAAACGGTGCGGAAGGTCAGTTCAGTGCCGAACTCGGTGCGGAGCTCGCTGACCAGCCGTGCCAGCAACAGTGAGTTGCCTCCCAGTGCAATGAAGTGGTCGTGCCGGCCAATGCGATCGCGCTTGAGCAGAGACCGCCATCGGTTGGCCAGTTGGGTCTCGAGTCCGGCGTGCGGAGCCTCATATTCCGCGCGGCCGTAGGCGGTGTCGTCCGGTGCGGGCAGCGCGTTGCGGTCCAGTTTTCCGTTGAGAGTCAACGGCAGGGCGGGTAGCGATACGTAGGCCGCCGGCAGCATGTAAGGCGGCAGTTCCCGGGCCAGGGTGTCATGCAAAATTGCCGGCTGGATGGCCACACCGTCGGCGGGTACGCAGTAGGCCACGAGATGCCGGGAGTCCGCGCCATCGGTCTCACGCACAACCACCGCGGCATCGCGTATGGCCGAACAGGACCGCAGCGTCTCCTCAATCTCACCCGGCTCGATGCGAAAACCACGCAACTTGATCTGATTGTCCAGCCGCCCGAGGTACTGCAGTTCGCCCGATGGCAGACGGCGTACAAGGTCACCCGTGCGGTAGAGGCGGCCCACCGGGCCCCAGGAAACGGGACTTT
>JASFQN010000218.1:0-3819 GCA_050115425.1 Gammaproteobacteria bacterium | reverse complement strand
GAACCGGCCACCTTTCCGCTGGGACGCCTGATCAAGGGTTGGCAGGAAGGGATTCCGCTGATGGTCACGGGGGAGAAAATGCGTTTCTGGATTCCCGGGGACCTGGCCTACGCCAAGAGCAATCGACCGGGCGCGCCCAAGGGGATGCTGGTCTTCGACGTGAAGCTCATCGACATCAAGCCGCCGGCGAAGTAGGCGCCCCGGACCGGAGCAGACGGTTGGCGCCGGGCGCCGCTGTTTCGCCGGTGCGGTGAGTTCCCGGTGTCGGCCGGGGCCGAGAATGGATGGCCCGCAGGGTCCCTGAAGGAGGTGGTCGTGCGATCAGTGTTCCGTGTTCTTGCCGCCGCGGCACTCGGCCTGCTCACCGCCCAGGCCCCGGCCGCGAGCCTGTTGCTGAAACCCGCTCGCGTGTTTACCGCCGATGACATGGCCGCGCATCCCGGGTGGGCGGTCCTCGTGGTCGACGATCACATCGCGTCAGTGGGGCCCGCGAACGGCATGTCCGCGCCCGCGGATGCCCGGATAATCAACCTGCCCGGCACCACCCTCCTGCCGGGGCTGATGGATCTGCACTCCCATCTGTTTCTGCACCCGTATGACGAAACCCCGTGGAACGACCAGGTGCTCAAGGAACCGCGCAGCTACCGGACCATCGAAGCCGTGCTGCACGCCCGCGCGACCCTCGAAGCCGGTTTTACCACCCTGCGCGACCTGGGCACGGAGGGGGCCGGATACGCGGACATTTCCGTACGCCGGGCGATCCACGAGGGCTTGATCACCGGCCCCCGGCTGTTCGTGGCCACCCGCGCCATTGTCGCCACGGGCAGCTACGGCCCCGGTCCGCGGGGGTTCGCTCCGGACCTCGATCTGCCCAAGGGCGCGCAGGAGGCCAGCGGCCGGGCGGAAGTGCTCAAGGCGGTTCGCGAACAGATCGGCCACGGCGCCGACTGGATCAAGGTCTATGCCGATTACCGCCGGGGGCCGGATGGGGCTGCGGTGCCCACCTTCAGCGAAGAGGAACTCAAGACCCTGGTTGACGAAGCGCATTCGGCTGGGCGGCCGGTATCGGCGCACGCCACGACCGCCGAAGGCATGCGCCGGGCCGTGCTGGCCGGCGTCGACACCATCGAGCACGGCTACGGTGGTACCGACGAGGTGTTCGCACTGATGGCCGACCATCACGTGGCCTATCTGCCGACACTGACGGCAGAGGCCGCCTACGCACAATACTTCGAGGGTTACGTGCCAGGCAGGAGTGATCCCACTCCCGGCATGCAGAGAGCCGCGCACGCCTTCCGCCTGGCAATGAAGAATGACGTCACCGTTGGCCTGGGCAGCGACGTTGGCGTGTACAGGCACGGCACCAACTACCGCGAACTGGAATGGATGGTGCGTGACGGCATGTCGCCGGCTCAGGCGCTGCGTGCGGCCACCGCGGTGAATGCCGCAATCCTCGGCCGCAGCCACCAGCTGGGTCGGCTGAAGAAGGGCTACAAGGCCGACATCATCGCCGTGAAGGGCGATCCCACGCGCGACATTGCGGCCTGCCGCAATGTCGCGCTCGTCATCAAGGACGGGGTGGTTGTCAAGACACCGGCCGGCGTGGCCGAATGAACCGGCGGCCAACATGAAGACAATGCCTGTCGATGCGCTGCTGGCCTATTGCCGACCGGGCTTCGAAAACGACCTTGCCGCCGAACTCACCGCGCTTGCCGCATCGCATGGCGTCAGCGGTTTCTGCCGTGCGCGAGCGGACACCGGCTGGGTGGAGTTTCGCAGCACGCCCGCCGCGGACCTGGGTCACCTGATCAACGCCTTCCCCTTCAGCCGTCTTGTGTTCGCCCGCCAGTGGTGGCTGTTGCAGGCGGATTTGACCAACCTGCCGGAAGGCGGTCGGGCCGGGCCGATTGCAAGCGCGCTGACGGGCCGCCTCCCGGCAGTCACCGACGTCTGGCTGGAATATCCCGACACCAACGAAGGCAAGGCCTTGTCGAACTTCTGTGCTCGTTTCCGGCGCCCACTGCTCGGCGAGCTTGAAAAGGCCGGCCTGCGGCGAGCATCCGGCGCAAAATGGCGCCTGCATCTGCTGTTCCCCGATTCCTCGCGCGTGTTCGCCGGGCTGGCACCGGTTGCCAACAGTGCAACTGCCCCCCTGGGCATCCGGCGGCTGCGCATGCCGCCGGGTGCTCCCAGCCGCTCAACCCTGAAACTGGAAGAAGCCCTGCGGACTTTTCTGGATGACTCGGAACGGCAGGAGTGGCTGCGGCCGGGTCTGACCGCCGTCGATCTCGGCGCCTCGCCCGGGGGCTGGAGCTGGCAATTCATCCGTCGCAGCATTCGGGTCACCGCCGTCGACAATGGGCCCATGGACAAGCGGCTGATCGAGTCGGGGATACTTGCCCATCGGCGGGAAGACGGGTTTCGCTACCGTCCGGACAAGCCGGTGGACTGGCTGGTCTGCGACATGGTGGAAAAGCCGCAGCGCATTGTCGAATTGATGGCGGACTGGCTGGTCCGGGGCGACGCCCGCCGCGCCATCTTCAATCTCAAATTGCCCATGAAACAGCGTTACGCCTGCGTGGCCGGGTGCCTGGACCGCCTGCAGGAAAGATTGGACGCCGCCGGTCCTGGCTACCGGCTGCATTGCCGCCAGCTCTACCACGACCGCGAGGAGGTCACGGTCGGCGTGTTTCTGGATTGAAGGCGCCTCACGGCCGTGTGCCCGGGGAGGGCGCCTGCGCCGGATGAATCACTCCACTCAAGAAACCCAGAACCGCCACGCAATAGAGCACGAGCGCCGTCAGGTGCAGGGCGACATCCAGCGCCGCGGGCACCGCCACCCGCAGAGGGAAGAACCCGCCCAGCGTACAGGCGACGGCGAGCCAGGTGGCGCAGACAAACGCCGCAGCGAGCAGCAGGCGGGGATGCCGGCCGGCATAACGCCCGGCCATGGTAACCAGAACCAGTGCCAGCAGATGGGGGAGCACCGTCCAGATCATCAGGGCAGACGGATGCAGGCTCTCCGATACCAGGGCCATGCTCCAGAACAGGGTGAACCACACCCAGCCAATGGGCTGGCGTGCTCCGACCGAGGGGCCGTACCGGCACCTCAGGCAGCCGTTGATGAGGCCCAGCCAGGTGCCGAACAGCAAACTCAGGGCGGCCACGCCCAGAGGCAGGGATTGCCAGGCCAACGCCAACATTCCGGCATGGACCGACACCAGCAGCGGCAGCGCTGACAACACGAGCCAGGGACGATTGGACACGGGGCGGGCATTCATGTGGATCTCCATGGGCGAGCGATGGCCGACATTCTGCCGCAGGGCGGAAAGCGGGTGAAATCGCACAGACGGCGTTGCACGGTCCGCAGAACGTGAAAAGGCGGCAGTCTCCGACTGCCGCCTTTCCTGCCAGGCTTGTATCGATGCCGACCCGAATGTCGGGAGCCCCCGTTACGACTCCCAGTGGTATCGTTCTGCCCGGCCGTGGCCGGCATCGCGGTTGCCGACCACGGTGACGACTATAAGCCCCGGCAACGGTTCCCGCCTTGACCCGCATCAACTTTTGCGAAAGCAGTCCAATTCAACCGGGCAGGAGTCCTCCACATCCGCGTCCCGGCTCAGCGGGCGGCATTCAGGCGATCGAAATTGAGAATGGCATTGAAGACCAGGGCGTAGGAACCCACGGTTTCTCCGCGCCAGACCGGGTTGATCGCAAACAGCAGCACGTGCCCCTTGCCGGACGGCGCATCCACCACCGCGGCTCGCCTGGCCATCTCTCCGCCATTGTCCAGGAGGCCGGAGACCAGCAGGTTGTCAG
>JASFQN010000217.1:0-3973 GCA_050115425.1 Gammaproteobacteria bacterium | reverse complement strand
TCGCCGCCATCCTCGTAGCCTTCTTCGGTCAGCACCCGCCGCGCTTCGGCCTCGTCCAGCGTGCGCTCCCACACCGCGTCCAGGCGCGAATCGGGCCGGTGCTCGCCCACCCCCAGCCGGGGACCGACGAACACCTGATCGAACATCTGCTGCACGAACCGGCGATGCGCCTCCAGCGCTTCGGCCAGCGCGGGCCAGCCGTCGAATTCCATGGCCAGCGCCAGGCGCTCACGCAGGGCGGGCGCGTGGGGCAGGTCATGCGTCTGGCGGTCGCCCCAGGCCTGGAGGCGATTCTCCAGCCTGCGCAGGAACCGGTAGGCCGCCAGCAAACGTTCCACCTCCGCTGCGGCGAGATAACCGGCCTCGGCCAGCGCCGGCAGCACCAGCATGATGCGCCGCTCGCGCAGGGCCGGCTCGCGCCCCGCGCGGATGAGCTGGAAAAGCTGGCCGATGAACTCGATTTCGCGAATGCCGCCGCGGCCGAGTTTCACGTTGTCTTCCAGCCCCCGGCGGACCACTTCCGCGGAGATCATGTCCTTCATCTCGCGCAGCGACTCGAACACCGCGAAATCCAGATAGCGGCGGTAGATGAACGGCCGAAGGCCGGCCAGCAATTCCTCGCCCGCCGCGCGGTCGCCGGCGCAGGGGCGCGCCTTGATGAAGGCGTAGCGCTCCCACTCGCGGCCATGCGTCTGGTAGTAGGTTTCCATGGCGCCGAAATTGAGCACCAGCGGGCCGGCCTCGCCGAAGGGCCGCAGGCGCATGTCCACGCGGAATACGAAGCCCTCGGCGGTGGGTTCGTCGAGCAGGCGGATCAGGCGCTGGCCCAGCCGGGTGAAATATTCCTCGTTGCTCAGGGTCCGTTCGCCGTCGGTCTGCCCGCCGGCGCGGTAACTGAAGATGAGGTCGATATCCGAGGAGAAATTGAGCTCCTGACCGCCCAGCTTGCCCATGCCCAGCACGACCAGATCCACCCGTTCGCCGTCGGCGTCGCGGGGCACGCCGAAACGCGGCTCCAGCGAGGCACGGGCATGCTCCAACGCTGTCTCGATGGCCAGGTCGGCGAAGGCCGAGAGATCACCCAGCGTTTCGTCCAGACTGGCCCACCCGGCGAGGTCGCGCCAGGCGATGCGGGCCTGCTCCAGGTTGCGGGCGCGGCGCAGCGCGGCCATGAAGGCCTTGTCGTCGCTTGCCCCGGCCACTGCCGCGGTCACCCGCTCGCGCATGGCCCCGGGCGGATCGGGCCGGACCGGGTCGGTGGCCCAGATCTCGGCGAGCAGCGCGGGGCGGGCCAGGCACTGGCGCACCAGCCAGTCGCTGGCCGCCCAGACGCGGGGCAGCGATTCGGCGAGTTCAGGCGCCTCCGGCAAGGTCACGCCGGCGGCCGCGGCCGCCGCTCGCCAGTCGTCCCATTGCGCCCGCACCGGCTCGCGCAGTGCCGGCGGCAGTTTTTCCAATCCCTGCACTCGCCTCTCCCGTCAGGGAACACCCATGACCCAGGTGGCCGAGGATAACGCACCGCCCCCGCCCTCCGGTACAATCCCCGCCATGAACGATTCCGAACACAAGAGAGATTCCATGAACGAACAGCCCGAAGCCGAGCCGCGCTATCGGTATCGCCGGACCGGTTTCAGCATCGGCCAACTGGCCAATTTCGGCTATGGACTGTCCCTGCTCCTGCTGCTGGCCGGCCTGTACAAGGGCTGGTGGGCCGGCATCGGCAAGCCCGTGTTCTCGCTGAACAGCTTCCTGCACTCGTTTTCGGGCATCGCCGTGATCGTGCTGTTCATTGTCTCGCGCGCGGCCAGCGGCTGGGTGCGCTACCGGCGCCGCAAGGGGAACTGACACATGCTGCGTCTACTCGGCAATATTGCCTGGCTGATCCTTGGCGGCCTGGTCACCGCGATCGCCTGGTGGCTGGCGGGGCTGATCATGTTTCTGTCGGTGATCGGCATTCCCTGGGGCCGGGCCTGTTTCACCATCGGCAGCTTCAACCTCTGGCCGTTCGGCCGGCGCATCGTCGAACGCGACCTGGTCACCGGGCGCGAGGACATCGGCACCGGGCCATTCGGCGTCATCGGCAACATCATCTGGTTCCTCGTCGGCGGTTTCTGGCTGGCCGTGGGGCACCTTATCGCCGCGCTGGGCTGTTTCGTCACGCTCATCGGCATTCCCTTCGGGCTGCAGCATCTGAAGATGATCGAGCTGTCCATGTTCCCCATCGGCAAGACCATCGCCTACATCGAAGACTGACCTGATGTCACAACCGTTTCGCGTCCTGAACCGTTTCCAGAAGCCCGGCAGCAACAACGCGCTGGACAAGACCGCGGCCATGCGCGGCTTTCTCACGCCCGCGGAATGCGACGCCGTGATCGCGCTGGCCCGGAACACCCCGATGGAGAAAGGTGGCACCACGCCCACGGGCGAGGACATGCGCGGGCGCGACTCGCTGGTCTGCTTCATCCAGCCGGACGAGAAAACCGAATGGATTTTTGCCCGCCTGGAACAGGCGCTGCTCAAGGTCAACGAGTTCTTCCGGTTCGAACTGCATGGCTTCTATGAGGGCTTTCAGCTCGCCCGTTACGAACCGGGCGGCCATTACGACTGGCACATGGACATCGGCGAGGAATACCTCTCCGCACGCAAGCTCAGCATGTCGGTGCAGTTGTCCGATCCGGCCGACTACGAAGGCGGCGAGATCAAGTTCTTCGCTCGTGCGGAGCCCGCGCCGGTGGAACGCGGCAGCCTGATCGTATTTCCCTCCTACCTGCCGCACACCGTGCGTGCGGTCACGCGGGGCTGCCGCTATTCGCTGGTCTCGTGGATTTCCGGTCCGCCCTTCCGTTGATGCATCGCCCGACGTCCCGTTCATGATCCAAACACACACCCTTTTCGCCACGGCCGCCCGTGGCCTCGAACCCGTCCTGCGCGACGAACTCGAGGCGCTTGGCGCCGCCGACGCCCGCGAGCAGCACGGCGGCGTGAGCTTCACGGGCCCGCTGGAGCTGGCCTATCGCGCCTGCCTGTGGTCGCGCACCGCCAGCCGCATTCTTCTGCGCCTGGGCGAGTTCGAGGCCGCGGACGCCGACGCCCTGCATGGCGGCGTCACGGCAATCGCGTGGGAGGATCACCTGGGTGCCAACGACACCCTCGCGGTGGATTTCACCGGCACCAGCCCGGCCATCCGCAATACGCAGTTCGGCGCACAAAAGGTCAAGGACGGCGTGGTGGACCGCTTCCGCCGGCTGGGTCGCGAGCGGCCCTCGGTGAGCCGCGAGCGGCCGGACCTGCGCATCAATGTGCATCTGCATCGCGAGCGCGCCTCGGTGGCCGTGGACCTGGCCGGCGAGCCGCTGCACCGGCGCGGCTACCGGCAGGAGGGCGTGGCCGCGCCCATGAAGGAAACCCTGGCCGCGGGCCTGCTCTACAAATGCGGCTGGCCGGAGATCGCCGCCGAGGGGGGCAGCTTTCTGGACCCGCTGTGCGGGTCGGGGACGTTGCTCGTCGAAGCCGCCTGGATGGCGGGCGACGTCGCACCCGGCCTGCTGCGCGATTACTGGGGGTTCTCGCGCTGGCGCGGCCACGATCCCGAAACCTGGCAACGATTGAAGGCCGATGCAATCGAGCGCCGTGAGCGCGGCACGCGACGCATTCCGCGCATCCAGGGCCTGGACCGCGATCCGGCCGCGATCCGCGCGGCGCGCATCAATGCCGATGCCGCCGGGGTCTGGCCGCCCGTGCGGGTGGAACGTCGCGATCTGGGCGAGGGGGCGTTTCCCCGCGATCTGCATCCCGGGCTGGTGCTCACCAACCCGCCTTACGGCGAACGCCTTGGCGGGGATGGCGACCTGGGCGGGCTCTACGCCCAGCTTGGCGACTGGCTGAAGGCCCATTGCGTCGGCTGGCAGGCCGGTGTGCTCACCACCGACACGGCGCTGGGCAAGCACATGGGCCTGCGCGCGGTGAAGACCAA
>JASFQN010000216.1:0-3995 GCA_050115425.1 Gammaproteobacteria bacterium | reverse complement strand
TAGCGAATGCCTGCGTTCCAGGCCGGATCGGAGCCGGCAGCGTCGTAGTTGTCCACGATGCCGAAGCTGCCACCATAGTAGGTGTCGAATACCGGCGCATTGCCTTGCTTGGCGGAGCCATTGTCCGATGTGGCCGCGCGGGCGGCGGGTGCCAGCATCAGGCCAAGGGCGATCAGAGGCAGGAGCTTTCTCATTCGCGTGTTTCCTATCCCATCAGCAACCGGGTGCCCACCACGGCAAGCAACCCGGCGAAGATCAGTTTCAGGCCTCGGCGCGGCAGCCGATGGGCCAGCTTCGCCCCCAGGGGCGCGACCAGCATGCTGGCGACCGATACCCCGGCCACCGCGGGCCAGTATACGTAGCCGGTGGCCCCGGCGGGCAATCCCGGCGCGTTCCAGCCGGACACAATGAAGCCGGCCGTGCCGGCCAGCGCAACGGCCAGTGTGCAGACCGCCGAGGTCGCCACGGCCTCCAGTACCTGAACCCGGCACCAGAGCAGGAACGGCACGGTCAGTACGCCGCCGCCCACGCCCAGGAAGGAAGCCAGCGCGCCAATCGCGGTGCCGGAGCCCAGCAGCCCGAGCGGGCCCGGCACCCGCGATCCGGGCGGCGGCTCGCGGTCGAGCAGGATATGCACGGCCACCGCCAGTTCGAAGATGCCAAAGATGGTCTCCAGAAGGCCCGAACTGGCCAGGTGGGCCAGGCCGGAACCGATGAACCCGCCGGCCACGACACCCGGTGCAATCCGCCAGAAGATGTCCCAGCGCACCGCGCCCTTGCGGTGATGCGCGAAAGTAGAGGAACTGGAAGTGAAAACGATGGTGGCCAGCGAAGAGCCGATCGCCAGATGCATCTGCAGATCGGGAGGGAAAGCCTGCCCGCCGAGCACGAAGAGCAGGGCGGGCACCACCACCAGGCCGCCGCCGATGCCCAGCAGTCCGGCGACCAGCCCGGCGAGCGCGCCGGCGCCCAGGCAGGCGAGAATGATCCAGAGACTGAAGTCCAAGGCCGGCTCCCGGTTGGGCACGCGAAGCGTGCGTGACATCACTGACAAGGAGTCTTTGAGGATTGTACAGTGTCGTCGCGCCGAATACTCTGGCGCAGGCGCCCGCCCCGCAAGGCGGGAGCACGCATTCACAGGAACTTTCTGAGAGGGCTTTTGGCCATTGCCGGTGCCGCCAGGCGGCGACGCACCGGCGGTGCGGGAAGCTCTCGGGGAGATTGCATCATGAAGATGACCATTCATTGCGCCCTTTTCGGCCTGTTGCTGGGGGCCTCGGGCATCGCCGTCGCCGCGGATCCGGCACCGGCGACCGACCAGATGCCGCAGTCCAGTCCGGCCCAACCGGCCTCGCTACAGTCACAGAGCGAGCCGGCCATGCCTGCCAAACCGGCCGAGCCTGCGAAGCCCGCCGAGCCGGCCATGCCGGCACAGCCCGCCAGGTTGCCGGCGGACTCGGTAGCGCGCGCCCAGTTCACCACCGAGGTGAACAACCGCGAACCCACCGATGACGTGAACAAGCTCACCAACGTGCACCGCCAGGTGTATTTCTTCACCGAACTGGACGGCCTGTCCGGCCACCAGGTGACCCACCGCTGGATGCACGACGGCCAGCAGATGGCGGCCGTCAGCTTCAATGTCAAGGGCAACCGCTGGCGCGTATGGTCTTCCAAGAACCTGCTGCCGGACTGGACCGGCACCTGGACCGTGCAGGTGGTGGCCGACACCGGCCAGGTTCTGGATGAGAAGAGCTTCGACTATGTTGCGGCGCCGGCCTCGGCCGCCATGTCCTCCGACCAGGGCATGAACAAGGACGACTCCGGCGACCAGGGCATGAACAAGGACAATGCCATGTCCGACGACCAGGGCGACGGCGGCAAGTAATCCGCTCACCGCCCGGATCTGCCAGGGGCGCCTTCGGGCGCCCCTTTTTTGTTCTTCCCGCCGTTGCGAGCAGGAGAGGACATGCCTTCTGGCCTCGGGAGCCGAACGAAAGGCCCTTCCCCTTTCGGCAGGCGGGGGGAACGGAGGGGGGGATCCCCAAACGAAGCTGCGACACTCGCCCCCCTTGAAAACTTCTCACCCACCCCTATTCAAATCTCACAACGGCCCAGCCGGATACTGATTTCAGGTGATCAAGGAGGTATTCCCATGGCCATGATGCGTTATGAACCCTGGCAGATGATGAACCAGCTCAGCCGCGAGTTGAGCCGTTTTGTGGACACCATGCCCGCCGGCCCGGAAGGCACCACCGATTCCGCGACCAGCGACTGGACCCCGGCGGTGGACATCAAGGAAGAAGAGGATCGTTTCATCCTGCATGCCGACGTCCCGGGCGTGAAGCCGGAAGACATCGAAGTGACAATGGAAAACGGCGTGCTCACCATCCGCGGTGAACGCCACACCGAAAGCCGTGAAGAGCGTGCCGGCTATCGTCGCGTCGAGCGGATGGGCGGCCGGTTCTACCGCCGTTTCAGCCTGCCGGATTCCGCGGACGCGGAAAAGATCACGGCCCGCTGTCACGACGGCGAACTCGAGGTGGCGATCCCCAAGCAGGCCAAGGTCATGCCGCGGCGAATCGCGGTGAAGTCCTGATAGCGGCACCCGGCGTCGCGGCGCCGGGATCGGTGCATCGAGGGCGGAGGGAACTTTGTCTCCGCCCTCGATGTCCGTTTGTTCTAGGGACCGTTGGTCAATTCCATACTGTCTTTCCGCCGGGCGGGGGCCCGGTGCACGGTGCCGTGTGGAATTGAACAGCGGTCCTCTACCGGAGGGCTGACCGGCCGGCTCCGGCCGGCGTGGATTCCGGGCCAACCCGGGGGAGTCGGACGTCATGTCCCCTCAGGCTTTTCCCGCCCTCCCGGCAACGAAGAACCGATTTCCAAAACGCTATCAGTCAACAGCGGAGACGCAGAATGAAGCAAATCCGAATTTTTGCCGTCGCGGCATTCGCCCTCGCGACCGCCTTCCTCACCCCGGTGGCCCAGGCCGCGTTGCCGGCCATGCAGACCGAGCAGGGCGTGCCCACGCTGGCGCCGATGATCAAGCAGGTGACGCCGGCGGTGGTCAATATTTCCACCAAGGGCCATGTCGAGGTGCAGCAGAATCCGCTGCTCAACGACCCCTTCTTCCGGCATTTCTTCAACGTGCCCGAGCAGCCGCAGCAGCGCGAATACCAGGCGCTGGGTTCGGGCGTGATCGTGGATGCGAAGAACGGTTACATCCTCACCAACAACCACGTCATCGAGCATGCCGATGAAATCACGGTCAAGCTGAATGACGACCGCGAGTTCGATGCCAAGGTCATCGGCGCCGACCCGGAAACCGACGTCGCCGTGATCAAGATCGACGCCAAAAACCTCACCCAGGTGCCGCTGGGCAACTCCAGCCAGCTCCAGGTGGGGGATTTCGTGGTCGCCATCGGCAACCCCTTCGGCCTGGAGCACACCGTGACCTCGGGCATTGTCTCCGGCCTGGGTCGCGTGGGACTCAACCTCAACGACCAGAACAGTTACCAGGACTTCATTCAGACAGACGCCTCCATCAACCCCGGCAACTCGGGCGGCGCGCTGGTCAACCTGCGCGGTGAACTGGTGGGCATCAACACCGCCATCCTCTCGCGCAGCGGCGGCAACATCGGTATCGGCTTCGCCATTCCCATCAACATGGCCCAGACGGTCATGAACCAGTTGATCAAGAACGGCAAGATCGAGCGCGGCGTGCTCGGCGTGAGCATTCAGAACCTGACTCCGGAGCTGGCCGACGCGCTGGGTCTCAAGAACGTCACCCACGGCGCCGTGGTGGGCCAGGTCACGCCGGGCTCCGGCGCGGACAAGGCCGGCATCAAGCAGGGTGACGTGATCATCGAGGCCAACGGCAAGAAGGTGGCCAACCTGTTCGACCTCAAGAACGTGATCGGGCTGCTGCCGGTCGGCTCCAGGGTCGATCTCAAGGTGATTCGTGACGGCGAAACCCGCTCCATCACCGCCACCAT
>JASFQN010000215.1:0-3999 GCA_050115425.1 Gammaproteobacteria bacterium | reverse complement strand
GCGGTGACACAGCGTACCTGATCTATACCTCCGGCTCGACCGGTCGTCCCAAGGGCGTGCGGGTATCGCACCACAATGCCGTGCGTCTGTTCGATGTCTGCCGCGGCTGGCTCAAGCCCCGGGCCATTGATGCCTGGAGCATGTTCCATTCGTTCGCGTTTGATTTTTCGGTCTGGGAAATATGGGGTGCCCTGTTGCATGGCGGGCGACTCGAAATCGTCCCGCAGCGACTCACCCGGTCGCCTGAACTGTTTCACGAGTGGCTGCGCGATCGGCAAATCAGCGTACTCAGTCAGACACCCTCCGCGTTCCGCCAACTGGTCGCGGTGGACGAAGAGGCTGCGGCCGATCTCGATTATCTTCGTCTGATCGTTTTCGGTGGCGAAGCGCTCGACTACGCTGGCCTGCGAAAATGGATTGAGAGGCACGGCCAGGACGTGCCCCGCCTGGTGAACATGTACGGTATTACCGAAACCACCGTGCATGTAACCTACCGCCCCGTATCCCTCGCCGACACGATTGATCCCAGCGGCTCTCCCATCGGCTGGCCACTTCCTGATCTTTATGTCCTGCTGATGGATGCGGACGGTCATCCGGTGCCGCCGGGCGTGGCCGGCGAGATGTGGGTCGGCGGTGACGGCGTGGCACTCGGCTATCTCAATCGACCCGAATTGAACGAGGAACGCTTTGTTCCCGATCCGTTCTCGCGCGATCCGGAATGCCATGTCTATCGCTCGGGCGACTACGCGCGCCGCCTTCCGAACGGCGAACTTTCCTATCTCGGCCGCAAGGACCATGAAGTCAAGATTCGTGGTTTCCGCATCGACCTGGGCGAGGTCACGGCCGCGCTTCGCGCAGCGGCCGGAGGCGCGGATGCCGTCGTGGTCGCGCGCGACAGCGCGGGCGGTACGCGACGTCTGATCGGCTATGTGGTCGGGGACGGCTCCGAGGGAAGTGAACAGACGCTTCGCGAACGCGTATCCCGGCTGCTTCCCGCCCACATGGTGCCGGCGCGTGTCCTGAGCATTGCGGAAATTCCGCTGACCGCCAATGGCAAGACCGATACGCGAGCCCTGCCGGATCCGGGCCGTGTCGATGAAACCTCGAGTGGTCCGTCCGATCCGCCGCGGGGATCGGTCGAATCCTGTCTTGCCGCGATCTGGGGCGATGTCCTCGAGCAACCCGTCGTCCAGCGATCCGACGACTTCTTCCAGCTCGGCGGCGATTCCATTGTCTGCCTGGAGGTCGTGCGCAGGGCGCGTGAAGCCGGGCTGACAATCGACCCGCTCACCGTGTTCACCCATTCACGGCTCTCCGATCTCGCGGCATGTGCGGGCACGCCTCGTGAAGCTGAATCCGAGCCAGTCATGGCGCTGCCGTTGACGCGTGCCCAGGGGATGAATTTTCTGCGGGATGGCGCCCGCCGCTCGCCACGGACGCAGACGCGTATCTTCGCCGTTCCCGGCAACATGGATGTCGATACGCTTGAAAGCGCCTGGCTGGCGACCGTCCAGCGCCATGCGGCGTTGCGGGTGCGCTATCACCTCGACGGTGCCGGCCGGCGCAATGCCTCGGCGGTGCCCGCGGCTGAAAGCCTGGTCTTCTCACGGATCGAAGTGAGTCATCTCGATGACGATGAATGCACGAACGCCATCTCGCTGACCGCCTCCGACATGGCCGACTCGCTGGATGCCGCCGCGGGTCGCCTGATCAGGGTTGCATGGTTCCATACACGCCCCGCCGAGGAAGACCGGATCGCTGTCGCGATCCATGCCGTGGCCGCCGACGCGACATCCTGGCAACTGATCATCGAAGATGTCGAGGCTGCATACCGCGCCCTGAAACGGTCCAATGCGCACTGGATTCCCACATCGGATGATGGTTACCGGGAATGGCTCTCCGCGCAGGAGCACGTCAAGAACGGCGAACTGAACGATTGGGTGGAGTCCGGTCCGGCCTGCCTGCATCAGGTCGCTCTGCCGGAGATCTGGCGGGAGGAGCTGGTGGACGCCGCCCGGCGCACGCTCGGTGTCGATACGCGCACGCTCGTGTTGGCGGCTTTGGCCGACGCATGGGAACGCACAATGCCGGATGCTATGGCTCCCGTTGTCGAATATGAAGTCTCACTGCGGCCGGCAGGGGAGGCATCACGCACCGTGGGCCGTCTGACCGGACTGCAAAGGCTGGCGCTGGACAATGGGCCGGCCAGGGACCCGCTTGATCGACTCGCACGATTGAAGTCGCGGATGCAGGCAGCGGTCGGCAGCTCCCGGCCGGCGACGATCTGGGTGGATGCCGTCGACCTGACGATGGCGCCCGTCAGGTCTCGCCTGTTTGTCGAACTGGGCACACAGGCCGCCCGGAATCCACAGGCCAGCGTCTGCCTCTGTCACCCGCTCGAGGTCCGGATCGGGCAGCGCAACGGCCTTACGCCGGACATTACGCTTTGCCACCATCCCGAGAAAGTGCCTGAAGAGCAGGCCGCCACGCTCGCGGGTCAACTCGGCGATTCGATGCGTGAACTGCTTGAGGCTTCGATGACAAGGCAGCGCGCCAGCCGCACACCGGAGGACTTTCCTCTGGCCGGGCTGGACCAGGCGGCGCTCGACCACTTTCCGGTCGCCCTTGATGAAGTGGAGGAGATTCTCCCGCTGTCCCCGATGCAGCGGCTTTATCATGCGCTCTGCGGTACGGGCGCCGATATCGGGCTCGGCCAGTGGGTGTTCGAGCTGGAAGGGGAGCTCGACCTGCACGCGATGCAGGCGGCATGGCGAGACCTCCTCGCCCGGCACGAAATTCTGCGTACGGCCTTCGTCGATGAAGGGCTGGAACAGGCCTGCCAGGTTGTCCTGCGGGGTCTCGATCTGCCGGTCGAACATCAGGATTGGAGGCAGGACAAGCCGGAAACGCAGCAGGCGAGGCTCAGCGACTATCTGGCCGCCGACGAGGCGCGTCCGTTTGATGTGACCCGCGGCCCTCTCACGCGCGTCGCGCTCATGCACACGGGCCCGCGTCAGTGGGTACTCGTCTGGACCTATCACCATCTGCAGATCGACGGCTGGTCGTGGCCGGTGCTTCTTGCCGACCTGGCCACCCTGTATGACGCTCATCGAACCGGCAACCTCGCCAGACTTCCGGCACCGGGGCGCTACCGCGAATACATGGCCTGGCTGGACGGGCGTGATCGCTCCGAATACGCGGATTTCTGGCGTGGGCAGCTCGGTCGTCCAGTGGTGGCCACGCGCCCCCTGGCCGGGCGTTCTTCGCCCGGCCATCGTTCGCATGTCGAACTCGAGCTCGCCCCGAACCGGAGCGAGCGACTGGAACGGTTCGCCCGGCAACGGCGAATGACGCCGAGCGGGGTGGTGCAGGCGGCCTGGTCGCTGGTGATCGCCGGCCTCACCGAAACCTTCGACGTCACCATCGGGATGGTTTTTACCGGACGCACCACCGGAATTCCGGGCGGAGAAAGCATTGTCGGTCCGATGGTCAACGACATGCCGGTGCGACTGAATGTGGCGCCCGATCAACGCGTCAGTGACTGGCTCGATGCGCTTCGCCAGCTGCATGCCCGGATCAATCATTTTCAGAATGCCTCGCTCGCCGAACTCCATGAATGGGCGGAATTGCCGCCCGGCAGCGCGCTGTTTGAAAGCCTGCTGGTGTTCCAGAATTTCGCGCTCGGTTCCGTGGCTCGCCAATGGGGGGAGACCCTGACGGTCAAGCGGGTGTCGTCGGCCATCCGGACAAATTATCCACTCACCCTCGTCGTGACCCCCGGGGAACGATACCGCATCGAGCTGCTGTCGACTGTGGATGACATCGGGTTCGAACGGCTCGAACAGATCGGCAAGACTTTTGTGGGAATACTCGACTCCCTGATTGCCAATCCCGAGGGCCGGTTGGGAACGCTGCTGTTGCGCGTACCGCGACTGCCGGCGCCGTCGCCGGCATCGAACGTCGCCACGAGCGGCTCACCGCCGGCAACGCCAACGGAAG
>JASFQN010000214.1:0-4009 GCA_050115425.1 Gammaproteobacteria bacterium | reverse complement strand
ATTATTGGAGTTCTGCTCATTGCCGGCGGACTGGCCGGCCTTGCCGTGGGCAAGTTCAGTTTCACCCGCAGCGAGCCGGTTGTCGAAGTCGGGCCGCTGAAGCTGAGCGCGGAAAAGGAACATTCCCTCAATGTGCCGCCGGTGGCCGGTGCGGTGGCCCTGGGTCTCGGCGTGGCCGTGCTCGTTGTGGGCTTTCGCAAGCGGTGACTCCACCATGAGCCGATCCGGTGCGTTGCATGCCTGACTGGCTTCGTGAGCGTCTGCTGCGCGAACCTCCGTCGCTCGCGGAGGGCGGGGCCGTGCGGGGCGATCTCGGCACCAGTGCGGCGGTCGCAGCGGAGCGCGAGGCCGCGGTGCTGGTGCCCATTGTGACCCACGAGGCGGGGCCCAGCATTCTCTTCACCCGGCGGACCGAGCATTTGCCGGATCATCCCGGCCAGGTGAGTTTCCCCGGGGGCAGTGTCGAGCGCGTGGACCGTGGCCCGCGGGACACTGCGCTGCGCGAGACGTTCGAAGAGATCGGGCTGGGCCGGGAACGCGTGGAAATCGCAGGCTACCTGGACCTCTATCGGACGGTGACCGGTTTTGTCGTGACACCCGTGGTCGGTCTCGTCCGGCCGGGGTTTGCTCTCAGGCTCGATCCCCATGAAGTGGCGGAAGCTTTCGAAGTGCCTCTCGACTGGCTGGCCGACCGTGGCAATCTGCAGCGCCAGCGCAGGCGGTTCGGTGATCGCGAGGTCCGTTTCTACGCCTTCCAGTTCGAGCAGTACTGCATCTGGGGAGCCACTGCTGCCATGTTGGTAAATCTCCTGGAGCGGCTCCGATCCGACGAAAATAAACCAATCAATACAATGGCATGGAATCCAAAGTAGAGAAATTGCTCGAAATCATGTCCGTGCTGCGTGACCCCGCGCACGGATGTCCCTGGGATCTGGAGCAGACCTTCGCGAGCATTGCGCCTTTCACCCTGGAGGAAGCCTACGAGGTGATCGACGCCATCCAGCGCGAGGACGCGGCCGCCCTTCGGGAGGAATTGGGCGACCTTCTCTTCCAGGTCGTCTTTCATTCCCGGCTGGCGGAGGAGAAGGGACAATTCGATTTCGCGGGCGTTGTCGAGGGCATCAGCGACAAGCTTGTCCGGCGCCATCCCCATGTGTTCGGAGACGCCGACATCAACTCCAGCGACGGCCAGACACGGGCCTGGGAAGCCCTCAAGGCCGCCGAACGGGCGGACAAAGCCGGCCCGGACGCCAGCGCGTTGCAGGACGTGCCGCTGGCCCTCCCGGCCCTGTCCCGTGCGGCGAAGCTCGGACGCCGTGCCAGCCGCACCGGCTTCGACTGGCCGGAGGTATCGGGACCCATGGAGAAGATCGATGAGGAATGGGCGGAGTTGCGCGCCGAGATCGACGGAAAGGGCTCGCGCGAACGCCTGGAGGACGAGCTCGGCGATCTCTTGTTCGCCGTGGTCAATCTCGCACGGCATCTGAAACTTGATCCGGAGGCCGCTTTGCGCAGGACCAACGCCAAGTTCGAACGACGCTTCCGTGCCGTGGAGGCCGGGCTGGCGGCGAAGGGGCTGGCGCGCGAAGGCCAGCCGCTGGAGGTTCTGGACCGACTCTGGAATGAGGCCAAGCGGCGGGAGCGATCGGGGAGCCGGAATCCGGGAGACGGAAGTGACGATCGCGGCTGACGCCGTTGTCTGCGGGTGCGTGGTGTGTCTCCGCGCGCCGTGGGTTTTACGGGAGGCGGGCCCGACCGGCCTTTCACGCCTTGCGGAGCCTGACTCCGCCGGCGGGGTATGACCGGGGACGCAATGCCTGAGCATGCTCGCCGCCGACCCGCTCTGCAGGAGCTGGAGGAGCGCATTGCGGGGATTCCATTGCGCGAGCGGCCCCGCGCGCTCACGCTGCTCGGCAGGCTCCGCAGGACGCCTGGCGATGACGCCGTCCGCCACGCCCTCGAGAGCCTGTTGGGGCGTGGTGAGGAGGAAGTGGCCTGCCGCCGCAGCGCCCGTCCACCCATCCGTTACCCGCAGGATTTGCCTGTCGTCGAGCGCCGGGAGGAGATCCGCCGTCTGATCGAAGACCACCAGGTCATCGTCGTGGCGGGTGAAACGGGTTCCGGAAAGACCACCCAGTTGCCCAAGATCTGTCTGGAAATGGGCTTCGGCGCACAGGGCCTGATAGGCCATACCCAGCCGCGCCGCGTGGCGGCGCGCAGCGTTTGCAGCCGCATCGCCGAGGAAACGGGAACCCGTCCGGGCGAACTGATTGGCTACAAGGTGCGTTTCAGCGATCGCGCGAGCCCGACCTGCCAGGTCAAGCTGATGACCGATGGCATCCTGCTGGCAGAGATTCGCAACGACCCCGACCTGCTGCGTTACGAAGTGCTCATACTGGACGAGGCTCACGAACGCAGTCTGAACATCGATTTCCTGCTCGGCTTTCTCAAGCGGCTGTTGCCAAGGCGCCCCGATCTGAAGCTGATCATTACCTCGGCAACCATCGATACCGAGCGTTTCTCGCGTCATTTTGACGATGCCCCGGTGATCTCGGTCACTGGCCGGACATGGCCGGTGGAAATCCGCTACCGGCCGCTCGTCTCGGAGCACGAGGACGGCGACGACCTGACCCAGACCGAAGGCATCGTGGCCGCAGTGGACGAGCTCGCGCGGGAAGGGGCGGGCGATGTGCTCGTGTTTCTGGCGGGAGAACGCGAGATTCGTGATACAGCCGAGGCCCTGCGCAAGCACCATCCCCCGCATACTGAAATTCTGCCACTCTATTCGCGCCTGTCCGCCGCGGATCAGGATCGCATTTTTCAGCCGCATGCCGGCCGGCGCATCGTACTGTCGACCAACATCGCAGAGACATCGCTGACGGTTCCGGGGATTCACTACGTCGTGGATCCGGGCCGGGCACGTGTCAGCCGATACAGCTATCGCACCAAGGTACAGCGATTGCCGATCGAGCGAATCTCGAAGGCCAGCGCCAACCAGCGTGCCGGCCGCTGTGGCCGGCTCCGCGAGGGCGTATGCATCCGCCTCTATTCCGAGGACGATTTTGCTCAACGCCCCGAATTCACCGAACCGGAAATCCAGCGGACCAACCTTGCCAGCGTGATCCTGCAAATGCGGGTCCTCGGCCTGGGTGATCCGGAAGATTTCCCGTTCGTGGATGCGCCGGATCCACGCTTTGTCCGCGACGGCTATCGGTTGCTGCAACAAATCGGCGCGCTCGATGACCGGCGCCGCCTGACCCCGCTCGGCCGGCGCATTGCCCGGTTTCCGGTGGATCCGCGCCTGGCGCGCCTCGTGTTGGCCGGAGCCGAACTGGACTGCCTGGACGAGATGCTGGTGATTGCCGCCGCGCTCGGCGCCCAGGATCCGCGCGAGCGTCCGGCGGAGAAACGCGCCGAGGCCGACGAGCGACACAGGGCCTTTGCCGACGAACGTTCGGATTTCGTCAGTCTGCTCAACTTGTGGCGGGCTTGCGGCGAGGCCGCGGCCCATCTTTCCGGCAACAAGCTGCGCAAGTGGTGCAGGGAGAATTTCATCTCCTACCTGCGGTGGCGGGAATGGAAGGATGTGCATACCCAGCTCAGGACGACGGCCCGGGAACTCCGCCTGACCATCAACGACACACCGGCCGACTACGAAAGGCTGCACACCGCGCTGCTGAGCGGCTTCCTGGAAGGCGTAGGGATGCGCACCGAACAGGGCGATTATCTCGGTGCCAGGGGCCAGAAGTTTCTGATCTTTCCGGGATCGGGGCTGGCCTCACGCAAGCCTCGCTGGATCATGAGCGCGGAACGGGTGGAAACCAGCCGTGTTTTCGCGCGTACGGTGGCGCAGGTGGAGCCCGCCTGGATCGAACGGATGGGGGGCTCGCTGCTGCGCCGGGAGATTTCCGGCGAATCCTGGAATCGCCGCCGGGGGCAGGCCGTGGCGCGGGAGAAGATATCCCTGCTCGGTCTGGTGCTGGTCCGGGGCCGCAGGGTGGACCTGGCC
>JASFQN010000213.1:0-4024 GCA_050115425.1 Gammaproteobacteria bacterium | reverse complement strand
GGGAAACAGGACCGTATGCAGCGGAAACAGCGCAATTTCGGAATCCGCTTCGACCATGGCCTATTCAGCTAAGCGGGGAAGACGCTGATCGCCCCATCGCGCAGTCAGTTCGTGAGCAATGGCCAGGTGATCGAGGATACGCGCCACCATGAAATCCACCAGGGCGGACACGGTCGCAGGCCGGTGATAGAAGCCGGGACTCGCCGGCATGACAACCGCACCGGCCCGTGCGAGGCGCAGCATGTTGTCCAGATGTATTTCCGACAGCGGAGTTTCGCGAACGACCAGCACCAGCTTGCGGCGTTCCTTGATGACCACATCCGCGGCACGCTCGATCAGATTGCGGCTGGTCCCCGTGGCAATCGAAGCGAGGGTTCCGGTGGTGCACGGGCAAACGACCATGGCTTCCGGCGCATTCGATCCGCTGGCCACAGGCGCGGTCCATTCCTCTCGACCAAAAACCCGCAACTGGTCGGGCGCCGCCTTGAAACGCTCGGTAAAGAAACGCTCAATGTCGACCCCCCGGCCCGGCAGGTCCAGGTCCGTTTCCGTGCCCAGCACAATCTGTGCGGGCTTCGACAGCAGCAGGTTGACGGGCCGTCCCGCGGCAATCAGCACTTCCAGCAGTCGCAAGCCGTACGGCGCGCCCGACGCGCCCGTCATGGCAAGGGTTATGCAGCCCTGATTCACTTTCGCCTCCCCGCCGGCTCCGATAAGGAAGAATCCCGGTTCGGCATGTCGGAGGCCAGCCGGCCGAGCAGTTGCTCATGAATTCCCCCGAATCCGCCATTGCTCATGACCACGATGTCATCACCGACACGCGCCTGGTCAACCACGGCGCCGACAAGATCTTCAACGGCGTCGAATACGGAGGCGCTGTGGTGGCTTGCCGCCATGCTGTCGAGATCCCATTGAAGACCCGGCGGCCGGAAGATGAAGACCGTATCGGCTCCCGCCAGAGACGGCCCCAGCGTTTCCCGGTGGATACCGGCACGCATGGTGTTGGAACGCGGTTCGAGTACCGCCACAATGCGCCGTCCGGGCGCCTGGCGCCGGGCGCCCTCGAGCGTGGTGGAAATTGCGGTCGGGTGATGCGCGAAATCGTCAAACACCCGGATGCCCGACACTTCACCACGCAGTTCCATGCGCCGCCTGACGCCGGCAAAGCCTGAAAGGCCCTCTACTGCCATGGTCGGGGGAACACCGCAATGCACCGCGGCAGCAATGGCCGCCACCCCGTTGCTGATGTTGTGCCGTCCGGGCATGCCGGTTCCGCTCTCGCCCGGCACCTGGCGCGGGTGAAACACCTGGAATCGTCCGCCATCCGCACCCGACGGCACGGCCTGCCAGTCATCATCGGCCGTGAAACCAAAACGTTGCACAGGCGTCCAGCAGCCCATGTCGAGGACGCGGGCCAGGTTTCCATCAGCCCCGTTGACAAGGATCAGCCCACTGGCGGGAACAATCCTGACCAGATGGTGAAACTGACGCTCGATGCTCGCGAGATCCGGGAAGATGTCCGCATGGTCGTATTCCAGATTGTTGAGCACCAGGGTACGTGGCCGGTAATGCACGAACTTGGAGCGCTTGTCGAAAAATGCCGTGTCGTATTCATCCGCTTCGACCACAAAGAACGGGTGGTGGCCAAGGCGCGCGGACTCCTCGAAGTTCCGGGGCACGCCGCCGATGAGGAACCCCGGCTCCAGCCCGGCGTGTTGGAGCAGCCAGGCCACCATGCTTGCGGTGGTGGTCTTGCCGTGCGTGCCCGCGACGGCGACCACCCAGCGGTCGGCCAGGATATTCTCGGCCAGCCACTGCGGGCCGGACGTGTAGGCAAGACCGTGATCCAGAACATGCTCCACGCAGGGATTGCCGCGCGAAAGCGCATTGCCGATCAGCACACAATCCGGTTCCGGGGCAAGCTGGGACGGATCGTAGCCTTCAATGACCTCGATCCCCAGGGCCTCGAGCTGCGTGCTCATCGGCGGATAGACATTGGCATCCGACCCGGTGACATGATGACCTGCTTCGCGGGCGAGTGCGGCCACTCCACCCATGAAGGTGCCGCAGATACCGAGAATATGAATATGCATGCCCTAGCTTCCCGCCGGCGGAAACAACCCGCTGTAAAGTATCAGTGTTGCGAGGGTGTAGGCGAATGCCAGAAGGCCCGACGCCAGGCCGCGTATCTCAAGCGCGTGTCGCAGAATGTGCGCCAGCACCGCGATACCCCAGAAGAATATCACCCATACCAGCAGCCCGGTGAATGGCCCGGCACCCAGCGCTCCGGCCGTTGCAAGCACCGGAATGGCCACCAGAGTAAGCACCACGCCCGTCCCGAATGCCGCCGTGGCCGTCTGACGGAAGCGGCCCTTGCGGTTACGGAAGTAAAGCGCCAGCCAGATGAACTCGGCCAGCAGCAGCGGATCGAGAATGCCGATGACCAGTGTCGGCAACCATCGCATTCCGTCCACGAGCATCTGCAGGACACCCAGTGCGGCATAGACGATCACGGTCAGGCCAAGCAGAAATCGGGAGTCCGGCAGTACCTGCGGAGGAAGCCGAAACAGGCATATTTCCACAAAGGTCCTGAGCAGTGCGGTCAAGAAACTGTCCCTGTGAGTACGCGTATCACGGCGCCATGATACCCTTTGCGGTTCCGCTCTCAAATGCGGGCAGGCCGTCGGCCGACTTGTTCCAACCGATCAGTTACGCAACAGGATTTCACGTGAGCGACTTTCTCTACATTGACACCGCCCCCGCCCTGGGCGCGCTGGTCAGCCGCCTCCGCGGGAGCGAATGGCTGGCCCTGGATACCGAATTCATGCGGGAAAAGACCTACTACCCGCAATTGTGCCTGATCCAGATCGCTGCGCCTGACGGCACGATGGCGTGCGTGGACCCGCTTGCGCTCGACTCGCTCGATCCCCTGGCCGAACTGTTGTTCGACCCCGCCGTCACCAAGGTATTCCATGCCGGCCGGCAGGACCTTGAACTCTTTTATCACATTTACGGGCGGGTGCCGGGGCCGGTATTCGATACTCAACTTGCCGCGAGCCTGGCCGGGTTCAAGGATCAACCCGGTTACGCGACGGTCGTGAGGGAACTGCTGGACGTCCACCTGGAGAAGGCCCACACGCGGGCGGACTGGTCCCGACGCCCGTTGCCATCGGAAGTTCTCGCCTATGCAGTGGATGATGTCCGCTACCTGGGCAGCGTCTATCGAACACTGCGTGAACGCCTTGCCGAACACGGCCGCCTGCACTGGCTGGATGACGAACACAACCTGTTGGCGGACCCGGATACCTACCGTCCGAATCCGGACACCGCATGGTTGCGCGTGAAGGGCACCCAAAAGCTCAAGCCCAGGCAGCGCGGTGCGCTCGCTCTGCTGGCCGGCTGGCGCGAGGAACAGGCAATGCGACGGGACCGACCACGCAAGTGGATTCTCGGCGACGACATCCTGCTGGATCTCGCCCGACGGCTGCCCGTGAACCGTGCCGACCTGGAAGCGACGCGGGGTCTGAATCCGGACCTCGCCAGGCGCGAGGGCGACAGAGTTCTCGCACTCATCGAGCAGGCACGCCAGGGGCCGGGCATCCGCGAACAAAAGAAAGGGGCCCGCTTGACGTCGGCGCAGGAAGCGATGGCCGATGCCGTGATGGCACTCATACGCCTCGTGGGCGAGGGCCAGGCGATCAGTCCGGCCAATCTCGTGACACGCAAGGATCTGGACCGGCTCGTGCAGGGCAAACGCGATATTCCTCTGTTGCGGGGCTGGCGACGCCAGGCGGCCGGTAACGAAGTGCTGGCCTTGCTGGAAGGCCGGACGGCCCTGGGCATCGAGGGTGGCAAGCTGGTGATTTTGCGCGGGGACTGAAAAAGCAGCGGCGCCCGAAGGCGCCGCTGGCTGTTCCATGGGTGACGCCGCCGGGAATCTAGCGCCGGCGTCCCCGCTTCTTTCGCGACACGGCCTTCTTCTTGCCGGCCGCCTTCTTCTTGCCGGTCACCTTCTTCTTGCCGG
>JASFQN010000212.1:0-4051 GCA_050115425.1 Gammaproteobacteria bacterium | reverse complement strand
TATTGCCCGCGGCAGAAACCGGTCGCCGCTGCTCGACCGACTCGAGCACGAATCGACGACGGCCTGAAAGACACGAGATTGTTGGGGCGCAGCCAAGCGGTAAGGCACGGGGTTTTGATCCCCGCATGCGCAGGTTCGACAAAATCGCCGGGAGCGATTTTGGACTGCCGCAGGCAGGCCCCGAAGGGGCGAATCCCAGGGATGGGATGAGCAATCCTGCCGCCCCGAGGCATGAGGACGCACAGGCGCTGAACAGAGATTATTGGGGCGTAGCCAAGCGGTAAGGCACGGGGTTTTGATCCCCGCATGCGCAGGTTCGAATCCTGCCGCCCCAGCCAGATTCGAGGGCTCTCGCACGAGGTGTGCGAGCGGCAGGTGAGAACCGGAGCAGGTTCGACAAAATCGCCGGGAGCGATTTTGGACTGCCGCAGGCAGGCCCCGAAGGGGCGAATCCCAGGGACGGGATGAGCAATCCTGCCGCCCCAGCCAGATTCGAGGGCTCTCGCACGAGGTGTGCGAGCGGCAGGTGAGAACCGGAGCAGGTTCGACAAAATCGCCGGGAGCGATTTTGGACTGCCGCAGGCAGGCCCCGAAGGGGCGAATCCCAGGGACGGGATGAGCAATCCTGCCGCCCCAGCCACAGAACAGGCACCAAAAGCGTGGCCGCCACCACGCGCAACAACCAGGGGAAGCCAGTGTCGCTCGGCAACATGATGGTTTTCGCGGGGAATGCCACCCCGCAGCTTGCGAACAACGTGGCCATGAACCTCAGGCTGCCGCTGGGCAAGGCCCAGGTCGGGCGCTTCAGTGACGGTGAGGTTTCGGTCGAACTGGGCGAGAATGTGCGGGGGCGCGATGTGTTCATCGTGCAGTCCACCTGCCCGCCGACCGCCGACAACCTGATGGAGTTGCTGGTGCTGGTGGACGCCATGCGCCGCGCTTCGGCCGGACGGATCACCGCGGTGATTCCGTATTTCGGCTACGCACGCCAGGACCGGCGCCCGCGCGCGGCCCGCGTGCCGATTACCGCCAAGCTGGTGGCCAACATGCTTACCTCGGCGGGCGTGGACCGGATTCTCACGGTGGATCTGCATGCTGACCAGATCCAGGGTTTCTTCGACATTCCGGTGGACAACGTGTATGCCTCGCCGGTGCTTCTGGGTGACATCTGGAAGCTGAAGAAGGACGAGCAGAAGAATGGCGGCGACCTGATTGTCGTGTCGCCGGACGTGGGCGGCGTGGTGCGCGCCCGGGCCTTTGCCAAACGGTTGGACGATGCGGACCTGGCGATTATCGACAAGCGCCGTCCGCGCGCCAACGAGGCCAAGGTGATGAACATCATCGGCGATGTCACGGGCAAGACCTGCGTGATTGTCGACGACCTGGTGGATACCGCTGGCACGCTGTGCATGGCCGCCAAGGCGCTGAAGGAACACGGTGCCGAAAAGGTGATGGCCTACATCACCCATCCGGTGCTGTCCGGCAAGGCAATCGAGAACATCGATCATTCCGAGCTGGACAAGCTGGTGGTGACCGACACCATTCCGCTGGGCGAGAAGGCCGCTGCCTGCTCGCGTATCCGTCAGCTCGGCATTGCCGAGATCCTGGCCGAGACCATGCGCCGGGTCAGTGACGAAGAATCCGTCAGTTCGCTGTATATCGACTGACAGACGAATTCCGGCGTGGCCGGATAACCTCCGGGTCTGGTCGCGGGCCCGGATTCAGCAAGAGACCCGCAAGGGTCGTGATATTTTGGAGTATCAAGTAATGGCTACCGACTTCGTGTTGAATGCCGAGCTCCGGGAAGACAAGGGGAAAGGTGCGAGCCGCCGCCTGCGTCGGACCGGTCGTGTGCCCGGCATCCTTTATGGCGGCGACCAGGAGCCGCTGTCGATCTCTCTGGATCACAACGAGTTGATGAACAACCTCAAGCATGAGGCGTTCTACTCGCACATTCTCACGCTCAAGATCGGCAAGAAGAAAGAGCAGGCGATCCTGAAGGACCTGCAGCGCCATGTGTACAAGTCCACTGTGGTGCAACATGCCGACTTCCTGCGCGTAAGCGCCGACCGCGAAATCCACGTGCATGTGCCGTTGCACTTCCTGGGCGAGAAGGAAGCCGTGGGTGTCAAGCAGCAGGGCGGCGTAATTTCCCACCACATGATCGAAGTGGAGATCACCTGCCTTCCGGCCAACCTGCCCGAGTACATCGAAGTGGACGTGTCGGCACTGGAACTGGGTCAGGCCATCCACCTCTCAGAGCTCAAGCTCCCGGAAGGCGTGAAGGTCATCGAGCTCACCCACGGGGAGGAGCACGACCTGCCGGTTATCTCCATCCACCACGCGCGCGTGTCCGCGGTCGAGGAAGAGGCCGCCGAGGGCGAGGAAGCCGAAGCCGCCGAGGCCAGGCCCGCCGAAGCCGCGAAGCCGGCCGAGGGTGGCGAAGCTGGCGAAGGCGAGTCCGAGGACAAGGAATAATCCTCCGCCTGACGTGAGGCAAGCAATATGACGGCAGCCAGCAAGGCGGACGTCGAGCTCGTGGTCGGCCTCGGTAACCCCGGGGCCGACTACGTTATGACCCGCCACAATGCGGGCTTTTGGCTGGTGGACCTGATGGCCCGGCAGTACGGAGCCACCTTCAAGTCGGAACGCAAGTTCCAGGGCGAACTCGCGCGGACGAACGTGGAAGGCCGTGACGTCCGTCTTTTCAAGCCCATGACCTACATGAACCGCAGCGGCATCGCGGTACAGTCCGTAGCGGCCTACCTCAAGCTCATGCCTTCGCAGATTCTTGTGGTTCATGACGATCTCGACCTCCCCGCCGGCACGGTCCGCCTCAAGGTCGGTGGCGGCCATGGCGGGCACAACGGTCTGCGTGATCTCATCCGGCATCTCGGCGCCGATTTTCGCCGGTTGCGGATAGGCATCGGCCATCCCGGCGACAGCCGGCAGGTGGTCAACTACGTACTCAAGCGCGCCAGTTCAGACGATGAGCAGGCCATTATGGATGGCATTTCCGAGGCTCTGTCGGTCATGCCTGATATTCTCAGTGCGGTGCGGTTCGAGCGCGCCCAGCAACGACTTCACAGCGCGCCGGCCAACTGAGCGCGCGCCAACCGAGCGAGACGGCAGAATGGGTATCAAATGTGGCATCGTGGGACTCCCCAACGTGGGCAAGTCCACTCTGTTCAATGCGCTCACGCGCAACGAGATTCCCGCCGAGAATTACCCCTTCTGCACCATCGACCCCAACGTGGGCGTGGTGCCCGTGCCCGATCCCCGGCTCGATGAACTGGCAAGCATCGTCAAGCCGCAGAAAATCCTGCCCACCATGATGGAATTCGTGGACATCGCCGGCCTCGTCGCAGGTGCTTCGAAGGGGGAGGGTCTGGGCAACCAGTTCCTGGCCCACATTCGCGAGACCGATGCCATCGCCATGGTCGTGCGTTGCTTCGAGAACGAAGATGTCACCCATGTGGCCGGCCGTATCGACCCGCTGGCCGACATCGACGTGATCGGCACCGAACTCGGCCTGGCCGACCTGGAGACGGTGGAAAAGAACATTCATCGCACCGAAAAGGTGGCCAAGTCCGGCGACAAGGATGCCAAGGCTCGCCTGACCGTTCTTGAAAAACTCCGCGCCGGCCTGGATGCGGGTCAACCCGCCCGTGCCGTGGAACTCGAACCCGAGGCACGTCTTGCCGTGCGCGACCTGCACCTGCTCACCATGAAGCCGCTGATGTACATTGCCAACGTCGACGAGGCAGGGCTTGCCGGCAATGCTCTGGTGGACAAGGTCCGCGAACGCGCGGCGGAAGAGAATGCCGAAGTTGTGCCCGTGTGCGCCGCCATCGAAGCCGAGATCGCCCAGCTCGACGAGGGCGATCGGCAGGAATTCCTCAATGATCTGGGCCTGGAGGAACCTGGCCTGAACCGCGTCATTCGCGCCGGCTATCGCCTGCTGGGCCTGCAGACCTACTTCACCGCCGGGGAAAAGGAAGTCCGCGCCTGGACCGTTCGTGTAGGGGCCACGGCCCCCGAAGCCGCCGGC
>JASFQN010000211.1:0-4053 GCA_050115425.1 Gammaproteobacteria bacterium | reverse complement strand
ACGTCCAACCCGGATGTTCTGTGCAACAGCGAGATCAAGTTCCAGGCCTTTCTGGAGCACGCCCTGCGCCTTGGCGCGGATTGCATAGCCACCGGTCATTACGCGAGACTCGCTCACTCCGGCGGGACCGCACAGCTTCTCAAGGCCGCCGACCCTGCCAAGGATCAGACCTACTTCCTGCATGCCGTGAGCCAGAGAGCCCTGGGGCAGGCGATCTTCCCGCTTGGCGACCTGCACAAGGGGCGGGTGCGCGAACTGGCCCGGGAAGCCGGCTTTGCCAACCATGCGAAAAAGGACAGCACGGGGATCTGCTTCATCGGCGAACGCCGCTTCCGCGAATTCCTTGGCCGCTATCTGCCCGCACAGCCGGGCGACATGTGCACGCCCGATGGACGCCGGCTCGGTCGGCACAACGGCTTGATGTATTACACCCTCGGCCAGCGGCAGGGCCTGGGAATCGGCGGCCGGCGAGAGGCCGGCGACGCGCCCTGGTATGTCGTGGACAAGGACCTGGACAACAATGTGCTTGTGGTCGGCCAGGGCGCGGACCACCCGCGACTGTTCAGCGAGGCTCTGCGCACGGGGACACCCCATTGGATCGCAGGCCACCCGCCGGTTGTGCCGATGCACTGTGAAGCACGCCTGCGCCACCGCCAGCCCGTGCAGGCCTGTGAAGTGCACACCCTGCCGACAGGCGGACTCGAGGTGGTGTTCGAGCAGCCCCAGCGGGCGGTCACGCCCGGGCAGTATGCGGTCTTCTACAAGGGCGACCTCTGCCTGGGCGGCGCGGTGATCGAGGAACGTGTTGCCGGCGCCCCCGTGGCGGAGGCCGCCCGACGCGCGGCCAGGCGCGCGTGAGCGGACATTCCGCCGATCGGGTCACCGCGCTGGGCGGCGTCTTTCAGGCCGCACGGCTGGTTCACGATGTCGCCACACGGGGCACGGCCGATGCGGAAGGCGTTCATGCCTGCCTCACCAGCCTCTTCCAGTTCCATGCGGTCCATGCCCGGGACGCCTTCGGCGGCCTGCCGCGCGTGGCCATCGGTCTGACCACACTGGCCCGGGCGCTGGATCCCGGCATGGGCGAGCCCGACCTCACGATCACGCGCTACGCTCTGGGCGCGCTGCAGTTGCAGGCCAAGGCCCGGCGGAGGCGCGCTCTTCTCAAACGCATTCGTGACGGCATCGAAGCCATGGAACACCAGCGCCGGCATTTCGGGCCGGAACACCCCAACGTCGTGGCGGCCCTCGCCGACCTGTACCGCCGGACACTCGGCGAGATCCGTCCGCGCATCCTGGTGACAGGCAATGAAATCCACCTGCGCAATCCGCGCAACGCCGATCTGGTTCGCGCGCTCTTGCTTGCCGCGTTTCGCAGCGCCTTTCTCTGGCACCAGTTCGGCGGTCGCCGGCTGAACCTCCTGTTCGCGCGACAGGCAACCGGACGCGAAGCCGTGGCGCTGCTTCGCCAGATTCGTTCGGGCGCCTGAATCTTCCGTCCTGCGCGGCTTTCAGCATGGAGCGGACCCGCCGCTTGCTTTATAATGGGCGGTTTCAAGAATTCCCGAACCCCGGCGCTGGAGGCACCATGAAGGACAGCTTTAAAGCCCGTGCGGAGCTCAAGGTCGGCGACCGCACCTACCAGATATTCCGTCTCAAGGCCCTGCAGGACGAATTCAACGTCTCGCGACTCCCCTACTCCCTCAAGATTCTGCTGGAAAACCTTCTGCGCCACGAGGACGGCGAAAACGTCACCGCCGACGACATCCGCGCCATGACCGCCTGGGACCCCAAGGCGGAGCCGAGCCAGGAAATTGCCTTCACCCCCAGCCGTGTCATTCTCCAGGACTTCACCGGCGTGCCCGCGGTGGTCGACCTCGCCGCGATGCGCGACGCGGTGGCCAACCTCGGCGGCGATCCCCGCAGCATCAACCCCCTGTCGCCCGCCGAACTGGTGATCGACCACTCGGTGCAGGTGGATGAATACGGCAACCCGAAGGCCTTCGCTCGCAACGCGCAGATCGAATTCGACCGGAACCGGGAGCGCTATTCCTTCCTGCGCTGGGGCCAGACCGCGTTCGACAACTTCAAGGTCGTGCCGCCGGACACCGGCATCGTCCACCAGGTCAACCTGGAATACCTGGCCCGCGTGGTCTTCGGTCAGAAGAAAGACGGCGTGCTGCAGGCCTATCCCGACACCCTGGTGGGCACCGACTCGCACACCACCATGATCAACGGCCTGGGTGTGCTCGGCTGGGGTGTGGGCGGCATCGAGGCCGAGGCGGCCATGCTGGGTCAGGCCATCACCATGCTCATCCCGCAGGTCATCGGCTTCAAGCTCACCGGCAACCTGCCGGAAGGCGCCACCGCCACCGACCTGGTGCTCACGGTCACCGAGATGCTGCGCAAGAAGGGCGTGGTGGGCAAGTTCGTGGAATTCTTCGGCGACGGCCTGAAGCACCTGCCGCTGGCGGATCGCGCCACGCTCGGCAACATGTCGCCCGAATTCGGCAGCACCTGCGCGATCTTCCCCGTCGACGGCGAAACCATCCGCTACCTGCAACTGTCCGGCCGCAGCGAGGAACAGATCGCGCTGGTGGAAGCCTATGCGAAGGAACAGGGCCTGTGGCGCGAGGACGGTGAGCCGGCGGCCGACTATACCGACGTACTGGAGCTGGACCTCGGCTCGGTGGTTCCCAGCATCGCCGGCCCCAAGCGGCCGCAGGACCGCATTCGCCTGAGCGAAGCCAAGCAGGTCGTGCACGGACACATCGAGCCGCTGCAGGAAGAGCGCGAGTCCAAGACCCGCAATCATGCCCGGTTCGAGGGCGAAGGCGGCGCCACGGCGGTGGGCGCACAGCAGGCCCAGCCCAACGGCGTCGCATCGATTACGGTCGACGGCAACTCCTTCGAGTTGTCCGACGGTGATGTCGTGATCGCGGCGATCACCAGTTGCACCAATACCTCCAACCCCGCGGTGATGCTGGGCGCCGGCCTGGTGGCCCGCAACGCCGCCGCCCGGGGGCTCAAGGTCAAGCCATGGGTGAAGACCAGCCTGGCTCCTGGATCGAAGGTGGTGACGGACTATCTCAAGAAAGCAGAACTGCTGGACGATCTCGAAGCCCTGGGCTTCTACCTGGTCGGCTACGGCTGCACCACCTGCATCGGCAATTCCGGCCCGCTGCGCCCGGAAATCTCCCAGGGCATCCAGGAACACGACCTGATTGCCTGCTCGGTCCTCTCCGGCAACCGCAACTTCGAGGGCCGGATTCATCCCGACGTGAAGATGAATTTCCTGGCCTCGCCACCGCTGGTGGTGGCCTACGCTCTCGCGGGCACCATGAACATCGACCTGTTCAAGGAACCGCTGGGCGAAGACAGCGACGGCAAGCCGGTCTTCCTCAAGGACATCTGGCCCAGCCAGCACGAGATCCACGAGGTGATCGCCAACAGCGTGGATTCCGGCATGTTCCAGTCCAGCTACAGCGGCGTGTTCGGCGGCGACGACAACTGGAACAGCCTCCAGGTGCCCGAAGGCGACATCTACGCCTGGGATGACAAGTCCACCTACGTGAAGAACCCGCCCTACTTCGAGGGCATGGGCATGGAAGTCGATGAGGCCGGCGACCTCGCCGGCGCCCGCGTGCTGGCCCTGCTCGGCGACAGCGTCACCACCGACCACATCTCGCCGGCCGGCAGCATCAAGCCCGACAGCCCGGCCGGCCGCTACCTGGTCGAACACGGCGTGGAGCCGAAGGACTTCAACTCCTACGGCGCGCGGCGCGGCAATCACGAAGTGATGATGCGCGGCACCTTCGCCAACATCCGCCTGCGCAACAAGCTCGTGCCCGGCGTGGAAGGCGGCTTCACCCGCTACCTGCCCGACAACGAGCAGATGAGCATCTACGACGCGGCCATGAAATACCGCGACGACGGCACCCCGCTGGTGGTGATCGCCGGCAAGGAATACGGCACCGGCTCCTCGCGCGACTGGGCCGCCAAGGGGACCCTGCTGCTCGGCGTCAAGGCCGTGATCGCGGAAAGCTTCGAGCG
>JASFQN010000210.1:0-4084 GCA_050115425.1 Gammaproteobacteria bacterium | reverse complement strand
GAAGACAGGCCATCGGGCCCGCCGACCAGCAGGGCGATGTCACGTCCGCCCTGCAACCAGTCGCCGAGGCGCTCGGCGAGCTTCGGGGTATCCCAGGGTCTGCCCTGCACATCCAGAGCAATGACGCGACAGTCGCGGTCCAGCGCCGTCAGCATGCGCTCGCCTTCCTGCATCCGGGCACGCAGCGGGTCCGTATTCTTGCCGCGCCGACCGAGCGGAATTTCAGTGAGTTCGAGGCGACACTCCGGCGGCATGCGCGTGGCGTAGTCGCGAAAACCGTCCTGCACCCAGGCAGGCATGCGGGTGCCCACGGCAATCAGCCGGATGCGCATGGCTCAGGTGCGCGAGCGTCGAATCTGGAGCAAAGGGCTTTCCTCCAGCTCCTCGCCCTGCAGGCTCCAGAGTTTCTCCAGGTTGTAGAAGTCACGTACGCGCGGCAGCATCACGTGCACCACCACGTCGCCGGCATCCACCAGGATCCATTCGGCGCCCTCCTCGCCCTCCACGCCGGAGGGTTTGACGCCGCTGTCCTTGAGTTTCTTCACCACGCTGTCCGCCAGGGACTTCACGTGACGGTTCGAGGTACCCGTGGCGATCACCATGAAATCGGTGATCGGCGTTTTCTCATGTACATCCAGCACCGTGACGTCCTGCGCCTTGAGGTCGTCAAGCGCCCCCACAATCAGCTCTTTAAGGTCTTCCGGCTGCATCAGGTCCCCGTCGCCTCCCGGTAGTGATGGCTGGTTTGAATCAACTTGAATACGGAATCCGGCATCAGGTAGCGCGCGCTCTCTCCACGTGCCAGAGCGCTGCGGATCGCGGTGGAGGAGATCTCCAACTGCGTGACCTCCTGGGTGAAGATGCGCCCCGCCGGGGCCGCGTGCAGGTCCGCCACGCGATCGGTGTAGCGGCTTTCCATCTCCGCATCCAGCGGCCCGTCACCTTCGTAGGTCCAGCCCGGTCTGTGCGCCACGACGATGTGCGCCAGGTCGAACAAGCGGCGCCATTCGTGCCACCGGGACAAGCCGAGAAACGCATCCATGCCCAGCAAGAGACACAGCGGTACATCGCCATGCACCTCTTTCAATGACACCAGCGTATCGGTGGTGTAGGACGGCCCCTTGCGGCGCAACTCGAGGTCGTCCACCACGAAGCCCGGCTGGTCCGCAACGGCCGCTTTGACCATCTGGTAGCGGAACTCGGCCGGCGCCTCCGGTCGCGCGCGGTGGGGAGGATCGCCACAAGGAATAAAGCGCACCTCCGCGAGCCGCAAAGCCTGGAGAATCTCCAGGGCGGGCCGCAGATGCCCGTAATGAATGGGATCGAAGGTGCCGCCGAAAACGCCGATGGGTCTCATCCGTGCGCCCGAAGCTCCCTGCGGCTGCACGAATCGCCTCTCGGCAGGCGGATGTTGTGGCTGGGTGGCACGAGATGCCGACGCGGATCAGTCAATCGCTACCTCTTCGGGTCCGCAGATATTCAGGGTTAATTGTATCAGTTCATGCCAGGCCTCGCCCGGCCCCAGGCCCTTGATGGTGCGGTCGACCCGCGCGGCGCGTTGCAGCAATCGCGGCCAGACGGCGGGCGGATGGCGATCCAGTGCGCTTTTGACCACCGGCTGGCGCTTGCTCCAGACGCCCGCCCTGCTCATGGCGGCGCCCGGCGCGGTGCCACGGCCAAGTTCAAAAGCGATGGACGCGAGCTGGCGCAGTTCCCGGGCCAGCCCCCAGAGCACCACCGGCGGCTCGGTCCCCTCCGCGCGCAAGCCGTCGAGCATGCGCAGGGCACGTGCGGTGCGCCCCGCAAGGACCACATCCACGAAGCCGAAGAGGTCGTAGCGGGCACTGTCGGCCACGGCTCGGGTTACCGCATCGGCGTCCACCGGACCGGGCCCGTTGAGCAGCACCAGCTTGTCGATCTCCTGACTGGCGGCCAGCAGGTTGCCCTCGACGCGCTCGGCCAGCAGCAACACGGCGTCGCGCGTCGGCTGCAGTCCGCGTTGCTGCATGCGCTGGTTGATCCAGGACGGAAGCTGGCGGGTCTGCACCGGCCAGACTTCCACCAGCACACCGGTCTTCTCCAGTTTGCCAAGCCACTTGGCACCACGGAAACTCCGATCCAGCCGGGTCTCGGCGATCACCAGCAGAACGGTATCCTCCGGCGGATGTTCGGCGTAGTCGCCCAGGGCCCGGGCACCCTGATCACCGGGCTTGCCGGTAGGCAGACGCAATTCCATCAGCCGGCGGCTGGCGAAAAGGGACAGGTTGGCCGAAGCTTCCGCCAGGCTGGCCCAGTTGAAGCCACGCTCGGCGAAAAAGACCTCGCGCTCGCTGTAGTCGGCGGCGCGGGCCGCCGCGCGGATGGCGTCGGTGGCCTCGGCGACGAGCAGAGGCTCGTCGCCGGCCACGACATAGATGGGCGCCAACTGGCGCTTCAGGCTGTCTGCAAGTCTGTCAGGCGTTACTTTCACTGGGACGGCCATTCAATCCGTGCACGGCAATGCCCATGATAAGGCCCAGCACCGCCAGCGACCAGACAATGATCGCGCCCGTGGGCAGGTCGAACAGCGCCGAGAGCACTACCCCGCAGAGATAACCCGCCACGCCCAACAGGAAGGCCAGAATCAGCGCCTTCACCTGCGGCAGGGCCCGGGTGGCCAGCGCCGGGATGATCAGGCTGGCGAACACCAGATAGACCCCGACCAGTTGCACCGAGGCGGTCACGGTCACCGCGAACAGCAGGTAGAAGCCCACCCGGCCCAGGCGCTGGCGGAAGCCGAACCAGAGCACCAGCACCGCCGCATAGAGCAACGCCACGGGCAGGAGCTGGCCCAGGCTCACCCACAGAATCTGGCCCACCAGCAGGTCCTTGAGCTGCTCGCTGCCGTGCGGGTTGTTGGACAGCAGCAGGATGCCGCCGGTGGCCGCCAGCACGAACAGGGCGCCGATCAGGGCTTCCTGGGTCTGCGGGAAACGCTTTTCGGTCCAGGTGAGCAGCAGCGCGCCGGCCACCGCGGCGGTGACCGCCGCCACCTGCACGCCCCAGCCGTGCACACCCAGGTGCAGCATGTCGGCGGCGATCACGCCCAGGCCCGCGATCTGGGCCACGGCCAGATCGATGAAAATGATCCCGCGCTTGAGCACTTCCCGGCCCATGGGCACGTGGGTCGTGAGCACGAGGATGCCGGCGACGAGCGCCGGCCCCACGATGCTGATATCGAAGTTTTCCATCATCATTGCGCGGCCCCTCCGGCCTGTTGATGCGCCTTGAGCAGGCGCTGAATCATCACGTCGAACATCCCGAACAGGTCGTCGGCGCCGTCGGCCGCGTGCGGTGAATGCGGAATCACGATCGCGGGCACGCCGGTGCGGCTGGACAGCCATTCCGACGGCCGGCTGTCCTGGTAGGCGGCACGGATGATCGCTTCCACGTGATGCTGCTTGAACACCCCCAGCAACTCGGAGAGATGCGCCGCGGTGGGCGGCACGCCGGGCCTGGGCTCGAGGTTGCCGACTTCCTTCAGGCCCAGCCAGTGGTTCATATACACCCAGCTCTTGTGATGGGTCACCACTTCCATGCCCTTGAGCGGGGCGGCTTCTTTCTCCCAGCGCGCCATCGCGGCGGTCCAGCGCTTGTCGAAAGCCGCGTAGCGCTGCTTGTAATAGTCCGCGTTGCCGGGATCGATGGCTTCCAGGCGCTGCGCCACCAGGTCCGCCGCCCTGGCGATGTTATGCGGGCTGGTCTGCACATGCGGATTGCCGTAGGGATGGATGTCGCCCTGCGAGCGGTCCACGGTGGAGGGCACGTCCAGCATGGGCACGTGTTTTGCCACTTCCAGGTAGCCAGGCTGGCCGATCTGGATCTTGCTGTTGGAGGCCTGGCGCATCAGCACCGGCAGCCAGCCGATCTCGAGATCCGCGCCGCTGACCACCAGCAGATCGGCCCGGCGCATGCGCGCGATCAGGCTGGGGCGGGCCTGGATGTAGTGCACGTCCTGGAAGGGTGAGGTGGCGCTGGTGACGTCCACCTTGTCGCCGCCGATTTCCTTGACCAGGGAGGCCCAGACGGGTTCGCCGGTCATGAC
>JASFQN010000209.1:0-4090 GCA_050115425.1 Gammaproteobacteria bacterium | reverse complement strand
GGAAACGCGAGCGTAACCCCGGCCACACTTTTCCGGGAACAGCAACTCGCCCGAAGACCCGGTCAACGCTGCGGGTTGGCCGACACCGCTCATGCCGCGCACGGGTTCTGCCAGCATCCCCATGACGCCGCACCAGAGGGGTCCCGCTGCGTCGTCAAGACGGGTTTCCATCGTCAGTTCCAGGCCGGCATCCGTACGCTTGCAGGCCACCAGGCGGCATTTCCAGCGACCGGCCAGCCGCGGTATTGGCCACCGCAGCCACTCGAATCGGCTGAAACGGTGAACAAGGCCGAGGGGTGACACCGGAAAACCCGGTTGTGTGGCGCAGCGGAGCAGCAGGGGCATGGCTGCAACCTGGGGATAGGTAATCGGCGGGCATTCGCCACGAAAGCCACAGAAGTGCATGTACCGGGCCAAATGGCCGGCGTCGCATTGCCAATGATCCACGGATACGAACGGCATCGAGGACTGCGCCACCCGGCCCCCACCCAGGCGGGTCAACAGGCGGAGATAGCCGGCGCCCAGTCCCGGCATGCGGGCAAGTGCTGTCTTGTCCCGGACTCCCGGAACGGCCGGGCTCACTCGAATTCGACGTGGAGCGCGTTGACCTTGTCCACGTAGCGTTGCATGGCATCTTCCCTCGACATTCCGCACAGGCGTGCCCAGGCATCGTGTTTCGCACGGGCGGTGAAATCCGTCAACGGAGGGCGCTCTCCCTGTACATCGCCAACCGTGGCCTGCTTGTACAGGGAGTATATCGCCAGCATATCTTCCCCGGCCGGCAGACTTTCCAGCTGACTGTAGTCCCTTACAGCCTGTTCGAAGGATTCTTCAAGGCTGCTCATGGTCATTTCTTGTTCTGCGCCACAGTCCTCTATATACGTGAGGGCGCAGTTCCCGGTCAACCGGGCAATTCGATCACGGCACCTGCGTATCGATGGTGACCTTGACCGGAGCGGTGGCGCTGCCGTTCTTGAGTAGCACACGGGTCTTGCCGTCAAGATCGCCGCTTTGTGGCAACGGCGTGCCGCTGTGCGAAACTCGGGCCACGATCGTGGCCTTGTCGACGCTGGAAAGATTGCGTCCCGGCACCATGCTGTCGGCATCGCTGAGCGTCAGGGAGACTGGCAACTGCCCGGCCGACAGGCGCTTGACGGCCAGCGGCGGACCGCCACCCTGTCCGGCCTGCGCGAAAATGAAGACGGTATCACCCGGTTTCACGGCGCTCTTGAGTTCCGGGGCGATCGACACGGAGACCTTGACGCCGGCACCGCCACCGGCGGCGACAGCGGATTTTTCCGGAGTGGAGGCAGTCTGCATGGGTCCCGCCTTGCCACCGGCCTTGCGAGCCTGATTGATGCGGTCGACAAGCAGCCGGCGAAAACCGGCGGGCGGATTCTGGGCAAGCAGCTTCTGCCAGTTGGCGATGGCCTTGTCGTAGTCGCCCGCCTGGTATTCCATCAGTCCGCCATACCAGAGGCCCTTCGCATTGTCGGGGTCAAGCACCAATACCCGTCGCAACAGGGGGGCGGCACGACCGGTCAGTGCGTGAGGGTTGGCCAGGGCCATCGCCTCCGCGTAGTCGGCAAGAACATCGGCGTTGCTGTCGCCCGCCAGATCGAGAGCATGTCCGTAGGCGTTTACGGCGTCGTCATAGCGGCTCATGACCACATACGAACGCCCCAGCATGAGCCAGCCCTTCAGGTCGTCCGGGTTTTCCTTCAGGCGCGCGGCCAGCCGGTCAACCATGGCTTCTACAGATTGTTTTTCAGCCCCCTGCTGATTGCCGACGGCCGCCTGGAAGTCCCCGAACTGGAAATACAGCAGGCCGGCGAGCACCGGTACGGCCATCCCGCCCAGCAGCGCCGCCCAGTGGGCTCTCCCGGAAGAATTGTCCGTTCCCGAACGTTGCGGACGGGTGCGCGAAAACTCGGCTTCCAGGCCCTTGCGGGCCGCCTCATAGGCCCTGTCGTCAATCAGGCCCTGCTCGCGGTCACGCTCCAGGTCGGCCAATTGGGCCTTCTCGGTCGCTTCCACGGCCTGTTCACCGCGATCGGCAACGTGGCGCTGCCTGAGCAGTGGCAGCGCCACAATCAGCCCGGCGATGAGCAACATCGCCACTGCAATGATATAGAAAGCCATCAGGACTCCTTGTCCGGGGGCATCCCGGTTCCCGGGTCGTCACTGTCAAGTTCGTCCTCGGCCATCTGGCCGCGACGACGCAAGGTCAGGGCGAGAACGGTCCCGCCCACGAGCAACAGAATGAAAGGGCCGAACCAGAGCAGCCAGGTATCCGGCCGCACCGGCGGCTTGTAGAGCACGAAGTCACCGTAGCGCTGCGTCATGTAGTCAATGATCTGCTGGTTCGTCTTGCCCTGCTTCAGCATTTCACGGACCTTGCCCCGCAGGTCACCCGCGAGATCGGCCGTCGAATCGGCAATGGTCTCGTTCTGGCAAACAAGGCAGCGCAGTTCATGAGTCAGTGTCTGGTACCGCGCTTCCAGCTTGGGGTCCTTCATCGGCGCGGCATCAGTGATGGCCCGCGCTGGCAGGGCCGCCAGGCAGAACAGCAGCAACGCCGTCGTGGCGAGTATCGCTTTCATCGTGCGCATCCTCCTCACATCCGGCATCTGGCCGGATCGGGTATCTGGCCGGCGCGAAGGCTCTTGACCATGGGTACCAGCGTATCGTTGAGATAGTCCGGGGTGACCGGTCCGATGTGCTTGCAGCGGATCACGCCATCGGCATCCACCAGGTAGGTCTCGGGCGCACCATAGACGCCCCAGTCAAGACCGACCTTGCCGTCGGCATCGAAGGCCACCGTAGTGTAGGGATCGCCGAGCTTGTCCAGCCACTGCGTGGCGCTGTCGCGCTGATCCTTGTAGTCGAGGCCGATGATCGGCAATTCGTGCTGCTGCGAGAAGGCCATCAGGACCGGATGCTCTTCACGGCAGGCCACGCACCAGCTTGCCCAGACGTTGACCAGGCTCACCTGACCCTTGAGCACTTCGCTGGTGATGCGCTGGTCCGGGTTGGCCAGCGATGGCAGGTCAAAGGCAGGCGCCGGCTTGCCGATCAGCGGCGAAGGCACGAGCGTCGGATTGCGATGCAAGCCGACCCAGAAGGCCACGACCAGTCCGACAAGGATCACCAGAGGCAACATGTATCGCCACATCAGGCCTTCTCCCCCGCTTCAATCGCCGCACCGGCGCGTGCGGCACGACGTCCCAGCCGGTAGCGCCGGTCGCTGGCGGCAATGATTCCGCCCAGGGCGATGATCACCCCGCCCAGCCAGATGAAACGCACCATGGGCTTGTACTGGATTCGCACGCTCCAGTGATTGTCACCCAGCTTGTCGCCGAGCGCGATGTAGAGATCGCGCCCCAGCCCGGGATCAATGGCCGCCTCGGTCATGGGACTGCGTTGCACCTCGTAGGTGCGCTTCTGCGGTTTCATCACGGTCACCGGCTGACCGCCCCTGGTGACGGTAAAGCGTCCTTCCACCGCCGTGTAGTTGGGGCCCTTGACCTGGCTGGTGCCGTCGAAGCGGAAATCATAACCGCCGATGTTGGTGCTCTGACCCGCATTGAGTGGCACATCACGCTGGACACTGAAACAGCTGGTCACCGTGACGCCCAGTACCAGCAGTCCGATCCCCACATGGGCGAGCATCATGCCCACGGTGCCCCGGGGCAGACGACGAATGTTGGTGATGATGCCGGCGCGCCGGCTGATGCGCGGCCAGGGCTCGGCCAGCGCCGCGATGATGGCCCAGAAGCCCAGCAGTACGCCCAGTACCGCGAGCAGATTGCGCATGCCGCCACCAATCACCAGTGCCGTGGCGGCGATCACGACTGTGCCGGCCAACGGCCAGCGGATGCGCCGCCAGATGTCGGCGCCGTCATGCCGTTTCCAGCGAACCAGCGGCCCGACCCCCATGAACGCCACCATGATGATCATCAGGGGCACGAAGACGGCGTTGAAATACGGTGGCCCGACCGAGATGCGGCCGATTCCCAGTGCGTCAAGGAAGAGTGGATACAGGGTCCCGAGAAGTACTGCGGCAGCCGCGGTGACCAGCACCACGTTG
>JASFQN010000208.1:0-4107 GCA_050115425.1 Gammaproteobacteria bacterium | reverse complement strand
TCCAGGTTCAGCAATCGGACAGAGCGGAGCTCGACTGGTCCTGGCTCGTTACGGGCAAAAAAACGCCGGCGATGCACAAGGCATCGCCGGCGCCTGGAGCACTGAAACTAATGCGTCAGCATTAGTAGGACATGACGCAGCCGCCAGCCCCACCGTTGAACGCGTTGCTCCACAGCGACTGCACCGCGTAGGTGCCGCTGCCGATCTGCACATTGGCGGAAGCGCCCTGGCCGGAAGAAATCCAGGCACACTTGTCGCCATTCTCCGCGCCACCGGAATCCAGCCAGCCACCGCTCGGGAACTGATCGGACATCGTCTCGGCCAGTTCGTGACCGGAGACCATGGTGATGCCGGCATTGGGACCCAGCCCATTGAAGTTGGCGCCACAGGCTGCACCCGCATCGGTGATGTACGGGAAGTTGGTGTAGGCCACGTTGCCGTAGGACGAGCTGGTGTAGCTGTGCCAGGCGCAATACTGCGTGCCAAAGCCCTGCGGGGTCACGCCCGAGGCAGTCGCGATGATGTACTGCGTGCTGTCATTGCTGCCGGAAGCCGTGTTGCCAAAATGCGCGGCGGCATTGACGGCTTCGGCCGCGAGCTGCGACTGGCGCGGACGCTTCGGCGAACTCGAGGAAGTGTCATACCACACGCCCTGCAGGATACCCGCGGGATTGCCAGCTGCAGTGCCGTTGCCATTGCAGAATTCCGTACCAGTGGCGACGCCCTGGCAGTACTGGGTCACGCTGTTCAGCCAGGAACTGCCACCCACGTCATTCAGGAAAGACTGCAACAGTGTCGCTTCGCCGCTGGGATCACTGCCGTTCCACTGCGAACCCCAGAACACCAGATAGACCTTGGGCGCGGTTTCCACGCCGATGCCGCCAACACCACCGCCGTAGAGCAGATTGTTGGTGGAGCTGGTGCCGGCCGGCTGGCCACCGGCAGCTTCGCGCACGCTGTTGGCATTGGCCACGGTCGGATGAATGACAACCGGCGGCTGGCCGGACTCAAGATACCGCACGACACCGGCCGAACCCTGCGTCATGACCGGCTGGCCGGCGAATGCCGCACCCGCCACCATCGTCAGCGAGAGAGCACTCGCAAATACCCCAAAACGTTTCATAAACGTCACCTCATGTACTTATCTGATCAAAGGGAGGTCCTTGCAGTCAGGAACGCAGGCGGTTACACCCGGCCTGAACGACAAGTCCATTACGACCCTCATAACCATCGCGGCCACCCCGGAAGCAGTCAGCACGACGCGCCGTCGCCAGAGTCGACCAGCCCTCCCTGGACCGCCTTGGGTCTGACGAAACCCGACAAAACCGCGTCGGATTTGCTGACTGCACCCTGGAAGTGGGATTTGATTCCCGTTATCAGGGTCATATTCTGTATAGCAGATTGGAGCCAGCTTGCAAGTGTCGATTTGCAACAAAACGCGCGAAAATGTGCTTTTTATTGGCTTGCCAGACGTGTCATTGCTGCAACAGCCATTCACAAAGACGGTTAAAAGGGTCATTTTGGGTATCGATTCCCAGTATTTTCGGCGAAGAAAGCCGCTTTTCGCGCGCGCCACCCAATCTGCGCAACCCTGAGTCCAAATCGAAAAGGCGAGTGAAAAATATGGCCAGCGGGCGTCCACTGAACCTTCACAGCACACCCGCGCGTGCCGACAGCACCCGCAGGACGCCACACGTCCCCCTTTCGGAGACCCAGGTATCAGCGGAAAGGGTGAGGAACATGTCGCCCGGGCTGGCGTCTCCAAGCGCCGTTCGGCGGGCATGCAGCTTGCCGCTGCGCGTCTTGACTTCATCAGGCTGGGCGTCTATTCCCAAGGAACACTCGCAACATCAATGGCTGCCGGTCCGCTCCGGGCGAATGCAGGAGGCGTAGTGACTGGGCACGGCGTTTCGCCGAGGGCCGCCGGGCCGACCGCCAGGAGGTCAAACCACATGGACGTCAACCTGCAGTCATGGCCGGACCTGCTGCTTTCCTATGGCCCCTATGCCATTCTCGCCCTCTTCGTCCTATGGGTCGTTCCACGGTCATCCAAGCGCATGCAGGCGGTCACCGAAAACGCGCCGCCTTTCATGCAGGCCACAGCCTCCGCGGCGGTGGTCATTTCGTGGGTGGTCGTGCTGGCCATGGTGGCCTACGTACTCGTCAAGTGGTCGCCGGTCCGCGTCTATTCAGGACAGCTCGGCGTGCTCAAGCAGAACGAGCAGATCTATCCCCTGGATGACAATATCTACGTCAAGGTCAGCGGCATCGAAATTCCGGGGCGCGAGCGCTGGCAGTTCGTGCTGGTGGGCAAGGAACGCAATATCAACAGGGATGGCGATGCCGACTTCACCTACTACTGGGGCGACGGTCCGAACGATTACACGGACTACATCATCCCCATCGCAAGCATCGTCGATGGCGCACCACGGAAGTTCCGATTCACAAAGAAGGATCCCGAGAAAGTCTATCGCTGGGAAAATCAGCGCTGGGAGGTGGCGATTGGACCGATCCACACCCAAAGCCAGAACCTCTTCGGACCTGGCTGGACAGCCTATGCCGCCGACCAGCCACCGAACCTGAGCAAGATTCGTTCCGAGCTCGCCTCGCCCAACCGCGTGCTCCGCGCAGAGGGACGAAAGGCCCTGCGATCACTCAGCGATGGCCAACTGGCCGCGCTCAAGGCGATGGCGGACAAGACCGTTGTTTTGCACCAAATCAGGCTGGAAGAGCGACGCCGGCATCACTGATGCCGGCCCACGGAGGATGTTGCCGCCGGTGCGCCTGCTCCGGCGACAAGGCTTGATACCCTCTCACTTTTTATCTGGAATTCATGGCTCAATGGCCACGGATCGCCGGCGAACCCGCGGTTGCCCGCAGTGCCCATGCCATCAGCAGGCCAATCAACAACCCGCCCGCCCCGCTGTATATCCCAATTCGCAACGGAGCGTCACCCCATACAATCGGAGCGAGGCCGGCTGCCAGCATGGCGGTCACCGCCCATCCGGCAAGCATCAACAGATTCAGGCGACGCAATCGAACGGAAGTCACCAGACTGAGCAAGGCAAAGACCCCGTACCCAAGTCCCGCGAGGCTCTGAACCGTCTGACCGGGTGTGCTGTTCCGCGACAATTGGCCGCTCCCTTCCGTGATTCCGGACCACGCGAAGAAGAGGAACGCGAGGCTGATTGCGACGAAAGATACGCGCCGGACCATGAGACGGAAATTCACGTCACGTTGGCGGCCTGCATCGGGACCGCTACCTGAGGGGGAGATAGACATCTGTGATCGCCTCGTTCTCAGCCACGTCTGGACCGACATTAACGTAGTGGAAGATGATCGGGAAATCCGCAATCTCTTCGAGGCTGCCTGGCAGCCATTCTTCGTAGAGACACCTTGCCGCCTGGCTGCCTGATCGGGATCCCACATCCCGGGCCAAGGCACACCCCATGCCAGGCATTGTGCTCCGACGATTCCGACACTATTGGCTTCGATTGGTCCCTCAACTGACGGGCAACAATCTACCCGATGCTCTTTCGGTGCGGCCGTTTCGGATCCGTATAGTGCAACGCGTAACTGCGATATTTCGATTGATCAAGGAAGCCATGAGCGATCTTCCATTCGATCAGCTTACGAACGGTTTCATGCTCCCTCTCCGGCAAATAACGACGATATGCCTGCCCACGCCCGATCTCCGACCCCAAGCCTGGGCGGCCAGTTCACAAAGCGTTCAACAAGCGCACATGTGGTCTATTTTGCCTTTTTCTTGATCGACATGTTCAAGGCAACTGCGGCACGAACAAGCGCCTTGAAGGCATCGGCGTCAATGCCTTCCCCCTCGACAATATCGATTGCCCGTCTTGCTCTTCCTTCAAGACCGGCATTGAACAGCCTGTCCGGATCAGGCAGCGAGGCCCCCTTCGCGAAAGTCACCTTAATCTTCGACTTGTACGATTCGCCCGTGCAGATCAGGCCGGCATACGACCACACAGGTACTCCCGACGGGTTGCTGGGCTTGAACCATTTGCAGGCCTCGACGACATCAGGTTCCACTTCTCTGATGAGTTCACGGATACGCTTCAAAGTCTCGCCGCGCCAGCCGCCAAT
>JASFQN010000207.1:0-4149 GCA_050115425.1 Gammaproteobacteria bacterium | reverse complement strand
GCCCCTATGGGGTTGGCCTTCCCGGTGGCTCGCTGTCAGGGGTAATAGCTCGCGTCCCGGATGATGGGCTGGTCATTCGCGTCCGCCAGCCAGTCCTTGACGGTTGCTCGGGCCAGCAGCGCCTCGGACCATGCCTGTACGGCCGGCCAGCGACCCGGATCTTTGCTGTGTGTCACCAGCCGGAGCACAGTCGGTACGAAGGCCAGGTCCGCCAGCGACAGCGAACCGAACAGGTACGGCCCGCCACTGCTGTCCAATTGCCTTTCCCATGCCTGGTAGACACGCCCCGCCTGGTGTTGTTCGTCACGGGTCATTGCGCGCTTGTCCGGGTAGAAGGCACTCTCGAACGACAGGTGAGGGCAAAGCCCCGAGAGCCCTGCATGTTGCCAGGCCACGAACGCCCTGGCGCTGGCCCTTTCTTTCGGGTCGCGCGGCAGCAGGGCTCCATCGCTCAGGTCGTTGGCATATTCCATGATGGCGAGGGAGTCGAAGATGACCGTCTCGCCATCCACCAGGACCGGGACGGAGGCCGAGGGTGAGAACTCGCCGATGCGATTCAGGTTCGCGTAGCGCTGCGGCCGTCTGATATCGACCAGCTCCTCGACGAATTCGACATGAGCCTCTTTGAGGGCGAGCCAGGCGCGAAAGGCCCAACTGGAAGCGTTTCGCGTCCCTGAGTAAAGAATCCGGCTCATTGGCGGGCCCTCCCGGGGCGACTGGAACTACTAAAACAGTAGCCGCCAGTTTAGTCGCTACTGTTTTAGTAGTAAAGTGTCATTTTGCGGCTTTCGGGAGAACGAGCATGAGCATCCCTGTGCCGGGCCAACCCGTGCGCGGCTCGAAGTCCGGCGCGCCGGTCATGGCCCTGCTGGACCTTTTGGGACGCCGCTGGGCGATGGGCGTGCTCTGGATTCTTGCGGAAAACGGGCCGTGCGGCTTCGCGGAACTCCAGGTCCGTTGCGAGAGTATATCGCCCGGCATCCTGAGTGCGCGGCTCAAGGATCTGCGCGCGGCCTTGTTGGTCGAGCGATCCGAGGCGGGCTATTGCGTATCAGAACTCGGGCGTGAGCTGCATGAGCAACTGCGCCCGCTCGGGCTTTGGGCACGACAAAAGTGGGCCAGGGCGCTACTCGTCGAGCTACGGAACTGAGCCCATTGGGCCCCCGGGCCGGCAGCGATGCAGTTGACCGGTCAATCAGGTTTTGCTCCATTCAACGAGGTAACCTCTGATGCCGCGGCGCCCGCGGCAGCGGCGAACAGGCAAGGTCCCCACCCTCATCAACCAAGGATCGATTTACTCATGGCATCATCGGACATCCTCGAATACGGCAATCCCATCTTGCTCGAAAAGGCGAAGGTTGTGGTCGCCGCTGCGGAAAAAGAGGCGAGAGATAATGACTTCGCGGCCATTATCGCCGTCGTCGACAGTGCAGCCCAGCTCGTTGCCCTGCACCGCCTCGCTCACGCTCAGTTCGGTAGCATCGACGTGGCCATAGCGAAGGCGGTCGCGGCGGTGAAGTTCAAGCGGCCCACAAAGGCCTTCGAGGATGCCCTCTCCCAAGGAGGCGTCCATCTTCGGCTGCTATCCATAGATGACGCGATAGCAGTTGATGGCGGGCTTCCCCTGATCGACGGAAACAGGCTGATTGGCGCTATCGGAGTTGCAGGCATGTTGCCCGCCCAGGATGCACAGGTGGCCTCCGCCGGGGCGGCCGCTATTTCCCGCGTAGACGGCCACTGAAAAACAGTCAATCGACGTCCTGGATCGATCTTTCGGGTCCCGGTATCTCAAAAACCCAGGTAATTTAGAAGGTGGCCAGCGATCACGCTTGCCCGGCTCCCAGAGTTGAATGCTCGGAATCCGCCCCGCGCAGTCGATGCGACGAGTTCGCCAATCATTTGACGCAAGCCGACTTCCAGCACAATATCCACGCCCGTCGATCGTCGGGCGACGCGGCATTGTCCGGGAAGACAGAATCAGCGGGAGCGTTCAAGCGATATTTATCGCTATGCCCGTAGGAAGGGCGTGTTCGACGCTTATTCCGACCGGCTGGCGTTCGCAATACGCTGGGATCAGCCGACAACTGGCCCGCTACTGCGCCTGCCAGGAAGCGGGACCCAAGATAATGGCGTTGCGATTTATTGTGTTTGCAGAATAGCCACGCTTCATTGCGCAGCCGCCGATGGAGGAGCAGAGTTTGCCGAAGACAAAAACGAGACGATTGAAAGACTGGGCTCTCGTGCTCGGTTTCTGGACGCTGTTGGCATTGTCATTCGCCGTGCGCGAAGCCCTGATATCCATATCAGAACACAAGGTCATTTCGTGGCAGCGCGGGTTGGCGTTCAATTTGACAGGCTTTTACCTGTGGATGCTTCTGACGCCGTTCGTGCGCCGGTTCGGTGATTTGGCTGTTGGGCATGGATGGAAACGGTTTTTCGGCATCCATATTCCGGCAAGCATTGTTCTCTCCCTGGTTCAGACCACGCTCATGTTGGTAATTTACTGGCCCTTGCGCGGCCCCGGACCCAATGCAGACATCTCATTCGCCGCCCTTTATCGCATGGAATTCATCTACTCGTTCCACATTGCACTCATGACCTATTGGGTGCTGATGATCGTATTGCGCGGCATGGAGTCCCGGCGTCGACTCAAGAACGAACGCCTGCGTGCGGCCCGCCTGGAAACCCAGCTTGCGCAGTCACAGCTACAGGCATTGCGAATGCAATTACAGCCCCATTTCCTGTTCAATACGCTCAATTCGATTGCCGCCCTGACTCTTTCGGATCCATCCCGTGCGCGCTCGATGATTGCGCGCCTCAGCGATTTCCTGCGACTGACGCTCGAAGAGAGACACTTGCAGCGTGTGCCGCTGTCGCGCGAGCTGCAATTTCTGAATTGTTATCTTGGGATACAGCGAATTCGCTTCACAGATCGTCTCGAAACCCGACTAAGCATAGCGGAAGACACGCTCAATGCATCGATCCCGAACCTGTTGTTGCAGCCGTTGGTGGAAAACGCCCTTCGCCACGGCCTGTTACCCAAATCCAGAGCGGGCACGCTGACGTTGACCAGTCACCGTGACGGCGGCTCTTTGCGTCTCATTATAGAAGATGACGGCCTGGGGTTGCCCGAAAATGGTCACCGCGAAGGCATCGGGCTAACGAATACGCGCGCCCGGCTCAAGGCGATGTACGGTGGGACGGCCCGACTCGACCTGACATCTCTGGCCAGCGGCGGCACACGTGTCGAACTCTCCTTTCCTTTTGAGGCCCATGCGGCATGAGCAGCAACAGTATCCGAGCATTGTTGATTGACGATGAAATTCTGGCCCGCCTCGCACTGCGTCAGGCACTCGCGTCCCATGAGGATGTCGCTGTTGTCGGGGAATGCAGTAACGCAGACGAAGCCGCACAAGCCATTCAAGCCCTTAGTCCCGACGTGTTGTTCGTTGATATTGAGATGCCCGGCATGGACGGATTCGAGCTTCTCCGAGGATTGAATCCGAATACGCTCCCCCTGGTGATATTCGCGACGGCGTACAGCCAACATGCCTTGCGCGCTTTCGAGGTCGGCGCGATCGATTACGTGCTGAAACCGATTGACCAGGCTCGTTTCGACAAGGCGATGGCCCGAGTCAAGAGTCAGTGGCAATCACTCACCAAAGATCATCCGGTCAAAGGAGCAGCGCGAAACAATCAGATCTATATTCAGCGACTTAGCGTGCGCAGTGACGATTACATTCGCCTGGTCCAGGTGGACGATATCGACTGGATCCGTGCGACCGGAAACTACATCGAACTTCACGTGGGCGACACCTGTTTCCTGCACCGTGAAAGTCTCCGGCGGCTTCTGGGTTCGCTTGACCCTTCGAAATTTCTACGCATCCACCGCGGCATTGCGGTCAACGTGGACCGCATCCTGGAAATCCACCCGTTACCCAATGGCAATGCCGAAATCGTGTTGCACGACGGTACGCGTCTGAGTGTGAGTCGGCGATTCCGGGAGGACGTCCGCAATATGCTGGGCGACTGGTGACCGCTCGTATCGCCGGCGCAACCCTTGATCACTGCCCATCGACCGGATATCACAAAACGGTTGCACTCCAAATTCAGGGAGTTCCAAACTGCCAGGGCTGTCGCCACATTATG
>JASFQN010000206.1:0-4171 GCA_050115425.1 Gammaproteobacteria bacterium | reverse complement strand
CGCAGCTCCTCGAAGAGAGTGTGGATTTCGGGGACCAGTGTCAGTCGGTCCTTTTCCGCCAGCAGCTGCACGAAATTGGTGCCCTGCGAATCGAGCGCCTTGCCGGCCGCTTCGGCGACCACGCCTGCGAGCTGTTCCGGCGTCAGGCGCGGATCGCCCGCCAGGTCGGCCACTTCCGGAATGGCAACGACCTGCTCCAGCGCCTGGAGCATGGCCGACCATTCGGCGAAACGGCCCTGGTCGCGGGCAACCTCGAAGACAGCACGCGCGTAGGGTCTGGCAATGGTGGTGTTTTCCGCCATGTTATTGCGTTATCCGTGTCTGGGCTCAGAGCTGCCCGGCCAGTTGGTCGAGCATCTCGGCGTGAGCCTTGGCATCGATTTCGCGCTCCAGAATGCGGCTGGCGCCGCTGACCGCGATCTTGGCCACTTCCTCACGCAGGGTTTCGCGGGCCCGGCTGATCTCCTGATCGATCTGCGCGCGGGCGGCGGCCACCAGCCGTTCGCCCTCGGCGCGCGCATCACTCTTGGCCTCGTCCAGGATCTGCGCGCTGCGCCTGTTCGCCTGGTTCAGGACCTCGGCCGCCTGCTCGCGGGCTTCCTTGAGCAGTTCGGCGGCCCGTTCCTGGGCCAGCTCGAGATCACGGGTTCCGCGTTCCGCTGCCGCCAGGCCGTCGGCGATCTTCTCCTGCCGTTCCTGCATCGCCTTCATCAGAGGCGGCCACACGAACTTCATCGTGATCCAGATGAAGAAGAAGAACGTGATGCCTTCGGCGATAATTGTTGCGGTAATGTTCACGCTACCCCCATGAATGGAGTTGGTCGCTTACCCGATACGGGGCTGTTCAGCCGGTGATGGCGGAAAGCAGCGGGTTGGCGAACAGCAGGAACGCGGCGAAACCGACGCCGATGATCGACAGGGCGTCGAGCAGGCCGGCCACGATGAACATGCGCACCTGGAGCATCGGAGCGACTTCCGGCTGGCGCGCCGCGCCTTCCAGGAACTTGCCACCCAGCAGGCCGAAACCGATACCGGTACCCAACGCCGCAAAGGCGAAGATCAGACCCACCGCAATGGCGGTGCTGGACTGAATCTGAGCGATGAGAGCTTCCATCATGCCTCCTTAAAAGCACACAGCAGTTGTTAAAAAGAAATCAGTGTTGTTCGTAGGCCAGGCTGACGTAGACCACCGTCAGCACCATGAAAATGAACGCTTGCAGCGGCACTACCAGAATGTGGAACAGTGCCCAGGCCAGCCCCATCACCACCGAGGCGGCAAAACTGCCGATGCTCGCGACATTGATGCCCGACCAGTTCGCGGCCAGCACGGCAACGAGCATGAAAATCAGTTCCGCCGCGAACAGATTGCCGAACAGTCGCAGGGCCAGTGAAACCGGCTTGGCGACAAGCTCGACCACGTTCAGCAGCAGATTGAAGGGGAACAACCAGGGGCCGAAGGGATGCGTCAGCAACTCCTTCGCATAACCGGTGACGCCCTTGCCCTTGAGGCTGTAGACGAAGATCAGAAGCAACACCGAAATGGACAGGCCGAAGGTGGCATTCATGTCGGCGGAAGGCACGATGCGCAGATAGACGTGATGCGGGTTCATGCCGAACACGTTCTGGCCGATGCTCTGTGCGGCAGCCGGAAACCAGTCAACCGGAATGAGGTCCAGGGTGTTCCAGAACAACACCCAAATGAAGACGGTCAGCGCCAGCGGGCCCACGAAGGCACGCGGGCCGTGAAAACTCTCCCTGACGGTGTTGTCGGCGAACTCCACGAGGGACTCGATGAAGTTCTGCATCTTGCCGGGAACGCCGGTCACCGCCTTGCGGGTGCCCAGCCAGAAAAGACCGAGCATGATGAAGCCGCAGACCCAGGAAAAGATCAGCGTGTCGACATGCAGCGACCAGAAACCGTGACCGACCGTCCAGTGATGGAGGTGGTGGGTGACGTATTCGGTCGGAGTCAGTGCTTTTTCCCCTTCCATTCCCTACTTCTCGTCTGCGGTCCAGATCAGGGCCAGCCAGTAACCGCTCAGGCTCGCCGCGAAAGTCGTCATCACCGCCAGAAACTCCCTGGCGAACAAAACCGCCGCGGCGCTGAAAAGCCCCACGGCCAGGAGGAGTTTCAAAGCCTCCGCCCGATAAAGTGTGCTGATTACCCGCCCGGGTTCGCGCCCGCGACTGCGGAACAGGAACTGGGCGGCAAAATAGAGGCTCAGCACCGCGCCGATGGCACCACCGGCCAGCGCCGCCAGTGCCGCTTTTTCCCCGCTCACGAGTAGCCAGAGAAGTGCCGCCGCGATACCCACGCCGAGCTGCCAGGCAATCAAGCGCAAGACAACGGATTTCAGCACGTTACCTGCCCCTGACAGCGTGTCCGGCCTCGTGAGCCGCGGAAGTATAAAGATTTAGCGGTGGGGGTTCAACGGGCAATACGGGGATTTCGCGGTGCAGCAGGTGCATCACGCCCATTGAATGGTTCTCGTTTGCGGCGGGACCGGCTCGCGGGTCCTTGCGACAGTGTTGGTTCGGTGTCGCGGCCCGCTTCGGAAAGGCTCAGCCGCCCTTTCCTATTTTCTCCAGAATTCCGTCCAGTTCGTCAAGGCTGTTGTAGGCAATGGTGAGTCTTCCCTTGCCCTTGGCACCCTGCTGGATGTTCACGCGCGCGCCGAGACGTTCGCTGAGATCGTCCTGCAAGCGACGGATGTCGGGGTCCTGTGCGGGCCGGGCGGCGGCACTCGCCCCGGGCTTGTCACCCTCCTGCAGACGACGCACCAGCGCCTCGGTCTCGCGGACCGAGAGCCCCTTGCCCGCCACACGCGCGGCCGCCTCGACCTGGGCCTTGCCCTTGAGCGCGAGGAGCGCCCGCGCATGGCCCATTTCCAGCTCGCCGGTCTCGACGCGCCTGCGCACCGCGGCTTCCAGTTCAAGCAGGCGCAGCAGATTGCTCACCGACGCGCGCGAGCGGCCGACCGCCTCGGACGCCTGCTGGTGAGTCATTTCGAATTCGTCGATCAGCCGCTTGAGCGCATTGGCCTCTTCCAGGGGATTGAGGTTCTCGCGCTGGATGTTCTCGATCAGGGCCATGGCGATGGCTGCCTGGTCGGGTACCTGGCGAATCACGGTGGGAATTTCGTGCAGGCCGGCAATCTGAGCGGCCCGCCAGCGGCGTTCGCCCGCGATGATCTCGAAGCGGCCCTCGCCCACGGGGCGGACCACGATGGGCTGGACCACGCCCTGCGAACGGATGGAGTCGGCCAGCTCCTGAAGCGTCTCGGCGTGCATGTCGACACGCGGCTGGTACTTGCCCGGCTGGAGCAGGTCCACGGGCAGGTCGCGAAGCTCGCTCTCGCGCTCGATCTCGGCGCGCCCTTCGCCGGCCGATCCGCTCAGAAGCGCATCAAGTCCGCGTCCCAGTCCCCGTCGTTTGGTGGCCAATGTGTCTGCTCCCGCTGTCGCTGTGAGGTCCCGCGCCGCGCGATTCTAGCAACAATCCGCGTCAGGCGGACAGGCGAGCGCGTTCCTCGCGCCGCAGGATCTCGCCCGCCAGCGCCAGGTAAGCCAGCGCCCCGCGCGAACTCTTGTCGTGGATCAGCGCCGGCACGCCGAAGCTGGGCGCCTCGGCCAGCCGGATGTTGCGCGGAATCAGGGTCCGATAGACCTTGTCCTCGAAATGCGTGAGCAACTGCGCCGAAACATCGTCGGAAAGATTGTTGCGCGGGTCGTACATGGTGCGCAGGATGCCTGCGACCTGCAATTCGCCATTCACCGCTTCGCGGATCTGTTCGATTGTGTTGAGCAGGGCGGACAATCCCTCCAGGGCGTAGTACTCGCACTGCATGGGTATCAGCACGCCATGCGCCGCGGTCAGTGCGTTGACCGTGAGCATGTTCAGGGAAGGCGGGCAGTCGATGAGGATGTAGTCGTAATTGTCCAGCACCTCGGTCAACGCCTTGCGCAGGCGGCCTTCGCGGTTGAAGGCGTTCATCAGCTTGACCTCGGCGGCGGTCAGGTCCCCGTTTGCGGGCAACACGTCGAAGCCGGCCTCTTCGACGGTGACGATGGCACGTGACGCGGGCTGCTCGCCAAGCAGCACGTCGTAGCCGGAGACTTCCAGGTCGTGCTTGTCCACGCCCGAGCCCATGGTCGCGTTACCCTGCGGGTC
>JASFQN010000205.1:0-4233 GCA_050115425.1 Gammaproteobacteria bacterium | reverse complement strand
GCTTGGCACGCTCCACCTCCCGCAGGGTCGGCGCCTGAATGAGCGCGCGGGTCAGGCCGGCAACATCCAGAATGAGCACGATGCTGCCGTCGCCAAGGATGGTAGCGCCCGAAATGCCACGTATATTGGTGATCTGCGGACCGACCGATTTCACCACGATCTCGCGACTGCCCAGCATGCCTTCGGTGACGATAGCGGTATTGTGGTCGCCGGCGCGCACCAGCAGCACGGGGACCGAGCCCATGTCTTCGGGAAGATGCGGCGCGCCCAGGCCAAGAAGCACACCCAGGTGCTGGAGCTCGTACTGCTGCCCGCCATAGCCAAAATGCGGCTTCTCATCCTTGAAGTAGCGATCCAGCTCCTTGCGCGGCACCCGCACGATACCTTCGATACTGGGCAGCGGAATGGCGTAGGTTTCTTCGGCTGCGTTCACCAACAGGGCCTGGGTGATGGCCAGCGTGAATGGCAGGCGGATCGTGAAACGTGCACCCTCTCCCTCGGTGGAATCGATGGTCAGGCTGCCGCCGAGCTGCTTGATCTCGCTGTGAACGACGTCCATGCCGACGCCCCGGCCGGCGGACTGGGTGATTTCCTCGGCGGTGCTGAAGCCGGGCTCGAGGATGAACTGCATGATATCGGCCTCGCTGAGCCGCGCATCCGGCCGTGTCAGCCCAACTTCCTCGGCCTTCTTGCGGATTGCGCTGAGATTCAGCCCGCCACCGTCGTCGATTATGTCGATGACCACCTCCGAACCTTCGCGGTGCAGACCGATGGTAATCGTGCCCGAGTCCGGCTTGCTGGCCCGGCGTCGCACATCCGGTGGCTCCAGACCGTGGATGACCGAATTTCGCAGCATGTGCTCGAGTGGAGCGACAATGCGCTCCAGCACCTGCCGGTCCATCTCTCCTTCGGCGCCCACCAGACGCAGCTCGGCCTTCTTGCCCACCTCGTCGGCGGTCTGGCGCACGATGCGGCGCAAGCGCTGCGCATGCTGCGAGAACGGCAACATGCGGGTGCGCATCAGTCCGTCCTGAAGTTCGGTGGTCACGCGCGCCTGTTGGGTCAGCAGCGTCTCCGACTCGCGGGCGAGATTACTCAGAAATCCCTGGATGCTGACAAGGTCACTGACCGACTCGGCCAGCGCGCGGGAAAGCTGCTGCAGAGTGGAATAGCGATCAAGTTCCAGCGGATCGAATTCTTCGTCGATTGCGCCGCCTTCCTGCTCCCACTGGTAGAGGATTTGTGCCTCGGTTTCGATTTCCAGGTTGCGCAGCTGGTCGCGCAGACGCACCACCGTCTGGTCGAGCTCGGTAAGGTTGAAGGTCATGGAGCTCAGTTGCTGCTCCAGACGCGCTCGGTAAATACTGACCTCGCCGGCGTGATTGAGCAGATTCTCGAGCAGGTCCGCCCGAACACGGATGACTTCCTGCTGCATGCGCGATGCGGAACGGCGGTCGCCGCCTTCAAGGAAGGTGCCAATGCCGCTCTCTTCGACTTCCGCGCCGCGTTCCGATGCGGATGCGGGTTCCGGGCGGGCCGGTTCAGCCGGCTGCGGAGGACTGGGCGGCTCCTCGCGCGGCTCCTCGAAGGAATCGCCACCGCGGGCATGGATGCGCTTGAGTTCGCGCACCAGATCCTGAGCGTCGATGATGGGCTTGCTCGCGCAGACCTGTTCGAGCATTCGATGCAGTCGGTCGAGCGTGCGCTGCAGCACCGCGATCAGCTCGGTCGATACGAACAGCCGCCCGTCAACGACTTCGGTGAGCAACGTCTCCATCTCGTGGCTGAGATCACCCATGGGCGTGATACCCGCCATGCGGGCGCCGCCCTTGAGCGTGTGCAGGTAGCGCTGCAGCGCAGCCACGTGCGCAGGCTCGTTGCGTTCCTCGCTCCAATGCTGCAATGCGTCGTCGGACTCGCTCAACAGCTCCGTGGCTTCCTCGAAGAAAATGCCGGCCAGTTCCGGATCGTAGTCCTCGAGTTCCTCGATCCGGACAAACTCCGCCTCGGCGTCGGGCGCCTTGACTTCGGGTACCGTGGCCTTCTTGGGCGTCGCCGGATCGTCCGCGGGGTTGTCACCGAAGGCCTCCGCCTCCGCCTCGGCTTCCGCTTCGGCCTCGGACTCGCGTGCCGAGCGGGCCACACGTTCCTCTTCCTGATGCTGGCGCAGGCCCTGTATGCCCTCGAGCAGCGAATCCGGCCGCGACTGCACCCCTTCGGGTGTCGCGAGTTCTTCCAGGATCTGGCGCACATAGGCGACCAGTTCACGCAGAATCTGACCCGCCGCCGGCTCCAATACCGTGTCCTGCTCACCGGCCGTCCGGCAATAACGCTCCAGCGGATCCATCACGGTGGGCAGTTCATCCACCCGCGCCATGTGCGCGCTGCCATTCAGTGTATGCAGGGCGCGCAGCAGGGGCTCGGTCGGTCGCGCCGCGCCGTCGTCCCAGTCGGCCAGGAACTCCTCGATGACCTCCAGATGGCCCTCGGCTTCGCGCCGGAAGATCTTGTAGAGCACCGGATCCATCGCCAGTTGGGGACCGGCCTCGCCGACTTCCGCTCCTTCGTCTTCGCCTACCTCCAGGCCGGTGACATCCGGCCATTGGATTTCCTCGTCGGCGCCCTCGGACGCGGCCGCAGAATCGTCGGGACCGGACACCGCAGCCTCTTCGGCGGGCGAATCGGCCAGTTCGGCTTCAGTCGCCTCGGCACTCTCGCCGCGGCTGAGCGCGTCCGCCTGTTTCATCAGCGACCCGACATCCGCCTGCGGCGTGGTGCCGACTTCCAGTTGCTCGACCAGTTGCGGCAGGGCCTCCAGCGCCTCTGCAAGCAGCTCGAACATCTGATCGGACGGATGGATGGTCCGGTCGATGACCCGGTTGAGCATGTTTTCGAATGCCCAGGCAAATTCACCGATCAGTTGCGCGCCAACCATACGGCCGCTGCCCTTCAGGGTATGGAAGCTGCGGCGGACCGTACCCAGCGCCTCCTGGTCTTCAGGGTTCTTGCGCCAGCGCGGGAACTGCTCTCCCAGCGAGGCGATCTCTTCCTGGGATTCTTCCAGAAAGATCTCCACGATCTCGGGGTCGATCTCGTCGGGACGCGGGGCCACGGGCGGGCGCTGCTCCGCGGCCTTGCCCCCGCCCTCGGCGCTGTCCGCCGGGACACCGGAAGCTGACGCGGAGGCAGCCTGTTCGTCCGCGGTTTCACCGGGGAGACTTTCCAGGACGATTTCTTCTTCGACTTCGGCTTCGCCGGCGGTTTCGGTGGCCTGCGGCGGGCGCTCGTCTTCGGGTTCCTCGTAGTCCACGCCGACCGGGACGCCCAGTGCTTCCATGCACGCGTCTGCGTTATCCAGCATGGAAACCGGATTGCCGCGGCCCTGTTGCACGGTCTCGAGATAGAACTCCACGCTGACAATCGCATCCGCCAGGCGATCGAGTTCCTGCTCCGACGGCAGGTTGTTGCCACGCAATACCCGGCGCCGGATGAAATGGCTCAGGGACTCGAGGATGTCAACGGGCCGCTCCACGTCGAGCAGGCGCAAGCCGGCCTGGATCTGGCGAATCAACACGGGCACCGGCCGCAGAATGTCGATATTGCCGGGTTCACCAATGAACTCGACGATGGATTCCTTGACCCGTGCGATATTGACGATCGACTCGCGGATGACCGCGCCGCTGACCTGACGAAACTCCTGCTGATCGTAGCCGCCTTCTTCGGCCGCATCCGACTCCGCCGGTTCCTCCGAATCTCGCGAAATCACGCCCAGCATCTGTTCGTCGAGATTTTCTTCCAGACGAATCAGCTCGCCGGCAATCTCCATCAGCGAGGCATCGCCCAGCTCGGTCTCGCCGGCGACGATTGACTGCAGGGCTCGCCGCTCGCCTTCCACACGCTCCTTGAGGCGGTCAAGCCCGAGCACGCCCAGCGTATCCGAGACCTTTTTGAGCAGCTCGGCCAGCGGATCAAGTTCCGCGACTTCGGTCTTGCCCATGCGGACAAAGATGTCGAGGGTGTCCTTGACGCGTGCCAGGTCCTCCTTGACTGCAGCAGACACCGTACGCATGAGACTGGCATTGGGGCCGGAGAGCCGGTCGCGTATGCGCTCGACGTCGTCTTCGTCGGGCAGCAGGTCGGCGAGACGGAAAGACTCCTTGATACCGCTGACACGTTCGCCCGTCGAGTTGGCCTTGCCGATGTAATAGAGGAGATTGTTGACCAGTTCGCTGG
>JASFQN010000204.1:0-4288 GCA_050115425.1 Gammaproteobacteria bacterium | reverse complement strand
GGCAACGTGTATTCGTGCCGGTCAGTGTTTCGTGGTGGCGGTGCACGCCACGATGGCCCATGGTTTCATGGCGATACCTGGGATCCTACGGCAAAGCCGCATGTCGACGGCAGTGTGATGTGGCCTTCAGCTGCGTATTCCCTCGAACCGCGAGGCGGCGAACTCATGTTCACCGGTGACGGGCTTCCGGTTCGTGAGCCCACCGGACGTTTTCCCATCCCGCCGTCGGACCCGGCCTACACCTATGACAGGAACCCGAACCACATCGCGGCCCAGCATCTGGCGTTCCAGATCCCCGCACAGCCCGCGATGGCGTCCCGACCCAGCTGCCTGCCGATGGGAATGATCGGGTTCACGGTGACGGGCGTGGCCTTCTACAGCGCACTGGATGACGCAGGACGCGATGCCGCGGCACACGAAATCCAGGACAAGTGCGATGGACACCCGCAGGCCAATTCGCAGTACCACTATCACAACGCGTCGCCCTGCATCCCGGGCGTGGATACGGATCAGGTTGTCGGCTGGTCGCTCGATGGCTTTCCGATTCTGGGCAAGCGGGACGGAAAGGGCGTTGAACTTACGGACGCTGACCTTGACGCCTGTCATGGGCGCCAGGAGACCGTGACCATCGACGGACGCACCTATACCTATGTCTACCATCTCACGGACGAATACCCCTACACGCTTGGATGCTTTACCGGGCGGGTGCTTGAGAGCACACGCGAAAAGGTGCACGAAGGCCTGCTGCCATCTCGGCGGCACAGGCGCCAACATCGCTGGCATCGACCAGCCGGGTAAGGATTGGGATTCCAATCCGTCTCCTCGGGTGAGACCACCCACAAGGACTGGAGCATGTCACCCAATACGGCATACCGCCGGCTGTTCACGAACAGCTTGTTCAAGCGATCCCGGACCGCCGGGTACGACCGGGTTGTCGAAGCCCTGCACGCCCACGCGGGCCTGATTCTCAACGCCGCCCGCCGTGTTCTGGGCAACATGGCCGACGCCCAGGATGTCGCCCAGGACATTGCCGAGAAGCTGCTCCGGTCCCCGCCGGAGCATGTTGCAAGCTGGCCGGCGCTGCTCAAGACCATGGCGGTCAATCGGGCGCTGGATCAACTCCGCTCTCGCCGGGAATGGAGCGAATTGCCGGAGCTGGAGTGTGTGGAGACGCCCGAAACCCGCCTGTCCGACGAGCAGCGCGCGCGCACGCTGAGGGCGGCGATCGCCGCCCTGCCGGAGCGGGATGGCCTGTTGTTCAGTCTCTATTACGCCGGTGATCTCAGCCAGGTCGACATCGCGGGCGAACTGGGAATGACCTCCAACGCCGTTGGAGTAGCCATTCATCGCCTCAGACGTCGATTGACCCGGGATGTCCGGGTACGGCTCGGGCTCGATCACATGGGAGACGACTGATGAACGCTACGCATACTGACAACGAACGCTTTCTGGATGCCTGCATCGAAGCGATGCGTGAGGAGGGCATGGCTCGCGAGCTGCACAATGCCACGCAGCGCTTCCGCGCCGGACTGCCCAAGCCACAGGTCAGCCGGAAGGCACGGCTCTTGCGCTGGGCCGGAGCCGGTCTTGTCGCGACCCTGATTGTTGCCATCGGACCCCAACTGGTGCCGGGCGACGGCGGACAGGCCTTTGCTGCGGTCCGGGCCTGGTTCAAGACCTACCGGACAGTGCATATGGAAACCGTGACGACCCAGGGTGCTCGAGAAATCAGCCGCATGGACATCTGGGCCAGGGCCGACGGCGCCATGCGGCTGAAGGTTGGTCCGATCATCAACATCGTGAATCCGGGTGGGGGCACCATGCACACACTGCTGCCCGGGCACAGGGTCATGACAATCCCCGTGCATCCGGACGAAAGCCGCGGGACGGGTGGTGCCATGAAATGGATCCGGGATATCCGGGACTTCCAGGGCCGGGCGAAGCAACTGGCCGAAACGCGCACGATCGCGGGCGAGTCGGCGACCGGTTACCGTCTGAGAGTGTCCGGGACGACCGTGGACCTCTGGGCGTCGAGCACCAACAATCGGCCGCTGCTCATGGAAGTCGATCTGGGAGGCAATGCGCAGATGCGCAGCCGGTTCGAATTCGACAAGACCCCGCCGACCAACGCCTTCTCCGTGCCACCCGGCTACAGCACAGTACAACCGGAAGATTGAACGGGTACGACACGGCCGCGAAAGCGGCCGTGTTTTTTCACCGGCTTGACGGTCAACTCATCTCCGCTTGACAGGGGACGGCTCCGGCGACCCGACACTTCTACCCATCCCTTGCCGGGGCGCTGGTTTCAAGATGCTTCCCGCGGAGCGGATTGTTCGTGCGCCTGGGGTCCACCGGGATCCTCAACTCATTGATTGCAATGGGCAATCTTCGCCAGTCGTCGACCCGCGGCTGGGCGTTTTCCGGGAGGGTGGCTATAGTGAAATGTGAGACGTCCCGGTTCAAGGATACTTTTGGAAAGAGCAACGGTGGCAACCATGAAGGGTTTTCAGCGAGTCACACGAGCCGGCTTCAGGCAGATGGCGGTCGGCGTGACGGCCATGCTTGTGTTGGCATGGAGTGGTGTATCGGCAACCGAGGCCAGCGTGCCGAGTGACACGCCATTGTCTGTCGTCGAGAGCCTGGGGCTGGAGCGTGCGAAAGTTGGGCGAGTGACCGTTCATTTTGCGCCCCGGGACCGGGAACGGGCGCTCCAACTCGCGACGCTCGTTGATTCAGCCGCCGCGATGTTCAAGCGGAAAATTCACCTCGCCCTGGCCATTGAGCTCGCCGCTCTGGGACCGCAGGACTGGTTTTCGGAGTTTCCGGGTGTTCCGTATGCCATCCCGTGGCCCTCGATGAACGAGCGGCTCCTGCTGGTTCCTTCCTCGCTGACTGAGGGCGTGCTGGTCGAGGGTCAGACACTGCTGCATGCCGAACGGACCGTCGATTTTGTCACGCTGCACGAGTTCGGCCATATCGCCGCAAAAGAATATTTTCGACCCGGCGACAGTCGGCAATATATTCCGGTCCCCTGGTTTCGAGAACTCGTGGCGACCTACTTTGCCTATGCCTATGTGGCCTCGACGAATCCGCAATGGGCGAAAGACGCCAAACAGAAGTGGACCGACGAGCTGGAAGGCTTCAAACCCGAAGTGGTGTCTCTCGACTGGACATTCATGAACGCGCTGAACGGAGCCGAGTTGGCCCGGACTTACGGCTGGTACCAGACGTTACTGAATCTGCGTGCTGCCGAACTCTACGAAAGACACGGACTGGGCCTGTTGCCGGCGTTGCGCCGCATGCCATGGGAGTACTCGCAGGACTGGACAACCGAGTCCGTCCTCGCCTCGCTCGAAGAGGTTGCACCGACACTTGTGGGGTGGGCACGGAAGTTCGGCAAGGGTTCATGAGCGCGTCGGGATGACGGTGTTACTGGTTCACGTATGTCATGCATTTCCCGCCTCACATAAGAACACAAGTCGGCTCGCTCGTACGCGGCATGGAGCGCATGCGTCGGAACGGCTGAACAGGCCGTAATGATATTGTTGCAGGCTCACGGAGTTTTTGGCGGAGTAGACGAATGTTGAAAGGAAGCTGCCTCTGCGGCGCTGTAAAATACGAAATACACGGTGATCTCAGGAAGGTGCTGATGTGTCATTGCCGGAACTGCCGCAAGGCGTCCGGTGCGGCCTTCGCCACCAATGCGGTTGTGGATCCTTCCGATCTCAAGATCACGCAGGGCGAGGACCGTATCGCGGAGTATGAGTCGACGCCTGGTGTCCTGCGACGTTTCTGCCCGAATTGCGGTTCGCCGCTCTACAGTCGTCGCCCCGCGAATCCGACGTTCATCGCCGTGCGCATGGGCACGCTCGACACGCCGGTGGACATTCGGCCCTCCGGGCATATCTTTGTCGGGTCCAAGGCGGAATGGGACGTGATCCACGACGACCTGCCACAGTTCGAGGAGTTGCCCTGAGCGACACTGCGTCCCGCTGGCGCCGGGGATTCGTCAATTCCCGGAACCCTGCCGCGCCGCCCGAATGCGTTGCCTCATGACCTCCCGCGCGTGATGCGGCCTGCCTGAACTGTCCCGAGACGCCCGTGCAACCGGGGTCTGTCGGCTTTGGCAGTGAATATTGAAAGATGCTTGACCTCGCAAATAAATTGCGGAATACTTGACGGATCAAGCAGTCTGCAAAGGTATTCCGAATGGCCGAATCCCCTGAAAATGAGCTTGTCATCCAGCTCACCAACCTGCATGCAACGATCCAGAAGCAGTTGAGCCGGG
>JASFQN010000203.1:0-4332 GCA_050115425.1 Gammaproteobacteria bacterium | reverse complement strand
GGCGCTTGTGACAAGCCTGTGAAAGAAAAGGCCGCCTCGAACGAGGCGGCCTTTTTTGTGGCGCCGGGAAGCTACACCCGGTCGGGGAAATAGCGGCGGATTTCCGCCGGCGGCAGGCGCACGATGTCGTGGTTGATCTCGGTGGCCACCAGCTTGCGCGTTTCCGGCGACATGGTCTGCCGCAGCAGGCCGAGAAAGTCCGGTGCGGCACTGATATGAATGCGCTCGAACCGGTGCGCCACACGGCCGGTCTCCAGCTCGCCGCACAACTGGCGGGCAAACCGCAGGGTCGCCTCTTCGCGGGCCGTGCCGCGTTCACCGAGGGCGTAGTTGCCTATCCGTCCGCGGTCCTTGACCCGGCCCGGCTGGTCGGACACCAGATCCTGCTCGCGCAGGCGGTCTTCCGGGTTCACGAAATCCGCCAGTTCGGTCATCGGGCCCTTCGCGCCTTCGCTCTCCAGAAGACGCGCGCGGTGGCTGTCCGCCACCAGAAACCAGATCTTGCTCATGGTCGGCTTCCTCGCCACAGGCTCCCTGCCTGCCTCGAAAAAGCCTAACCGGCGCGGTGTGGCCCCGCCATGACCCAGGTCATCCGGCCGCTTCGGGGTGCGGCTGGCCGATGCTTCGCAGGTTGCGGCTGGCAAAACAGCTCAGCGCGATCACGGTCAGACCGAGCCCGGCGCCGGCCAGCAAATGCCCCAGTCCGACGTAGCGCATCACCACGCCGGCAACCGCCGCCGAGAGCGGCGCCAGCCCCAGGAAGGTGAACATGAGCACGCTCATCGCCCGGCCCATCAATTCCATGGGCACGCGGCGCTGGATCCAGGTGAACACCGCCACTTGCACGAAACCGGCGAAGGCCCCCATCAACACCATCAGTGCGGCACCGGTGGTGGTGTGGTGCACGAGCGCCAGGGTGGCGAGACCCAGACCGGCGAGGCTGTCGAGCATCAACACCAGCCGTCCCAGCCAGGGCGTCAGGCGCCTGGCGAAGATGCCGGAAAGCGCCGTACCGACGAGGATTCCTCCGCCATGCGCAGTCATCAGAATGCCAAAGGAAGCCGCGCCCCCGTCCAGCCGGGTCTTGGCCAGGACGGGCAGCCCGACCTGGACCGGGCCGGCCACGAAGATGGCCACCGCGCCAATGTAGAGCACAAAGGCTCGCAGCGGCAGGTCGCGCCAGATCGTGCCAATGCCTTCGGCCACGGATTTCAGCACGCCCGTCGCCGCCCTCGGCGGTTCGTGGTCGGCCCGGATCCGGATCAGCATCAGCGTGCCGAGAGAGAAAAGGAAACTCACCGCGTCCACGACAAAGGCGATGCCAATGCCCCGGGCATCGTCCACCGCCTGCCCCGTTTCCGGCCGGCCCGCCATCAGGGCGATCACACCGCCGGCCAGCGCCGGCCCGATGAACATGCTCAGTTGCCTGAGCCCCATGGTGAAGGAGTTGGCCGCGCCGAGTTGATCACTGTCGACAAGCTGGGGCAGGATCGCCGAGCCCGCCGGATAGACGAAGGCCGTCGCCAGCCCGATGAGCAGGGCCAGCACATAAAGCGAGGCCATGTGCAGCATGCCCGTGAGCACGCCTGCGGCCAGCAGGGCGATCAGCAAGGCATTGGCGCCACGCGCCACAAGCAGCACGCGCCGCGGCGAGAGCCGGTCCACCACCGCGCCGCCAATCAGCATGAAGGCCGCGCGCGGCAACGCCATCATGGCCAGTACGGCGCCCAGCGCCGCCGGGTCGCCGGTAAGCTGAAGCACCAGCCAGGGCAGCGCGACCAGCGTGAACTGATCCCCCAGCATGGAAACAAAGCTGCCGCTGACCAGCAACGTGAAACTTCGGTTGGAGAACACCGTGGGTCGTCGGGATTCGGACATCGGATGACGGGCCATTGCAAAAGCGGCAAGCATACCGCGAGTGCCGGGTGGGCAACAGTCAATTGTCGCCGGCCAGGGCTGCCCACGGGCGCGAGCCCGGCAGCCGCGCCGACACCGCCCGGGTCTGGATGCCTCACTGGTCTGACTGCAGTTGAAAGATGTCCTCGACCGGCACGCCAAACTCCCGCGCCAGCTTGAGCGCCAGCACGGTCGAGGGCACGAATACCCCGCGTTCCACGGTATTGATGGTCTTGCGGGTCACGCCCACGCGCCCTGCGAGCTGCTCCTGGGTGAGATCGCGCTCGGCCCGCAGCACCTTGAGCCGATTGCTCAGCTTATTCGGCATCGGCGGACTCCCGTTCCAGACAGAGAAAGGCCAGGATGGGCGTCGCTGCCGCCATCACCCGCCCTGGTTGCATCATCACCCCGGCGGTCGGGAGCGACCACACCAGGTCGGCCATGACCACGGCGGCTGCATAGACCACCAGGCTCCAGAAGCCGAAGACGAAGGCACGGCTTTTCACCTCGTGGAAGCGTTCATCGTTGACGGCCTCGGCCAGTGCCGGATCGTCCGCCATACGCCGCCGGTTGCGCTCCAGCCTGTCCACTTCGCGAATCATCCCCGTCTCACTCATGCCCTGCCCCTTTCTTCAGATGTGACAAACGCGCTCAGTCGCGGTCCATGAAAACCAGCGTGCCGATGGGGGTCACCACCCCGACCAGGAAGCCGCCGGTGATGACCGCGCCGACGGGTATCGGCGCCACGACGATCAGGATTTGCGCGACCACCAGCCAGGCGAGCAGAGCCCAGAAGCCGAACACGAACGAGCGCAGCCGCAGCAGACGGAAACGCTCGTCGAACAATGCACCGGCCACTTCGGGCCGGGCGCGGACCCGGCGCTGATGCCGCAACAGACGCAGGTAACTCAGGCCCCAGGCCAGCGCGCCCAGAAGGGTGAGCGTCGTGGCGGCGAACTTGAGCCAGCCCGGCACCTGCCCCGGCAACAACTCCCCCACCAGCGTGCCCCCCTGCCAGAGGGCATAGGTCAGTCCGAACCAGAACAGCGCCTGGCGCCGCTGCCGGTCCAGACATTCGGTGGTGGCGATTTCCGCACTCATCATCGCGTGACTCCTTGCACAAGTACCTTATACAACCCAATATGTATCGTATAGGTTACATATTGGGTCGCAAAGGTTCTCCTGTCAAGGCTCCGGAAATCGACGCCGAGGACGGCGCGGCTAACGCACCACCCAGTGCTCGGCCTTCTGCTTGCGCAGAAAATGCTCCGCGCCGCGGCCCTTGAGGATGGCCAGGGTCGACATCAGGCCGGCCAGGGTGCAGGTCGCTTCCAGGACCGTCACCGAACGCGGGGCGTCGCGCACCGGCCAGCCGTCGCGGGGATCGAGGATGTGACTGTAGCGGATGCCATCCTTGAGCAGGAAACGCCGCGCGTCGCCACTGGTGGCGACCGCGCCGCGCCGGAGCGAAATCCGTGGCGGCCGCCGCACCGGGCCGCCGGGCTTCTCGATGTCCACCTCCCATGGATCACCGGTGGCGCGCCCGCCGGTGGCGACGATGTCGCCGCCGAAATTGACCAGCACCGGGACTTCGGCGACGTCGGCGCCGATGGCGGCCGCCCGGTCGGCGGCATACTCCTTGCCGATGCCGCCAAAGTCGATCTCCATGCCCGGCTCCATGCGCAAGTGCGGCGCCCGCCAGCGCACCCGGTGCCAGCCGACATGGCGCAGGACGGCACGCACCTCGGCACGCTCGGGCAGCGACTCGCCGCCGTCGAAGCGCCAGACCTTGCGCAGGATGCCGGAGGTCACGTCGAACAGACCCTCGCTGAGCTGGTAGCAGGTGTCCGCCAGATCGAGCAGACCGGCGGTTTCGCGGTCCACGCGGACCGGCGCGCCCCGGGCGCTGTTGATCGCGTGGACGATATTGTCTTCGCGGTAACGGCTGAACTTGCGCTCGATGCGCCAGGCTTCAGCGGCCACGGCCCGCGCGGTGCGCCCGGCCACGTCGCCATCGTCGGTCGCCACCAGCACTTCGCAGGGACTGCCCATGGCGCGAAAGGAGGCGCGCCAGAAGTCGGCTTCGGCTTTCAGTTCAATGGCGCCTCGTGCATCCACGGCTAGAAGTCGTAGCTCACCTGAAGAATCACGGCCTTGAGATCGGGAAAGGCGTCGAAGCCCTGTTGTACGCCGATATCCACATAGGGATCCTTTTGCCCGCTCTGGATGTAGCGCTCGATGCGCAGGGCGAATCGGTTCCTTCCCTGCCGGGTGGTGCCCCATTCGAGACCCACGGTTCGCGCGTTGAGACCCGCCAGACGATAGTCGGCGCTGACAACGGCAGGGACCGGATCGGTATCCAGCAATCCGCGGTGATAGAAGTCCGCCGGCGTCTGCCGGTACCAGCGCAGATGAGGCTGGAGAAATGTGCCATTG
>JASFQN010000202.1:0-4410 GCA_050115425.1 Gammaproteobacteria bacterium | reverse complement strand
GAAACTCGGCACCCAGTTGCCCGGCACCAGCACGACATCCGGCTGGTAGTCTATGACGGCCTGGATGTCGGGCAATTCGACTTCGTCATCGGCCAGAAAGTGCGCGCCGCGCCCGCTGAAGAACCAGCGCGCCTGGTCGCCGCGCGCGCGGATTGCCGCCTGCAACGGGCGCAGGATGGCCAGCGCGTAGGGTTCGGACACGAACAGCAGGTAGCGCTTCACGGTGCTGGTGCTCCGCTGGTCTCCATCAACCGGTCGAGACGTTCGATCACCTCGTCCACGCGGATGCGTTCCATGGCTTCGGGATGGCGCACGCGCGTGCCCCAACGCACCGAGTCCACATCGGTGTGCAGGAATTCGCGCAGATTGTCGGGATAGCGGTTCACGATCCATTCCCGGCCGAGACAGGGCCCGGTGCGGTCGGGGTTGGATGTCGCGTAGAGGCCGATGACCGGGGTGCCCATGGCGGTGGCGATATGCACCGGCCCCGAATCCGGGCTGACCAGCACGCGGGCGCGCTCCAGCAGCGCGGCCAATTGCTTGAGGCTGGTGCGGCCCACCAGATCGGTGATCGGCGCGGAGGCGAGTTCACTTATGCGGCGGGCATAGTCGCGCTCCAGTTCGCTGGGTCCACCCGTGACCAGCGTGGGCATGCCCCAGCGCGCCTGCGCATGATCGGCCACCGCGGCATAATGCTCCGCCGCCCAGTTGCGGAAGTTTCGGGCCCGCTGACTTGAGCAGGGGCTGATGATCAGCTTGGGCTGATCCGCCGGGACATGTTCGGCCGCGAAGGCACGATCGGCTTCGCTCAACGGAATGTCCCAGCGCAGCTCGCGTTCGCTGATGCCCAGCGCGCGGGCAAAGCCGAACAAGCCATCCATCACGTGCTCATGGCCGCCCGGGGCGATGCGCCGGTTGGTAAACAGCCACTGGAAATCCCGCGCCCGGGCCCTGTCGAAGCCCACCCGCACAGTGGCGGGAATGCACAGCGCGGCGAGGCTCGCGCGCAGGGCCACCTGCATCTGCAAGAGCACGTCGAAATGCCGGCCGGCGAGTTGGCGGCGCAGGCGGCGATAGCCGGCCAACCCGTCCTTCTTGTTGAAGGTGATAAACTCCACGCCTTCAATATCGCCCAGCAGCGTGGCCTCCAGCGCGCCGATCACCCACGTGATCCTGGTGCGGGGCAGATGCTTTTGCAGGGTGCGGACCACCGGCAGGGTGTGACACACGTCGCCCACGGCCGACAGTCGCAGCACGCAGAGGCTCTCGGGCGAGTCGGGCAACGGAGTCGGCATTCTCGATGACCAGGGAAATTCAGCGAACGGAAAGTGCGCTCATCCTATACGATGGTGCATTGGTCGGCAAAGCGGACGACGCGCTCTTCGACCCGGAGGCGTGGCGGTTTCGCGAGCGCCTGGTGGGCGAAGCCAGTGGCCGGGGAACGGCCTGGTTCCTGCGCGCCGACGAGGGTGAATGGGTGCTGCGCCATTACCGGCGCGGCGGCATGATCGCCCGCCTGGTTCACGACAGTTATGTCTGGACCGGCCTGCGCAGGACGCGCGCCTTCCGCGAATGGGATCTGCTCGATTATCTCTATCGTGCCGGCCTGCCCGTCCCGCGGCCGGTCGCCGCGCGTGTCATTCGCAAGGGGCTTTGCTATCGGGCCGACATCATCACGCAGCGTCTGTCCGGCGAACCGCTGTCGCGCCGGCTGGGCACGCAACCGCCGCCGCTTGGCGCCTGGGAAACCATCGGGCGCACCATCCGCCGCCTGCACGACGCGGGTGTATGGCATGCCGATCTCAATGCCCACAACATTCTGCTCGCGGAGGGCGAAGTGCACCTGATCGACTTCGACCGCGCGCGCCTGCGCGACGACGGCGAAGACTGGCGCCAGGACAACCTTGCGCGCCTGGGCCGGTCCCTGCGCAAGCTGCTGGGCGCATCGTTCGAGCAGCCGAATTGGCAGGCCGGCTGGCGACAGCTGCTCGACGGTTACGAGAAAGGCTCGGCCGGAGGGTAAGGTCGGGTCAGTCGGAACCTTCGACCGGGTTGCGGCGCCGCGTGGGGCGGCGCGGCACTTCCTTGAAGCGGTCGTGCACCCACATGTACTGCTCGGGCACGCGGCGCACCTGTTCCTCGATCACGTGATTCACGCGGGTGGCATCCGCCACCGGGTCGTCGGTCGGAAAATTCTCCAGCGCCGGCAGCAGGCGCAGCCGATAGCCCTGCTTGCCCGGCAGCCGTTCGCAGAAGAACGGCACCACCGGCGCGCCGCTGATGTGTGCGATGCGCGAAGTGGCGGTGATGGTTGGCGCAGGCACGTTGAAGAAGGGCACCATCGCACCCTGCATGCCGCGATAGGCCTGGTCGGGCGCATACCAGACCGGAAAGCCTTCCTTCAGGCTTTTCAGCATGGAGCGCACATCGTTGCGCGCGATGGCGCGCTCGAAATGCCGCTCCCGCGAGCGACGCATCACCCACTGGATCAGCGGATTGCGGTTGGGCCGGTACATCAGGTGAAAGGGCGAGAACAGACCCAGCAGGCGGCCGCCGATTTCCAGCGTGGTGAAATGTCCGCTGAGCAGGAGTACGCCGTGCCCCCTGGCGCGCGCCTGTTCGAGATTTTCCAGACCGTCCACGGTCACCAGCTTGCGCAGCCGCCGCGCCGATCCCCACCAGCACATGCCGATTTCGAAAAACGCGATGCCCAGAGCCTCGAACTGGCCGTACATCAATTCGGCCAGTTCTTCGGGATTGCGATCCGGAAAGCAGAGCTTGAGATTGCGCGCCACGACCTGACGGCGCCGGTCACCGGCAAAACGGTGCAGCAGACGACCCAGTCGGCGGCCCAGCGCAAGCTGCATGCCGTAGGGCAGGTGACAGCCGATCCACAACAGACCCAGCACCAGCCAGATGGGCCAGAAGCGCGGGCCGAAGCAATGTCGGAGTTCCGCTTTGTCGGGGGGTGTTCTCATCAAGTCTTTCTTGGCATGCAGTTGTCGGCGGATTTTACCCACAGGTGTGCGCCGGGTACACCGCCTGTGCCGCGAAACTCGCACGCGTTGCGCGTACGGGCCGGAAGCGGCGCCCGCTATGCTATGATCCGGGTCCTTCGCGAGAAAGGTGGGGAGCATGCGCGTTCCTGATTTCAGTTCGGTGAAAATCGTCGTTGCAGGCGACGTGATGCTGGACCGTTACTGGTACGGCGCGACGGCGCGGATTTCGCCGGAAGCGCCGGTGCCTGTCGTGCACGTGGGTCGCACGGAAGAGCGCCCGGGCGGGGCCGGCAACGTGGCCACCAACCTCTCCGCCCTGCAGGCCGGTTGCACATTGCTGGGCCTGCGCGGCGACGACGAGGCCGGTCGTACGCTGCAGTTGCAGCTCGAGACCCGCGACATCGAAGCTCACCTGATTGCCACCCGCAGTCACCCGACGATCACCAAGCTGCGGGTGATCAGTCGCAACCAGCAGCTCATCCGTCTCGACTTCGAGCAGGGCCTGGACGGCCACGACGACGGCCGCTTGCGCGAAGCACTGGAACCCGCGCTGGAAGGTGCCGGCGTGCTGATTCTTTCCGACTACGGCAAGGGCACGCTGGGCGATGTGGCCGAACTGATCGAACTGGGCCGCATGCGCAATCTCCCGGTGCTGGTGGATCCCAAGGGCCGGGACTTCAGCCGCTATCGCGGGGCCACGCTGCTGACCCCCAACATGGGCGAATTCGAAGCCGTCATGGGGCCGTGCGCGGACGAGTCCGAGCTGGCCGACAAGGCGGCCCGCCTCATCGAACAACTGGAACTGGACGCGCTGCTGGTCACCCGCAGCGAGCACGGCATGTCACTCTTCCGGCGCCGCCAGCCCGTGCTGCACTTGCCGGCGCGTGCCCGTGAAGTCTTTGATGTCACCGGCGCCGGTGACACCGTGATCGCGGTGCTGGGCGCCGCGCTGGGCGCCGGCGCGCCGCTGGAAGAGGCCGCTGCGCTGGCCAATCTGGCCGCCGGCCTGGTGGTCGGCAAGCTGGGCGCGGCCAGCGTTTCGCCCGCCGAGTTGCGCCTTGCGGCCAGCACCGAGCACGGCCAGGGCCGCGTGGTGGAGGAGGACGCGCTGATGGATGCCGTCGCCAACGCCCGCGAGAAGGGCGAGCGTGTGGTGATGACCAATGGTTGCTTCGACCTCCTGCACGCGGGACATGTGGCCTACCTGCGCCAGGCGCGCGAGCTCGGCGACCGGCTGGTGGTCGCGGTCAACGACGATGCCTCGGTCACCCGCCTGAAGGGCGCGGATCGCCCGCTCAACCCGCTGGAAGACCGCATGGCGGTACTGGCCGGTCTGGAATGCGTGGACTGGGTGGTGTCGTTCGCCGAGGACACCCCGGAGCGGCTGATCTGTCGCGTGCTGCCGGACGTG
>JASFQN010000201.1:0-4412 GCA_050115425.1 Gammaproteobacteria bacterium | reverse complement strand
GCAGCAGCGACGCCCCGGGTCGGTCGCCGCATGCCACAGACGGGCCCGGCCTTGCACACCGGCCGCGGGCCGCATGAACGCCCCGCAGTTCAGTCCCCAAGGCTTTGCCGATGCGCCCCCTCCGGACCCGGTCCGGCCTAATGACGCGTCGCCGGTCTCCTCGCACCCTTGGTCGGAGTCGGGGCTCCGCTCATGCCTCTGGCAATCCGATCGCCGATCTCCCTGTCGATCTTGTGCCAGTATTCCACCGCGCGATTCAGAACCGGTTCGGATACCCCGTTCTTCAGACTTGCGACCACGTTGGCCACCAGCAGCTCGCGCTGGGCGTCGTTCATGACATCCCGGACCAGGGCTCCCGGCTGGACGAAATCATCGTCGTCCTTGCGCTGGGTATAGGCGGAACGAATGAAGTCGCCGCTCGCGTCCCAGATCGTGACCTCCGGGTAACGTTTCGGGTCCGCCTTCGGCCCGCCCTTGGAGTTGGGCGCGTACACCGGATCGGACGCGAGATCGAAGCGCATTGCCCCGCCCTTGCTGTAGGCATGCATGGGACACTTGGGCCGGTTGGCCGCCAACTGCTTGTAGTTGACCCCGATGCGCGCCCGATGGGCGTCAGAATAGGACATCAGCCGCGCGAGCAGCATCTTGTCCGGGCTGGGACCGATGCCCGGCACCAGATTGTTGGGCTCGAACGCCGCCTGCTCGATCTCGCTGAAGAAATCACTCGGGTTGCGGTCCAGCGTCAGGCGCCCCACTTCGTGCAGTGGATAGTCGCCGTGCGGCCAGACCTTGGTGAGATCAAACGGATTGAAGCGATAGTCCCTGGCTTCCTCGAACGGCATGATCTGGACTTTCAACGTCCAGCTCGGGTAGTCCCCGTCCTCGATGGCGTTGAACAAATCGCGGCGATGGTAATCGGCATCTTCGCCGGCAATCCGGTCGGCTTCCTCCTGGGTGAACGTCTCGATGCCCTGATCCGTCTTGAAGTGGTATTTCACCCAGAAGCGCTCGCCCTTCGCGTTTACCCACATGTACGTGTGGCTGGTATAGCCGTTCATGTGCCGGAAACTTCTCGGCACACCGCGGTCGCTCATCAGGATGGTGACCTGGTGGGCGGACTCCGGCGACAGGGTCCAGAAGTCCCATTGCATGTCGTTGTCGCGCAGGCCGTTGTCCGCGCGGCGCTTCTGCGAATGAATGAAGTGCTGAAACTTCATGGGGTCCCGAACGAAAAACACGGGGGTATTGTTCCCCACCATGTCGTAATTGCCTTCGGTCGTATAGAACTTGAGCGCAAACCCGCGCACGTCGCGCCAGGTATCCGGGCTGCCGCTCTCGCCGGCCACGGTGGAAAACCGCGCGAGCACCTCGGTCTTCGTGCCCGGCTGGAACAGGGCCGCCCTGGTGTAGGCGCTCATGTCCTCGGTCACTTCGAAATGCCCGAAGGCACCGGAGCCCTTTGCATGAGGCTGGCGGTCCGGGATCATCTCCCGGTTGAAGTTGGCCATCTGCTCGAGCAGATAGTGATCGTGCAGGACAATCGGACCGTCCGGGCCCACGGTCAATGAAAATTCATCACTGGCGACCGGGATCCCCGCGTCATTGGTAGTGGGTTTCTGACGATTGGATTTCATGCTCGTACCTCCTGTGTACGCGCAACGGACTGGCTACCCACGCTCACGGCGATAGCAATGTCCTTGAGCTGAGAAACTGAACAAGCTGATTGGATTTCTCGCAATTCCGAGTGAGGACGCGCTTCGGCTCTGGGGCGTTCAATCTCGACGACATGGCACCCCGAGCACGAGAATGATGCGGATCAACTCGGCCGCTCCACCTCAACCATGGGGACATGGTGTTCGATTTTCCCGGATGGGAACATACAGGATAATGACTATTGCATTTGGGGGAATCGCCTACTAGCTGGGTGTTTTTACCCTGCCAGGAATGCATCGAGCGTGGCTGGCTGATGGGCACGCCTTGCGGAATGAATGAATTGGCGGAAGTCCCTGCCGCCGCTTCGTCCCGCACTCACCTACGCTGTCCGGAATCCGCTTCAATCGCTGATTCCGCCTCCCGCTCAAGCCAATAGTTTTCCATGGCCTGTTCGATCACAAGATTCGCGCCCTCGGAGGTCAATTTCCACCACAGGTACGCCACGACTGCCGACACTTGAGCCCCCGAGTACCGGTCGAACTCCGCCCGCGCGTAATCGCCCATCGTTCCCCCGCCCCAGACGGCCGCGATCTTCTTTCGCTCACCCTGGGGCGTCAACGACAAGCAAAGACGCCCGGAAGGATCGGCGCGCTGCAACTGACCACGGATGTCCGCAATCAGATAGGCCGGCAGATAAAACCTGAAGGCTTCGGGTGAGAGAAAGGCGGTAGCCGTACCCCAACCCTCCGGCGCCTGATCCAGGAAACTTGCGCTCAGAGACCGCCATTCCCTCTTTCCCCGGAAATCACGCACCAAAGCCTCGGCCTCCTCGCCAACCGTGCTTCGTGCGAGGAACTCGTCCCCCGGGTATTCGACCTCGTCAAAGGCCTGTTCAATCCGGCTTATCAGGGTATCGGACATCTGTATGCCGTTGCTCATGGACAGCCTTGCAGGGCGAAGCAGCGACAAGGCTGTCCGGTGGAGGGCCGAGTGGCCCGAAACGGGCTGGAACACGTCCCTGGTTTCTACTGGCCCCTTCCGCCTGAAACATGCGCCGCAAAACTTTCCCGGGCTTCCTGCGTGATGCTGGAGAGATCCTTGATCGGAACTCGTTCCACTTCAATCCGCATGCCTCCGGCAACCTTGATCAGATCATCCGCATCGTACTCGGACGCCACGAACAATTTTTTCGGCCTTGCGCCCGCTTCCCCTTCCGAGTGGGCCAACAGTCTTCGCGAGAGGAATTCCGGCATTCCCGGCAAGCCGTCCTGAACAAGTTCCAGGCCGAGAATAATCCCCGTTGCAACCTCCATGATCGCCATGGCATTGAATTCACCATCGACCTCAGTCTGCACGGGTTCTTCGTTCAACTGGAACAGCAGCCAGGCTTCATTCTGGGCATAATCGGATGGTTCAATTGGCAACATGCTCTCCTGATTGTTTGAACGTCTACGCTGAGGGGCGTTTCACGGGATCGAAAGGTTTGCAGCGGCAGGGCCGGACAGTGGATTCAATATCATCTGCAATATGTTGTCGGCTGTCATTCCGGACTCAGCCCAGCAAGAGCCAAACCGCCACCGCAACCATGAGTGTGGCAGAGGTTCGATTCAGCCATTGTCCAAGGCCCTTGTTTGCGAGGTAGTCACTCAGTACCCGCCCTCCGTGGGCATACAGCAACAGGCAAATGAACTCGATGACGATCATCGCACCCAGCAACAACCCGGCCTGAGGCAGGACAGGCTTTGCCGGGTCGATGAATGGCGGCAACAAGGCGGCGAAGAAAATCCAGGCCTTCGGATTTGAAATCGCGGTAATGAACCCCTGGGACATCAAGTAGCCAGCGCCAGCGACTTTCCAGTGTGGCTGGCCGCCAATGTTCGCGGGAGCAGTCCAGGCACGGTAGCCGGACCACAGGAGGTATGCCGCGCCCAATAACTTGGCGACGCCGAATACGCCTGGAGCATTCAACAAGAGGGCGGCAACGCCTCCCAGGGCGGCGGCGCCAACCAACCCGATTCCGACAAGTTCACCCCCCATCATCCACAAGGTTCGACGCACCCCGACACTGATGCCCAATGACATCGCCAGCGTCATACAGAGCCCCGGACTGATCGCGATCAGGAAAAAACTCGCGCAGAAAGCGACAAGAACTGAAAGATGCATCAATTCCTCCCTATCCAATCAACGCCACATTCACCGGCTTGTCAGATGAAATGCATTTTCAGGCAACCACTCTCTGATCATGTCGTGATGCATTGACCACGCCTCCCAGGCATTCTGAGCCCACTCTCTTACAATGGCTTTATGCTTTTTCGCAGATTTGGCTTGATAAACATCTTCAGCCGTGATCAGGCCAAAACTCTGTGGACGCTCGAGAAATACCAATAAGTGCTTGTTCTTTCCAGCTTCCAACATTGCCTCATTGGCATTCTCCGCCGTTAAGCCATGTTCCAAAAACAGGCAAAGCCTGATCAAGTGCAGGCCCACAGACTGTATGCTTTGGCGGTCTGCAGAACCGGGATGCTGAACCGCGTAGGCATCAACGGTCAATCGATGCACCTCGAAATATGCAGGATCGCCATATTCACGGGCCAGGATCTCACCATAAACGGACCAACACCCCGGCGACGAACTCATGTATCGATGCACTGGCCCATCAATATCCGGAAACACTCCACCGCAACTGAAACACTTGCAGGTATCCATGTCTGTATTCTGCATATTGCCTAACAGCCATTATATGGGAGGCCGTGACATTC
>JASFQN010000200.1:0-4435 GCA_050115425.1 Gammaproteobacteria bacterium | reverse complement strand
CTGAAGGCTGAGTCGGCGGGTGTGGTGACCGGTGTCAAGGTCAGCCCCGGGGACCGCGTACCGGCGGATGCGGAACTGCTCAGCCTGGCGCCGAACAATCACCTGATCGTGCGCATGGGGGTGGAACCGGACCAGGCGACACGCATCGCGGCCGGCCAGACCGTGACCCTGAGCGATGCCTTCGGTTTCGGCGAGGCCATCAAGGGGGCCGTCACGAAAGTGACAGCCAGCCTCAATCCGGCGACTCAGCGGGTCGACGTCATCGTCAACCTGCCTGCGGGGCAGGCAGGCCTGCCGCGCCAGGGTGCATGGCTGCGGGGCCGCATCCAGCTGCCCGCGAAAAGCCTGCTGGTGGTGCCCCGGTCCGCGGTCTTAAGGGATGACCGGGGCGCCTATGTGTTCGTCGCGGACCACGGCCGGGCGAAGCGGGTGAGGGTGACCCCGGGTCCGGTCGATGGCGGTCGCGTGGGCGTCACCGGCAAGCTGGCCGAGGGCGACGCCGTGGTGACACGCGGCAACTACGAACTGGTGGATGGCATGGCGGTGCGCGAGGCCGGCGAGTGAATCCCGCGCGCTGGCTGCAGACCCATCGGCGTTCGCTCCTCTTCCTGCTGGCGGTGCTGGCGATCGGAGGCGCGGTCAGTGCTTTCCAGCTACCCGTGTCGCTGTTCCCGCACGTGCAATTTCCGCGAGTGGTCGTCAGCCTGGATGCCGGCGACCGGCCGGCCGACCAGATGGAACTGCAGGTGACCCGCCCCATGGAAATGGCCCTGCGCTCCATCCCCGGCGTGCGTTCGGTGCGTTCCAACACCAGTCGCGGCAGCGCGGACATCTCGGTCAACTTCGATTGGGGCGACGACATGGTCAGTGCCCTGCTGCAGGTGGAAGCGGCTGTCAATCAGACGCTGTCACAGGTTCCGGGGGGCACGAGTTTCACGGCCCGGCGCATGGACCCCACGGTGTTCCCCGTGATCGCCTACAGCCTGACCTCGGATTCGCTCAGCCAGGTGGAGTTGCGCGATATCGCCCGTTACCGGTTGCTGCCCGAACTCTCCGCAGTGGCCGGCGTCGGCCACGTGCACGTGATGGGCGGGCGCGAGGCCGAGTACCGGGTCAGTGTGCAACCCGCGCGGCTGGAAGCGCTGGGGCTGACAGTGAGCGACGTGGCCCGGGCCGTGTCCGCCGCCAGCGTGCTCAGCGCCGTGGGTCGGCTGGAAGACCATTACCGCCTGTACCTCACCGTGGCCGACTCGCGGCCGCAGGACATCGGCCAGATTCGCAACCTCGTGGTGGGCACCGCCGACGACGGACCAGTGCGATTGTCCGATGTGGCCACAGTCGGCATGGCCACCAGACCGCAGTGGCGGCGCGTCACCGCGGACGGCCGCGACGCCGTCCTGCTCCAGGTCTATCAGCAGCCCGGCGCCAACACGGTGAAAATCGACCGGGACATCGCCTCGACCCTGGCCGGCATGGAGTCCGCCCTGCCCGGAGGGGTGAAGGTCCACAAGTGGTATGACCAGAGCGAGCTCGTGCTGGCGTCGGCAGGCAGTGTGCGCGACGCCATCATCATCGGCATCGTCCTGGCCGGGCTGGTGCTCTGGCTGTTCCTGCGGAGCTGGCGCATCGCGGTGATCGCGGTGACCGCCGTGCCCGTGGTGCTGGCGATCACCATCCTGCTGCTCAGGGCACTGGGTCTCAGCTTCAATATCATGACCCTCGGCGGCATGGCCGCAGCGGTGGGTCTGATCATCGATGATGTCATCGTGATGGTCGAGCACATCGCGCGCCGACTGGCCGGCAGCGGCAGCGGGCATCAGGGCCGGGTGATGCAGGCCGCGCGCGAGTTCACGCGGCCGCTGGTGGGCTCATCGGCCTCCACGGTCATCATCTTCCTGCCGCTGACATTTCTCGGCGGCGTGACCGGCTCCTTCTTCCGCGCCCTGTCGCTGACCATGGCCGCGGCGCTGGCCATTTCTTTCTTTGTCGCCTGGATTGCGGTGCCCCTTTTGGCCGACCACCTGCTCGGCGCGAAGGAGGCCGCCCTCGAACAGGGCGGGCGCATCGCCACGCGCGTGCTCGACGGTTACCGCCGCCTCTTGCGCGGCGCGGTGGCGCGTCCGGCCTGGGTACTGGCCGCCGTGGCCGTGCTCGCCGGCCTTGGCTATCTCGGCTACCGCCAGGTGGGGACGGGCTTCATGCCGACCATGGACGAGGGCGGCTTCATTCTCGACTATCGCGCGCCGCCAGGGACCTCGTTGACCGAGACCGACCGTCTGCTGCGCCAGGTGGGCGATATCCTCGACCACACGCCGGAAGTGGCCACCTACTCGCGGCGCACCGGCGCCCAGCTCGGCGGCGGGCTGACCGAGGCCAACGAGGGGGATTTCTTCGTCAAGCTCAAGCCGCTGCCACGCCGGCCCATCGAGGCCGTCATGGACGATGTGCGCGAACAGGTGGAACACAAGGTGCCGGGGCTCAGCATCGAAATGGCCCAACTCATGGAAGACCTGATCGGCGACCTGACCGCCGTACCCCAGCCGGTGGAAATCAAGCTGTTCGGCAACAACGACCGCCAACTGCTCCATCTCGCGCCCAGGGTGGCGGCGAAGATTGCCAGGGTCGGTGGCATCGTGGACGTCAACGACGGCGTGATCCTCGCCGGCGACGCACTGAACATCAAGGTGGACCGCACCCGCGCTGCGCTGGCGGGACTGGATGCCGACAGCGTGACGCAACAGCTCCGGGCGCTGCTCGACGGCACCGTGGCGGCGAAGGTGCAAAAGGGCGTGAAGTTCGTGGGCGTGCGAGTGTGGATTCCGGGCGACATGCGCGCCAGCGCCAGGCGCATCGGCAACCTGCGCCTGCGCGCGGCGGACGGTCACCGCGTGCGGGTGTCACGCGTGGCGGATATCGAAACCGTCACCGGCCAGCCGCAGATCACCCGCGAGAACCTGCAGCGCATGGTCGCTGTCACCGCGCGCATCAGCGGCCGCGACCTCGGTTCCACCATCCGCGACGTGAAGGCCGTGCTGGCGCAGAAAGGACTGCTTCCGCAGGGCGTGTACGTCCGGCTTGGCGGGCTGTATCGCCAGCAGCAGATCGCCTTCCGGGGACTCACGGCTGTCTTCGCCGCGGCCATCGCGCTGGTGTTCACGCTGCTGCTGTTTCTCTATGAAAGCTTCCGCGTGGCGCTGAGCATCATGGTCGCGCCGCTGTTGGCCGCGGCGGCGGTGTTCATCGGTCTGTGGCTGACCGGCACCGAACTCAACATCACCTCCATGATGGGGCTCACCATGATCATCGGCATCGTCACCGAGGTGGGCATTTTCTACTTCTCGGAATACGTGGATTTGATCGAGCACATGCCGCCCGACCAGGCGCTGATCGAGGCCGGCGCCAACCGGCTGCGGCCCATCGCCCTGACCACCCTCGCCGCCATCCTCGCCCTGTTGCCGCTGGCGCTGGGCCTGGGGCAGGGCGCGGCCATGCAGCAGCCGCTGGCCATCGCCATCATCTCGGGGCTGGTCGTGCAGGTGGCGCTGGTGCTGGTGGCGGTGCCGGTGCTCTACGGGCGCTGGCGAGCCTGGGGTCAGGCCTGATGGCCGGTGCGGATGAGCCAGGCATGATGAATGCGCGGGTTGCGCTTGAAGTCTTCCGGCAGACTCTTGCGCGTGATGTCTTCGAAATGCAGTTCGCTCAGTTCGTCTTCCGCCAGCCTGAAACGCCGGGCGTTGGTGGAAAAGAGCAGCACGCCGCCGGGGGCGAGCAGGCGCGTGGCCTTGCGGATGAGTGCCACGTGATCGCGCTGGATGTCCAGCGTGCCTGCCATGTTCTTTGAATTGGAAAACGTCGGCGGGTCGAGCAGGATCAGGTCGTACCGGCCCTGTGCAGCGTTCAGCCATTCCAGGACGTCGGCCTGTACCAGGCGGTGATTTGCCGGGTTCAGTTCATTCAGTTCCAGGTTGCGTCGCGCCCAGTCGAGATAGGTTTTCGACATGTCCACGCTGGTGGTTTCGCGGGCCCCGCCCAGCGCAGCCTGTACCGTGGCCGTGGCCGTGTAGCAGAAAAGGTTCAGGAAGCGGCCGCCCTTCGCCTGTTCGCGAATCCAGCGGCGCACCGGGCGGTGGTCGAGAAACAGGCCGGTGTCGAGGTAGTCGTCCAGATTCACCCAAAGTCGCGCCGGCCCTTCGCGGACTTCGAGGAACCGGCCACTGTCGGCCACGCGCCGGTATTGTTCGCTGCCTTTCTGGCGGCGGCGCACTTTCAGGTGCACGTGTTCCGGCGGGATGTCGAGCGCCACCGGGACCACCGCGAGCACCTGTTCCAGCCGTTCCCGTGCCCGCTCCGGATCGACCTTCGCGGGTGGCGCGTATTCCTGCACATGGGCGTGGTCGCCATAGACATCCACCGCCACCGCGTATTCCGGCAGGTC
>JASFQN010000199.1:0-4455 GCA_050115425.1 Gammaproteobacteria bacterium | reverse complement strand
GGCCGTCCTGCTGGTGCTGCTTTCGTTCGCCTGGCCGCTTTTCGATCGGCAGACCCTTGAGAGCCTCCGTACAGCATCGAGAGACGAGCCCTTTGTATACGCCGTGCTGTTCGCCTTCTATTTCTGCAACTATTTCGTGGTGATTTTCTTCAACGCTGCGGCCATGGCATGTGCTCTCGCACGGATGAGAGGCAACGACCCCACGGTCGGATTCGGCTTGCGGTCGGCGTGGCAGCGTCTGCCGCAGATCGTCGGGTGGGCGCTTCTCAGCAGCACGGTGGGATTTGTGCTGCGCATGATCGAGGACCGCGTACAGGTGGTGGGTCGTATTGTAGCAGCGCTGCTGGGCATGGCCTGGACAGTGACTTCCTTTCTGGTCGTCCCGGTTCTGGTGGCGGAAGGCAGCGGGCCCGTGGATGCCTACAGGCGTTCGGTGGCACTGCTCAAGCGCAGTTGGGGGGAACAGATTATCGGCAACATGGGGTTTGGAGTGATTTTCATCTTGCTAAGCCTTCTGCCCGTTGGCGCGGTGGTGCTGGCAATGTTCACCGGTAACCGGATCGTGCTGGATTGGACGCTTGCGATCGCGGCCGTTTGTCTGATCGTGCTGGCGCTCGTGAGCTCAGCGCTCCAGGCGATCTACCATGTGGCCATTTATCATTATGCCGCGGAGGGTAGGGCACCGGGAGGCTTCGACGAAGGGCTCCTGGCGAATGCCTTCCGCCGAAAGTAGCCTGCAGTTGGGCGTTGCCGCGGCCATGGACCGCTGGTCGGAGAAATGACATCTCCGGTCGGCAAGGCTTGCATGCGGGCGCCCCTCAGGTTACGAATAACCTACAAAATTCAAACGAATACGGCCTTCGGCCGCACCTGAGCTGCTGTGCGGGGCGCTTGTCCTGTGCCGGTGCCTTTCGACCGATCAGAGGAATGACAAAGTGTCGAATAGCTGCGAACTCCACGCCGTGGTCGAGCATTCGCGTCGCGGCCCTCTATTTTCACTGATTCTTCTGATGGCCACTGTCGCAGGCCTGCTCCAGTTCCTCGTGCTGTCCAGAATGCATGCTCTGCAGGAGTGGAGCATGCTCCCCATGTGGGTCTTCGCCGGTGCTTTTCTCGTCAGCGAAGTCTTTTTCATGCGGCTGCCGGTGCGGCGAAGCGCGCTTGCCATTGCACTGGCCGAAATTCCCCTGATCTTTGGCCTCGTGTTTCTGTCGCCGCAGGATCTGATCGCGGCCCGGATGATCGGCGGCATAGCCGCCTTGGTGCTCTGGCGGCGCCAGACCAGCTGGCGGCTGGGCTTCAATGCTGCCCTTTTCTGGCTGGAAGTCACACTGGCCGTGGCTATCTACCGGGGCCTGCTCGCGGTGGGGGGTGACAGTCGCCTGGTAAGTCTGTCCGCGGCTTTTGCGGCGTCCCTGGCGGTTTCCAATGTCACTGTCCTGCTGACTGCGTTCGGTGCCGGTCTGAGTGAGGGGCAGTGGCGACCGCGGCTGCGCAACTGGTCGTATATGATTTCCCAGCTCGTGACGGCGTTGAATACATCCGTCGCACTGCTGGTATTGCTTGCGCTGCAGGTGGAAATCGACTCTATCTGGCTGCTTCTGATCTTCACCGGCCTGTTGTGGGTTGGCTACCGGGAAATGATGTCCAGCCAGCGAGAGAAGGAAGGCTTTTCCCGTCTGCATGGTGCGACCCGCGCAATTGCCGGCCGCCTGACTGCAGATGCCGTCGAGGAGTTGCTCCAGCGGGCGCGCGAGGCCTTCGAGGCGGAAAGAGCCGAAATCACGATTTTCGGAGACGGCAAGGGCCGCTCGCTTTTCCGCATGCTTGTCGGGCCGGGCGAGGAGGTCAAGCAATACGGCGCCAACGAGGACCAGGCGGGCGTTCTGGCCCGGTTGCGGCTGCTCAGCCGGCCGCAGGTGGCACTTGTTCCTGCCGGCCATGTGACGCCCGGGCGCCCGCCTTTGCTGCCCGACATGCGCGGCGGCATTACCGCGCCGCTCCGTTCTGACGGTCGAGTGCTGGGAACGTTGATTCTCGCGGACCACCTATCGCCTACCGAAGCTTTCAACGAGTCCGATCGTCAGCGATTCGAGATTTTCAGCAGCCATGTGGCCACGGCCGTGGAGAGCGGCCAATTGGGCGAGGAGCTGGCCCGGGAGAGCCGGGCACGTGAACATGAGCGTTCCCACGACCCGCTCACCGCGATTCCCAACCGACTGGTATTCATGGGGCAGCTACGCAAGGCCATGGCCGAGACGAAGAAGACCGGCGAGTCCGCGGCGCTTCTGCTGTTGGACCTCACCGAGTTTGATGCCCTCGTCGAGGCGCTTGGCCAGTCGCTCGCCGATGAAATCCTGCGCGCGGCCGCCGAACGACTCAGTGCATTATGCGCCGCACCCGCCGAGGCCTATCGTCTCGAAGGCAGTCAGTTCGCGGTGATCCTTCCTGATCAGGATCGGGCGTCTGCAAGCGCGGAAGCCGACCGGATTCTGGCCGGGTTCGAGGATATTCTGGAAATTGGCGAGTGTCGGTTGATACTGGATGTGCGCGGCGGCCTGGCGCTTGCACCGGAAGCCGGAAGCGATGCCGACACATTGATGCGGAACGCCCGCTACTGCCTGGCGCACGGTCGCCCCGGGGCGCACGGGGTGGCCGTGTTCAACCCGGAGTCGAACACGGTGCGCCCGGCCCGCCTGAATCTGTTGGGAGAGTTGGAGGGGGCCATCGAGCGCGACGAGTTGCGTCTGCATTACCAGCCGCGAATTGACCTGGCCACGGGGAACATTGTGGCAGCCGAGGCGCTGGTACGCTGGCAGCACCCCCGGCATGGTCTGGTGACCCCGGATGTCTTCATCCCGTTGGCGGAATGGAGCGGTCTGATCAAATTGTTGACCCGCTGGGTGTTTGGCAAAGTCCTGGACGATGCACGCAGGTGTGAAGACGAAGGACTGGCAATCGACATCGCCATGAAGCTGTCCGTCAAGGACCTTCGCGATGCCCAACTGGCGGATTATCTGGCGACTGCGCTTCGTGTGGTCAATCTGCCCGCGGAGCGCGTAGTGATGGAATTCACCGAGGAGGGCCTGCTGCGCAATCCGGAACAGGCTGCGCGCGTTCTGTCGCGCCTCAGGAAGGCAGGTGTGCGACGCTGTCTGGAGCACTTTGGCGCCGGCTATTCATCGCTGGGTGAGTTGAGACACCTGGAAGTGGACGAAATCAAGATTGATCGGATGTTTGTCGCGGAACTCGGTGCCGACAGCTCGATGGAAGCGGTGGTACGGGCGGTTGTGGAACTGGCTCACCGCCTGGGCAAGCGAGTGGTCGCCGAGGGTGTCGAAGATGGCCAAACGCGGGACAGGCTCAAAAAGCTGGGATGTGATCTCGCTCAGGGCTATCTTTTCTCCAGACCGATGCCGCTGCAGGACCTGCTGGCCTTCAGCCGGAACAGGCCGAGCGCCGATTAGGCGGACGCCTCGCGGTGTGCTTCCCAGTCGTCAACCGCGCGCGCGATATCCCGTGACAACGACTTGAGTGCTTCGAGGGCGTTGTCTCGTCGGCCATCGCGCAGTGCCTTCCAGGCGGTTGTTACGCTTTCGCTTTCCTCTCCAATAACCTGGTCCCCGCGGAGTGTCGAATAGGCCTTGCGCAACGCCCAGATGCAGTCGTCCACCTGGGCCTGGGTGAGTTCCGTCTCGGTGAAAACCATGCCACAGGCGGCCAGTGGCGCCTGTTCGAGCCGTCTGGCAAGTGCCTCGTCGGCACCCGAATCCTCGTGGTAGCACGTGGCCAACCCCGTCACCAACGCCATCAACGCCAGCATCGAGGCCATATCGTTATAAAGCCAGGGGTCGCCCCGCCGGGCAGCCGTGTCGGCGGCTGATTCGAGGGCCGGCGCCACGATCAGGCGATATTGCTCATGGTCGAGTCCCGCGGCGGTGGATGCGGGTGACTGATCTTCAGGGGTCATTGCCGTAATTCCGTCGATTGGGTGAATCGGTGATGGGAGGTTTGCCTGGATCCACGTGGCTAGACAATAAGGCGCGCGTAGATGCCGTTGACCACGATCGGAATGCTGTCACGTATCTGGGCAAGTCGTGTGTAGGGAACGCCGTAGAGACGGTCGTGGACTCGACCGCCGCGTCGAAGTTCCTCGCCCAGTTCACTCTCCCGTTCCCGCAGTTCGGTAAGACCTTCTTCCAGACAACGCAGGGCGGCAAGTATCTCGCCGGCGAGATCGCCCAGCGCCTGCCTGGCGAGTTCCTCCGGCTCGATATCACTTTCAGCCAGTGGCCGGAGGTCTGCATAGGTCTGCGCATACCGCTTCAATAGCTTGGAACGGATGTCACAGATCATGTCGTAGGGCGCTGCGTAAAGACGTCTGTAGAGGAGGGCTGGCTCACGGAGCCGGCTGGCCAGTTCGGGGTCCGCGCGCCGCAGTTCGGCGACTGTGCT
>JASFQN010000198.1:0-4475 GCA_050115425.1 Gammaproteobacteria bacterium | reverse complement strand
GCAGAATCACGACGCGGCAGCCGGTGGTTTCGCCGAAGGCCCGCACGGCCTGTTCCGCAGCGAGCCGGCGACGGCCACGGTCACCGCCGGGAGCGGGGGCGTCGCGCTCGGTGACCCAGGCGCCGCGCCGGTCGCCATAGACCCCGGTGGTGCTGAGATACACGAGGCACGCTGGCGGCCGGCCGCGCAGACGGGCGAGCACCGTGGCGAGTCCGGGATCGTCCGTCCCGGAGAGCGGTGGCGGGGCGCAGTAATAGACCCGGTCCGCGGCCGGCAGCCCGGCGGCATCCCGCCCGATCTCCGCGATCAGCGCGCGCCCGCCGGCGGCCTCGACCGCGGCGCCACTCTCGTGCGTGCGAACCAGACCATAAACCGTGTCTCCGCGCTTCAGATGCGGCGCAATCAGACGGCGGCCCGTGTAGCCGCAGCCAATGATCAGGACGACTTCAGGCACGGCGATCCTCCGGGCGTTCAGGCTGGACAGGAATGTACAGCCTAACCCGGAATGCGATCCGCTCGCGTGTGTCAGTCGCCTTTGGGCTTGCTCTGTTCCAGCAGCATCCGTTCCTGTTCGAGCATCTGCTCCATCATCTGCTGCACGGCGGCGCAGTTGGTGCTGGCGCCATTCGGGCTCTGGCCCCTGCGGCCGCCACCCATCATGCCCTGCCCCATGCCGGCATTACCCTGCATGCCCTGGCCCATGCCCCCATTGCCCTGCATGCCTTGTCCCATGCCGCCGTAGCCCATCATGGAACGCATGTGCTGCATCTGGGACTGCATCAGTGCCATGTGCTGCTGCATCAACTGATAGCGCTGCTGGCCATGGGTCCCGCGCATCTGCTGCATCAATGCCTGCATGCGCGCGAAATTCTCCTGCAGCGTCTGCTGGTCCGGCTGAACCTGCGCCGGCTGCGTGGTCGACGGCGTGGGCGGTTCATTGGCCAGCGCCGGGGCGGCCAGCAGCACCGCCGCGAATAGCCAGGTCATCTGTCGCATGATCGATTCCCTCCGTGGTGCCGGACCGCCTCCGGTCCGGCGAAATGGCGCCCCCTTCGGGGGAAGGTCGGAAGGCTAGCCCCGGTGTGCGGGGCCGGGGTTGATTTGGGTCAAGCGGGCGGCCGGTCGCCAGCGCCGGTTTGTGGCAACCGGCCGGTTTCCGCCAGAATGGCCGGCCCGTCTCCGCGATGGAATCCGAGTGACCGAGTCCTGCGCCTACAATGTGACCCTGCAACCGTCCGGCCGGTGCTTTGCGGCCCGCGACGACGAAAGCGTGCTGGAGGCCGCGCTGCGCCAGGACATCGTGCTTCCCTACGGATGTCGGAGCGGCACCTGCGGGATGTGTCGCGGCCAGCTCGTGGCGGGCACGGTGGCCTACCCCTGGGGTGAGCCGTTGGGCCTTACCGCGGCCGAACGACGGGGCGGGTACGCCCTGCTTTGCCAGGCTCGCGCCTCGTCGGATCTGGTGCTGGAGGCGCAGGAACTCACCCCGCTGGCGGAGCTTGCCGTGAAGACGTTGCCCTGCCGGGTGCAGCGCATGCAGCGGCTGGCGCACGATGTGATGGCGCTTCATCTCAAGCTGCCCCGCGTGGAGGCCTTTCGCTTTCTGCCCGGCCAGTACATCGACATTCTGCCTGGCGAGGGTCGCCGCCGGAGTTTCTCGCTGGCCAATCCGCCGCATGACAGCGAGTTGCTGGAACTCCATGTGCGCCACGTGGAAGGAGGCCGCTTCACCGGCAGGGTGTTCGAGCGAATGAAGGAAAAGGATCTGCTGCGCTTGCAGGGTCCCCTGGGGACATTCTTCCTGCGTGAGGACAGCGGCTACCCGCTGGTGCTGGTGGCCGGGGGCACCGGGTTCGCACCGATGAAATCCATCATCCGGCATGTCCTGGAGAGTGGCTCCAGGCGGCCGGTGCATCTTTACTGGGGCGCGCGAACCCGCGCCGATTTGTACCAGTCGGAGCAGGTCGAGGCCTGGCAGCGCGCCTATCCGAATTTCCGGTTCACGCCCGTCCTTTCCGAGGAACCTGAGGCGAGCGACTGGCAGGGTCGGCGGGGGCTGGTCACCGAGGCGGTGCTGGCCGGGGAACCGCACATCTACGCCAATGAGGTTTACCTGGCCGGGCCGCCGGCTCTGGTTGAAGCCGGGCGCCGCGTATTTGCGGATGCCGGCCTCCCGCCCGAGCGCCTCTATTATGATGCGTTCGACTTCGCCGCCGACGCGCGTTCCGATAGGGATGAGGTCTGACGCGAGGGCGGGGCAGGCAGGCTGGAGTTGCTCTGGTCCTGCCGTTCGAGCAGCAGACCCAGCCCCTTGCGGAACGCTTCGCGGGCTTCGTCCAATTCGCCGAGCTCCTGCAACAGCCGGCCCAGCACGTCGTAGCCGGCCGCCGTGGGTCGCAACCGCAGGCTGGCTTCCAGATAATCGCGCGCCTTGCCCCACAGCCTGGCCTGAATGCACAGCCGGCCCGCGGCCAGCAACACGTCGGGATCCTCGGGGCGATCCTTCAGCCAGCCTTCCACGCGTGCCAGTTGTTTGCCCGGTTCCTGGGTGTGCAGTTCGCCGTACAGTCCGGCCAGAGAGGAATCCCACTGGTTGCGCAGCGCATCGCGAATGACTTCTTCGGCCGTGTCGTCGGCCCCGGCCCGGCGCAGCGCGCGTGCATAGTCGGCCGCCACGGCGTCATCCTGGCGCAGGCGGCGGGGCAGTTCCCGCCAGAGTTCGTTGAGCGCCGTACCATCGGCGCGGGCCGCCGCGCGTTCCATCAGCGCATGCGTGGCCTGCAATTCCAGGCGTTCCAGTTCCTCGGCATTCATGGCCCTGGATCGGCGCAACTCGGGCAGCAGATCGCGCAATGGTTCCCAGTCGCCAAGTTCGCGATAAATCCTGGCCAGCAGCTTGAGAGCGAAGCCGTGGTTCGGACTGATTTCCTTGAGACGACGCAGTGTTGCCAGCGCGTGCTCGAACTGGCGATGGGCCAGTTGCAGCTCCGCCTGGGTAAGCAGCACGGCCACCGTGGCCGACGGTGTTTCCTCGTAGGCCTTGCGCAGGTACTGGTCGCGGCGTTCGTGTTCGTCCTGAAGCTGGGCGGCGCGTGCCGCGACCAGGTAATTGAGCAATGGGGTCTCCGAATAGCGAACATAACGGAGCAGATTGCGTTCACCGTCGCGCCAGCGCCCCTCGGCCATGTCGATCATCCCGCGCAACATGCTGCGGCGGGCGTTTCGCACTCGCCGCCGCTGACGGAGCGCACGCAGCCTCCGCGGCAGTTGCCAGATCCGTACCAGCAGACGCACCAGGATGAACAACAGGCCGCAACCGACCACCACGAGCAGGATCAGGGTGGCCAGCGACATCTCCGCGCTCCAGCCGCCGTAGCTGAGCAGGGCGTAGCCGTTGTCCGCGTGCAGGCCCAGCACCACAAGAATGACGGCGAAGAGAACCGCCAGAACGAGGAGGATGAAACGCATCAGTTCCCGGCTCCCCCGCCGACGATATTGCGCACGCGCGCGAGCGAGTCGGACAGATCGGGCAGGCTCACTTTCACGGGCGCCTGTTCCATGGCCGCCAACCGGTCGATGGCGCTTCTGACCGAGCCGTCGCCGGTGTCAAACCAGGTCTGGAGCCAGTTGCGCGCACTGCGCAGGCTGGCGCGGAAGTTGGAGCCGTCTCGCCGAATCAGTGCGAGTCGGGCTGTTTCGAGCTTGAGAATCAGATTCTGCCGCAGGAAGTATTCCTGCTCCGGCGCCAGCAGGGGCTGCGCCGGTGTTTCCGTCCGGCGGACCGTGACCATCTGCGAGAATGCGTGGGTCACGCTGTGCCACAACTGCTTGAAGCTGAAGGCTTGTGGCGCGGCCGCGCTCTGGTCGGTCCCGGCGCCGTAGCTTGCGGGGGCCTTGCGCGCGAGCGGCAGGTTGGGCACCTGATCGGCGAGTCCCGCGAGATCCAGCGCCATGCCGCTGACATCGGGCATGCTGACGGCCGCCAGTTGCCGGATGTCATTGTCCAGGGCGTTGCGGACCGGCAAAAAGGCCGGATCGTTGATGGCGTCGAGGCGGGACCGGGCCGCCTTCAGGGCGGCCAGTGCCGTCCGGGCGTTGTGGGCAATCTGCAGCTCGTCGCCGGCCACCTGAATGAGATATTCGATTTCTGCCTGCCGCCAGGCGCGCCGGCCTGAATGAACCAGCCGCTGCAGGTCGGCCACGGCGCTTTCGGCCCCGGCCATCCGGGTGTCGAAATCACTGATCTTTTGCTGCGTGTCGGCGCGCAGGGCGTCGAGTTGCGGGCCGCGGACAAAGGTCTGCGCCTGCTCGTCGACCTTCCGGTCCAACCGGTTGATGGACTGCTGGAGTTCGGCACGGCTGTCAGCGCCCTGCATGCTGAGGCGTTCGAGTCGCTGCCACAGATACCAGCCGCCTCCGGCGAGGGCCACCGAGCCGGCCAGTGCCAGAACCGCGATGATTCCGGCCACCCATGC
>JASFQN010000197.1:0-4496 GCA_050115425.1 Gammaproteobacteria bacterium | reverse complement strand
TCGTCAGCGCCGCCGTCAGCGTCGTCTTCCCATGGTCAACGTGACCAATCGTACCCACGTTCACATGCGGCTTTGTACGTTCAAATTTTGCCTTGGACACGAGTCTTACCTCTTCTCAAGTTCTCGAATTTCAGATACGGCTGTCAGGATGCCTTCTTGATCAGCGCTTCGGCGATATTCGCCGGCGCTTCGGCATACTTGGCGAACTCCATGGAGTAGTTGGCGCGACCCTGGGTCGCCGACCGCAGGTCCGTGGCATAGCCGAACATTTCCGACAGCGGAACTTCGGCACGGATCACCTTGCCGGCCGGCACGTCTTCCATGCCCTGCACCAGGCCGCGGCGGCGGTTCAGGTCGCCCATGACATCACCCATGTACTCTTCCGGCGTCACTACCTCGACCTTCATCATCGGCTCGAGCAGGACCGGATTGGCCTTGCGGAAGCCTTCCTTGAAGGCCATGGAACCGGCGATCTTGAACGCCGCTTCACTGGAGTCCACATCGTGATAGGAGCCGTCGTACAGGGTGATCTTGATATCCACCACCGGATAGCCCGCGAGCACGCCGTTGGCCATCTGCTCCTGCACACCCTTGTCCACGGCCGGGATGTATTCCTTCGGAACCACACCACCGACAATATTGTTGACGAACTCGTAACCGGCACCGGCCTCCTGCGGCTCGATGCGCAGATAGACGTGGCCGTACTGGCCTCGACCGCCCGACTGGCGGACGAACTTGCCTTCCTGCTCGACACTGGAGCGGATCGTCTCCCGGTAGGCGACCTGGGGCTTGCCCACATTGGCCTCAACCTTGAATTCGCGCTTCAGGCGGTCGACGATGATCTCCAGATGCAACTCGCCCATGCCCGAGATGATGGTCTGACCCGATTCCTCGTCGGTACGCACACGGAAGGACGGATCCTCCTGCGCGAGCTTCTGCAGCGCCAGCCCCATCTTCTCCTGGTCGGCCTTGGTCTTGGGCTCCACGGCCACGGCGATGACCGGATCCGGGAATTCCATACGCTCCAGGATGATCACGTTGTTGGGATCGCAGAGGGTGTCACCGGTGGTAACGTCCTTCAGACCCACGGCGGCGGCGATATCGCCGGCCAGCACTTCCTTGATCTCCTTGCGTTCGTTGGAATGCATCTGCAGCAGGCGGCCGATGCGCTCCTTCTTGGTCTTGACCGAGTTGAGCACGGTGTCGCCGGAGTTCAGCACGCCCGAATAGACGCGGAAGAACGTCAGCGAACCCACGAAGGGGTCGGTGGCGATCTTGAACGCGAGCGCGGAGAAAGGCTCGTCGTCCGACGGATGCCGCTCGGCCGGGCTCTCGTCCCTGTCGTCCAGGTGACCCTGGATGGCGGGCACGTCCACCGGCGAAGGCATGTAGAAGATGATGGCGTCCAGCATGGCCTGCACGCCCTTGTTCTTGAAGGCCGTGCCACACAGTGCCGGCACGATTTCATTGGCCAGCGTGCGGATGCGCAAACCCTGACGAATTTCGTCCACGGAGAGGTCGCCCTCCTCCAGGTACTTGTTCATCAGCTCTTCGTTGGCTTCCGCAGCAGCCTCGACCATCTTTTCGTGCCACTCGGCAGCCTCGTCGGCCAGCTCGGCGGGGATTTCCTTCTCCTCGTAACGGTTGCCGAGGGTTTCCTCATCCCAGTAGATGGCCTTCATGTTGACCAGATCGATGACGCCCTTGAACTCGTCCTCGGCGCCGATCGGCAGCTGGATGGGTACCGGGTTGGCGCCCAGCCGGGTTTCGATCTGCTTGACCACACGCAGGAAGTTGGCGCCGGCACGGTCCATCTTGTTGACGAAGGCCATGCGCGGCACTTCGTACTTGTTGGCCTGACGCCACACGGTCTCGGACTGCGGCTCGACACCACCCACCGCACAGAAGACCGCGCAGGCGCCGTCCAGCACACGCAGGGAGCGCTCCACCTCGATGGTGAAGTCGACGTGGCCCGGGGTGTCGATGATGTTGATCCGGTGTTCGGGCATCTGCTGGTCCATGCCCCGCCAGAAGGTGGTGGTCGCAGCGGAGGTGATCGTGATGCCACGCTCCTGCTCCTGCTCCATCCAGTCCATGACCGCGGCACCTTCATGCACCTCACCCAGCTTGTGAGACACGCCGGTGTAGAAAAGGATGCGCTCGGTCGTAGTGGTCTTGCCGGCATCGATGTGAGCCATGATGCCGATGTTCCGATAGCGCTCTATGGGAGTCTTGCGTGCCACGGAGAAAAACCTCTGTGCTTGATCGTGAATTTACCAGCGGTAATGCGAGAAGGCCTTGTTGGCCTCCGCCATGCGGTGCACATCTTCCCGCTTCTTGACGGCCGTGCCACGGCTTTCCGAGGCATCGAGCAGTTCACCGGCGAGGCGCAGCGCCATCGACTTTTCGGCGCGCTTGCGCGAAGCGTCGATCATCCAGCGCATGGCCAGTGCGTTCTGACGGACCGGACGGACTTCCACGGGCACCTGATAGGTGGCACCGCCGACACGACGGGACTTCACCTCAACCATGGGCCGGACATTCTCCAGCGCGCGGGTCAGAACCTCCATGGGATCGCCGCTCTTCTTCTCGGCGATCTGGTCCAGCGCACCGTAGACAATCCGCTCGGCGACGGATTTCTTGCCGTCTTCCATCACCATGTTCATGAACTTGGCCAGCAGCTCGCTTCCGAACTTCGGATCCGGAAGGATTTCCCGCTTGGCAACTTCTCTTCTTCTAGGCATGGCTCTGCTCTACCTCGAAACCGGGACAGCCCCGGAATTGATCAGGACTTGGGCCGCTTGGCGCCGTACTTGGAACGGCCCTGGCGACGATCGTTCACGCCCGCGCAGTCAAGACTGCCGCGCACGGTGTGATAGCGCACACCCGGCAAGTCCTTTACACGGCCGCCGCGAATGAGCACTACCGAGTGCTCCTGCAGGTTATGACCCTCGCCACCGATGTAGCTGGTGACTTCATAGCCATTGGTCAGGCGCACACGCGCCACCTTGCGAAGCGCCGAGTTCGGCTTTTTCGGCGTGGTGGTGTACACGCGGGTGCACACGCCGCGCTTCTGCGGCGAGCCCTGCAGGGCGGGCACCGTGCTCTTTTCCTTCTTGCTGGTACGCGGCTTGCGAACAAGCTGATTGATGGTCGCCATGAACCCTTACTCTTTACTTCACGTGAGTGACTGGAATCCTTGCCCGGAACCGGCGCCTCCGGCGTTTCGGCTCCCGCAAAAGACACAACAGGCCGGCAAAGACCGGCCCGTCGGTAAAGCCCGAGGATTGTATTGACCGCCACCCGACCTGTCAAGCAGGCCGGGTGGCGGTACAAGACCCTGCGGGGCCTAGCTCTCGGCCTGCTCCGGCTGACTTTCCGGTGCGCCCTCGCCCTCGGGCGCGGCAAACACGTCGTGCGCGGCCAGCTCATCGCCCCGCTGCAGACGCCGCTGGGTGTGATAGGCAAAGCCCGTGCCCGCCGGAATCAGCCGGCCCACGATGACGTTTTCCTTCAAGCCCCGCAGGTCGTCCCGCAGGCCGCGGGTGGCGGCGTCGGTCAGAACCCGGGTGGTCTCCTGGAAGGAGGCCGCGGAGATGAAGGACTCGGTGGCCAGCGAGGCCTTGGTGATGCCCAGCAGAACCGGCTCGAAACGGGCCGGCATCTTGCCGTCCTTCTCCAGCGGTTCGTTTTCTTCCAGCGCCCGCGGGGCGTCGATCTGCTCGCCACGCAGGAACCGGGAGTCGCCGGACTCGGTGATCTCGACCTTGCGCAACATCTGGCGAATGATCACCTCGATGTGCTTGTCGTTGATCTTCACGCCCTGCAGGCGGTAGACATCCTGGATCTCGCGCACCAGATAGTCTGCCAGCTGGGTCACCCCGAGCAGGCGCAGTATGTCGTGCGGATTGGGCTCGCCATCGACGATGGTTTCGCCCTTCTCCACGTGTTCGCCCTCGAAGACGTTGACCTGGCGCCATTTCGGGATCAGCAGTTCATGCTGCTCGCCGTTTTCGTCGGTGACCACCAGTCGCTGCTTGCCCTTGGTGTCCTTGCCGTAGCTCACGGTGCCCGTGTGCTCGGCGAGGACGGCGGGTTCTTTCGGCTTGCGAGCCTCGAACAGGTCGGCCACACGGGGCAGACCGCCGGTGATGTCGCGGGTCTTAGACGACTCCTGCGGAATACGGGCAATGACGTCGCCCACGTCCACCATCGCACCGTCGTCGGTACTGACAATGGCGCCCGGCGGCAGCACGTAGACAGCCGGGATATCGGTGCCGGCCAGACACAGGTCCTTGCCCTTGTCGTCCACCAGACGGACCACCGGACGCAGATCCTTGCCCGCGGCTCCGCGTTGCTTGGGATCGGTGACCACTACGCTGGACAGGCCGGTGATTTCGTCGACCTCCCGGTTGACGGTCACACCCTCCACGAAGTCCTGGAACACCAGCTTGCCCGCCACCTCGGTGATGACCGGATGGGTGTGCGGATCCCAG
>JASFQN010000196.1:0-4505 GCA_050115425.1 Gammaproteobacteria bacterium | reverse complement strand
GACTTGCGCGGCCGTGTGCAGTATCTCAACCGGGTGGCTGAAGGCCTGACCGAAATGCGCCGGGACCGCGCCCGCGGCCGGCGGGCGGGAAGCGTCGTCCGTCTGGTCAATGAAGTCACTGGAAAGCTGTTGCCGGATCCCGTGGCAGCCTGCCTGCACGAACGACGGTCGGTCAGCGTGAGCGGCCTGGCCATGCTGGGCGGCCAGATCAACCAGCATCCGCACTTCATCCGCGCCCATGCGTCGCCCGTGCGCGACCGGGGCGGTGCCGTCGTCGGCGTGGTGCTGGTCCTGCACGATCTCACCGAACTGCAGGGCCCGTCGGGCAACACCGACCACCAGACCAGCCATGACGCTCTGACCGGCTTGTGCAACCGGCGTGGCTTTTCCGAGCGGCTGGACGCTGCACTGGAGAGCGTGCGCCGGGGAGGCAGGACTCACGTACTGGCCTGTCTGGATCTGGACCGTTTCAAGCTGGTCAACGAGACCAGTGGCCGGGAGGCGGGCGATGCGCTGATCCGGGAAGTCGCGGACCTTTTGGGAGCGCACGTGGGCAGCCTGGACCTGGTTGGCCGGATGGGCAGCGACGATTTTGCGGTCCTGTTGTACGACAGCAACCCGGCCCGTGCCGCTGCTCAGATCGACGGCATTCTGAAGACACTGCGCTCGCGCCATTTTTACTGGGACGAAGATCTCTTCGATCTCGGCATGAGTGCCGGCCTGGTGCGGCTGACCGGTGAGTTCCAGACTGCGGACGACGCCCTGGCCGCGGGTGATACGGCCTGTCACGTGGCCCGCCGCCTGGGCCGCAATCGCCTTCACTGGTACGCCGAGCATGACGAAGCCGTCGCCAGCCGTCGTGGCGAAGTGCGCCTGCACCAGCAGATACAGCAGGCGCTGGCGAGCAATCGTTTTCGCCTTTTTGTGCAGCCGGTGGTTCCGGTAGACGGCGACAGGGCGTCGACCGGGTTTGACGAGGTGTTGTTGCGCATGATTGATGCCGACGGCCGAGTGATCGCGCCGGATCGGTTTGTTCCCACCGCGGAACGCTACAATTTGATGCCGGAGCTGGATCGCTGGGTTGTGGAGAACGCGCTGGACGCGCTGGGGCGGCCCGGCAGCGGTCTGGCCGAGGTGGGACTGTGCGCCATCAATCTTTCGGGTCAGACTCTCGGGGATGAAGATTTCCTGGATTTCGTGGTGGGCCTGCTCGACCGTACCGGCGTGTCGCCCGCCAGGTTATGTTTCGAGATTACCGAAACAGCGGTCATTACCAATTTCTCGCGCGCCCGCCGCTTCATCAATGTGTTGCGCGGCATGGGCTGCAAGTTCGCGCTGGACGATTTCGGCAGCGGGCTGAGTTCCTTCGCCTATCTGAAAAATCTGAACATGGACATGCTCAAGATCGACGGCTCGTTCATACGGGATCTCGTGGCGGACACGGTAGATCACGCCATGGTCGGTCTGATGGTCGAACTCGGCCGCATCATGGGCATTCGGATCGTCGCCGAGCATGTAGAGAGCAAGGCGGTACTTGAAGCGGTCAGGCGCCTGGGCGTGGATTTTGTCCAGGGCTTTGCCATCGAGGAGCCGCGCCCGGTCTGAAGCGCGACCCGCGGGTCTCAGACCGGAACGGGCCGACAACGGACGGGCCATGTCCCCGTGCCGAACGGGTTCTGATTCGTAGAAGACAGGAGCGAGGGAGATATGAGTATGCAGTATATTGCGCCCGCACTGGGCGTCATCGGCCTCGTGGCCGCGCTGATCATCTACCAGATGGTGCTGCGCTATCCGGCCGGCGAGGGGAAGGTGGCCGAGATTGCCAGGGCCATCCAGGTCGGCGCCATGGCGTTCATCCGCCGCGAGTACATGATGCTTTGGGGCTTCGTGATCGTGGTGGCTGTGGTCATCGTGGCCTCGCCGCTGGACAACTGGACCGCTCTGGCGTTTGTCATCGGCGCCTTGTGTTCGTCTCTGGCGGGCTTCATTGGCATGTATACCGCGACCCGTGCCAACGTTCGCACCACCACGGCCGCCCACAGCTTCGGCGCAGCCCGGGCGCTCAGTGTCGCCTTCTTCGGCGGTTCCATCATGGGGCTTACCGTGGCCGCGATGGGGCTTCTGGGTCTGGGCTCGCTGTTCGTGTTCTTCGGGCATGATCCCGCCACTGTGCACGTACTGGAAGGCTTTGGCATGGGCGCCTCCTCCGTGGCGCTCTTTTCGCGTGTGGGCGGCGGCATTTTCACCAAGAGTGCGGATGTGGGCGCCGATCTGGTCGGCAAGCTCGAAGCCGGAATCCCCGAGGACGATCCCCGCAACCCCGGCGTCATCGCCGACAACGTGGGCGACAACGTCGGTGATGTTGCCGGCATGGGTTCGGACATCTTCGAGTCCTATTGCGGCGCCATGATTGCTTCCATCGCCATTGCCGCCACCTCGCCCCTGATGGACATTCAGTCGCTGGGTGATCGCGGAATGCTCATGTCGCTTCCGTTGCTGCTCGCTTCGGTGGGTCTGGTCTGCTCGATGCTGGGCATCGCGATTGTGCGGATGTTCGCTTCCCGTGCGCCCGAGGTGGCCCTGCGGATCGGTACCTTCGGCGCCGCCGTGCTGTTCATCATCGCCGCCTATTTCCTCATGCGTGCCAATTCCATCAGCATTGCAGTGTGGGGATCGGTCGTGGCCGGCGCCGTAGGTGGTGTGATCATTGGCCTGGTGACCGAGTACTACACGGGCGGCGGACCGGTTCGCAAGATCGCGCGGTCCGGCGAAACCGGTGCCGCCACGGTCATGATTTCCGGGCTGGCCGTGGGCATGCAGTCGGTTGCGGTGCCGCTGATCTCCATTTGCGCGATCATCTTTGCCGCCAGCCATTGGGCCGGCCTGTTCGGGGTGGGCATCGCCGCAGTCGGCATGCTGGCCACCGTGGGCATCACCATGGCCATCGACGCCTACGGGCCGGTGGCAGACAATGCCGGCGGCATCGCCGAAATGGCGGGGCTGGGCGAGGATACGCGCAAGATTACTGATTCACTGGACGAGGTTGGAAACACCACGGCCGCCATTGGCAAGGGCTTCGCCATCGGCGCTGCCGCGCTGGCCGCGCTGGCCATCATCACGGCCTTTCTGCAGACGGTGGACATTCATCATCCCGAGTTCCAGCTTGAACTCAATGATCCGCGCGTGCTGATCGGCGTGTTCCTGGGCGGAATCATTCCCTTCCTGGTGGGCTCGCTGACCATGACGGCCGTAGGCGACGCGGCATTCGAAATGATCCGGGAGATCCGTCGGCAATTCCGCGAAATCAAGGGTCTGCTGGAAGGCGAGGCCGAACCCGACAACGTCCGTTGTGTGGAAATTGCCACGAACGCTGCCATCCGCAAGATGATTGCACCGGGCCTGCTTGCGGTCGCCGCGCCCGTGCTGGTGGGTTTCGGCCTGGGTCCCCAGGCGCTGGGTGGCATGCTGGCCGGGGCGCTGCTCGGGTGCGTGCTGCTGGCCGTGACCATGGCCAACGCGGGTGGTGCGTGGGACAACGCCAAGAAATACATCGAGAAGGGCAACCTCGGCGGCAAGGGTTCCGACGCGCACAAGGCGGCCGTGGTCGGTGACACGGTGGGCGATCCTTTCAAGGACACCTCCGGCCCGTCGATGAACATCCTGATCAATGTGATGGCCATTGTCAGTCTGGTGATTGCGCCCTTGCTTTGAATCCCCGTTACCGGGCTACAATAACGACCAGGGGGACGTGTTTCGGCACGCCCCCTTTTTTTGTCCGCCGGCTTTGCTGGCGCGCGAAGTGGACCAACATTATGTAAAATAAAATGCTTCGCCCCACGCGGCAACGCTCGTTTGTTGTTCGGGCGGCGGAGGATATTCAGCAATCAACCCATGGAAGGAGATTGCCATGCCGCCAACCAAAGGAGTTCGGATTTGGACTTTCAGGTCAGCAACCTGTTGCTCACCCTCTATCGGGAAGCCAAACGCCGTCCCCTGGCGGGCTGGCGCGAGTGGGCGCTCAAGCGTGCACGCGATGTCCTGAGTTTCGACTCGGCTGCCTGGGTGGAATGCCGCACCGAGCCGGAACTCGAGTTTCATTCCCTTTGTGCTGTTGAACAACCGGACGGCTTTCTCGGCAGTTTCCGCAAATATGCAGCGGGCTCACCGATGCTCGGACATATGCTCGACAGACCGGGTCGGGCCTGCGACCTCTACGAGAGCATAGGGCGTGAGGCCCTGCTCGAGAGTGACGCCTATCGGACGCACTTTCAGCGTTTCGGCATCGAGCACATAGTGTGTACCAACCTGCAGAATGCGCATCTCGGCATTTCCACCTTCATCGCCTTTTATCGACATGACTATCGGCAACCGTTCAGCGCGGCCGAGCGGTTCGATGCCGAGGTGTTGAGCCACCATTTGCTGGAATCCTACCGAACGGCGCTGTTTTTCCGGCTGGCCCAGCACCGCGCCGGTCGCCTCAGTGACGATTGCGGATACGCGCTCTG
>JASFQN010000195.1:0-4530 GCA_050115425.1 Gammaproteobacteria bacterium | reverse complement strand
TGGCTGAGCGATCGCTCCGGACGCAATTCATCCACCAGCATTTCAAACGGCAGATCCTGGTGCTGATAGGCATCCAGTGCCACGTTCCGGGCCGACGCCAGCACGTCCACAAAATGCGGATTACCCGAAAGGTCGTTGCGCAGAACCAGTGTATTGACAAAGAACCCGATCAGCGCAGCCAGGTTTTCATGCCGCCGATTGGCGATAGGGGTACCCATCACGATGTCGGTGTCCCTGCTCCAGCGCGCCAGCAGCGTCGCGAATGCAGCCTGCAGGGTCATGAACAGCGTGGCGTCGTGGGCGTTACCCAGTTCCCTGAGCGCTCCCAGCAGGCTCGCCGACAGCCGCTGCCAGTGCACCGCGCCGCGATAGCTCTGGGTGGCCGGCCGCGGGTAGTCGAGCGGCAGGTTGTGCGCCACAGGCAGGTCTGCGAGTTGCCGACGCCAGTAATCCAACTGGGTCTGCAATCGCTCTCCCTTTAACCAGTCACGCTGCCAGCGCGCATAGTCCGAGTATTGCAGGGTCAATTCGCGCAATGCCGGCGAGCGGCCTTCCACCGCGGCGTCATACAATTCGGCCAGCTCATGCAGCAGCACGCCCATCGACCATCCATCGGCCGCGATATGGTGCAGGGTGAGCATGAGCACGTGTGTGCCCTCGCCAAGCCGGAGCAGCCGTGCCCGCAGCAGCAGGTCGGACGAAAGATCGAATGGGCGCGCAGCCTCTTCATCCAATTCGGCTTGCAATGCCCGCTCGCGCGCGGCGGCGTCAAGGTCGCCAAGGTCCCGGGTTTCGAGAGGCAGACTGAATGTCTCGAGAAGACGCGGCACGGCTTCGCCATCAATTGCGGGCAGCGGTGTGCGTAACACCTCGTGACGCTCGACGATGGCGCCGAGGGCCGACCGCAGCTCCTCCGGCTGCAACGTTCCCACGAGGCGCAGCGCGCACGGAATATTGTAGGCCGCGTCGGCATGGCCCAGCTGGTCGATAAACCAGAGGCGGCGCTGCGCGAACGACAGCATCTGCGGCCCATCGACGTGCACCGGCTCCGGCTGCGCGCCGCTCGTGGTACCAGGTCGCCGGCGCAGGGAGTCAACCAGCCGGGCCTGCTCGCATACGGTAGTCGCCCCGAACAGCTGCTTGAGCGACAACTCCAGATCCCAGGCAGCAGCGATCCGATTGTGCAGCCGGGTCAACAGCAGGGAATGCCCCCCCAGGTCGAAGAACCGGTCGTGGCGTCCAACCTGTTGCAGACCCAGCAGATCGCACCACATGCCGGCCAGCGTGACTTCGGTTTCCCCTTCCGGCGCCACGTACTCCCGCGTGGCCACCGCAGCGCCGTCCGGTGCCGGCAGGGCCTTGCGGTCCAACTTGCCATTGGGCGTCAGCGGCAGCGAATCCAAGTGCATGAAGGCGCTTGGCAACATGTATTCGGCCAGTCTTTCAGATAGCGTGGCGCGAAGTTCCTCCGCCGACGGCGCCTTCCCTGCGGGCGCCGTGAAATAGGCCACCAGACGTTTGTCTCCCGAGTCGTCTTCGCGCGCCTCCACCACAGCGTCGCCGACCCCGGGACATTCCGACAGCCGCGCCTCGATCTCGCCAAGCTCGATGCGAAAGCCGCGGATTTTGACCTGAAAGTCGTTGCGGCAGAGGTATTGAAGCTGGCCGTCCGGCAGCCACATGGCCATGTCACCGCTCTTGTACATGCGCGCCCCGGGTTGATCACGGAATGGATCAAGCGGGAAACGTTCTGCGGTCAACTCGGGACGATTCAGATAACCCCGGGTCACCCCGGCGCCACCGACGTGAATTTCACCCGGTACCCCAACCGGCACCGGCTCGCCTGCCGCATCCAGAAGATAAATGGCAAGGTCCGGCAGCGGTCGGCCAACAAGGCTGCCCTGGCTGGTTTCGATGTCTGCACGAGTCAGTTCGCGGAATGTGGCATGCACGGTGGTCTCGGTTATGCCATACATGTTCACCAGGCGCGTACGTTCGGGATCATTACGCTCGATCCACGGCAACAGCATGTGCAATTCCAGCGCCTCGCCGCCGAAGATCACGCAGCGGAGATGGTGCTGACGCTCATCCCATGCACCAATCAACGCCCGGAAGGCGCTCGGCGTCTGGTTGAGCACGGTCACGCGCTCACGGCAGAGCAGATCGTAGAACTCCCCGGGCGAGCGAGCGCAAAACTCCGGCACGATCACCAGCCGGCCGCCGTTGGCCAACGCGCCCCACAGCTCCCATACCGAGAAGTCGAAGGCATAGGAATGAAAGAGCGTCCACACGTCGTCGGCGGAGAAATGGAAGAACTCTTCAGTACATGCCAGCAGGCGCGTGACGTTACCGTGCTCCACCATCACGCCCTTGGGTCGACCGGTGGAGCCGGAGGTGTAGATAACGTAGGCCAGGTTCGAGGGCGAAAGCCCGGTGGTATCGGGGTTGTCCCCGGATGCGCCTGCCAAATCCTCGGCATCGTCCACTGCCACCAGGGGAATCCCTGCGTCAGGCAGCTGGTCACACAGCGAGCTATGGGTGACGATCACCGACGGATGGCTGTCCTCGAGCATGTAGGCCAGACGTTCATGGGGATAGGCGGGATCCAGTGGCAGATACGCCCCGCCCGCCTTGAGGATACCGAGCAATCCCGCCACCAGGTCCGGGCCGCGCTGCATGGCGAGCCCCACGAGCACCTCCGGACCCACGCCAAGCCCGCGCAGGCGATGTGCAACCCGGTTGGCATACCGATTCAGTTGTCCGTAGCTGATCTCGGTGCCCTCACACACCAGCGCAATCGCGTCCGGATCGGCGTCAGCCCGTTGTTCGAACAATTGATGCAGGCACCGCCCACCGGTATCAACGTCCGCGCTCTGCCGGCCCAGCGCCAGCACCTGCCGCTTCGCCTCCACATCCAGCAGGGGCAGCGCCTGCACCGGCCGGTCGGAATCAGCGACCAGGCCCTGCAGAAGCACCTCGAAGGACGCAGCCAGTCGCCGGATGGTGTCGGCGTCGAACAGGTCGGCGCTGTAGTCCCAGCAGGTTTCCAGTCCATCCCCGACCTTGTTGATGCTCAAGTTCAGGTCGAACTTGGCATTGCTCGAGTCCGGTACAAGCGGCGCGGCCTGGATACCGGGCAGATCCACCGAGGCATCTTCGTCCATGTCCTGCAGCGAAAACATGATCTGCACCAGCGGAGCCAGATTCAGGCTGCGCGGCGGATTCAGGTCTTCCACCAGCAGCTCGAAGGGTAGATGCTGGTGATCGAACGCCTCCAGCGTCATCTGCCGGGTTTGTTCCAGCACCTCGGAAAATCGCGGATTGCCCTCAAGACGGGTACGGAACGCCAGGGTGTTGGCGAAGAAACCGATAAGAGGTGCCAGCTCCTCGCGCGGTCGGTTGGCGATCGGCGTACCCATGACGATATCGTCCTCGCCGCTCCAGCGCGCCAGGAGCACGGCGAACGCCGCCTGCAAAAGCATGAACAGGGTCACACCACGGCTTTGAGCCGTCTCGCTCAATGCGCGATGAAGCACCGGGGGCAGCGGCTGTCGCCAGGTGGCGCCGGTGGTGGCCGAATCGACGGGGCGCGGCCGGTCCAGCGGCAGGCTGTGCACGGGCGGTGCGCCGGCCAATTGGCCGCGCCAGTACTCGAGCTGGCGCTCCAGCCGCTCGCCCTGCAACCACTCCCGCTGCCAGGCGGCGTAGTCGGAATATTGCAGCGAAAGTGGCGGCAGCGGATCCGCCTCGCCCACCACAAACGCGCGGTAGAGCAACGACAATTCGCGCAGGAGGTTTTCCACCGACCAGCCGTCCGCAGCGGTGTGATGCAGGGTGAGCATCAGCACATGCTCGTCGGGCTGGAGGCGGAAAAGGCGGGCGCGCAGCGGTGTCTCACGGGTGAGGTCGAACGGCGCGGCGGCAGCCGCCTGAAGTCCTTCGCGTATTTCGCTCTCGCGTTCCGCCGGATCGAGCGCTTCCAGGCTTTCGGGCTCGAGCCTGATCTCCACGGTCTCGCGAACCACCGCGACGGGCTCACCCTCCTGCAGTTCGATCACCGTGCGCAGGCTCTGATGGCGTTCCACTACCCGCTGCAAAGCCTGGGACAGCGCCAGCGCATTGAGCGGGCCGGTGAGCCGATACGTCACCGGAATCGTGTAGTTGGCGCCGGACTCAGTGAGCTGTTCTATGAACCACAACTGCTGCTGCGTGGGTGACAGCCGTGCCGGGTTTTCCTGGCGCGCCACAAGCTCCGGCTCGTCCGATGCCGGCGCGGTCGCTCCCTCGCTCAGAAATTCGATGAACTCCGCCTTGCACTCGCCGATCAGGCGGCGTCGCTCCGAGGTCAGCGCCCCGCCTTCGGCCTTGCACACCAGCCGACCGTCCCTGACTGCAAGGAACACGCCGGCACGGGCGAGATCGTCAACAAGCTGGTCGATTTTCATGGAATGGTCCGCGGTCAATCAATGCTCGGGAATCAGGGGAGTGCGACGATTTGCGCCGCACACACTGTTGCCAGTTCGGCAGGCG
>JASFQN010000194.1:0-4604 GCA_050115425.1 Gammaproteobacteria bacterium | reverse complement strand
CCCTCGCGCGCATGAATCCCTGCCTGTGACGAACCCAGCACACCGGGCCCCTCGGCGGGGCCGGTCCGCGCAGCGCCCGCAGGGAATAGCCGCGCCGAAGGCGCGGGCGAAGCCAGGGAAGGCGAGCCCGCACTGTCGCGACAGGGACGTCGCGTCAGTGCGGCCCCGAGGACGCGAGCAGATCGGGTACGCGCTCAAAACGTCAGCTTCGCTGGCGTTTTGAGCATGCGCCCCGACGCGGGGTGTCCTTTCTTTTCGCCTCTTTTCTTTGGACAAGCAAAGAAAAGGGGCCCGCCGCTACATGGATGTAGCGGTGGAATCCACGCAGGACGCTGTGTGAAGCGTGAGTGCCACGCCAACTGCACCCCCCTCTATCTCCGCCCTCCTGCCGGAAGGGGGAGGACGTTCGTTTTGGGTGATGGGAAGTAGCCCCCGGATTCAGAGAACGGGCGCCGGCTGCCGGTGAAGCTTGAAGGCGACGGTCAGGCGGATTTCGTTGCAGATGCGGCTGGGCGGGCGCGCGACGTGTGGGATGCGACCGTCAAAGACCACAATGCGGCCGGGCCTGGGGTAGATGGAGCGAACGATTTCGTCGCGTTGCTGGTTGAAGAAGACCGTTTCTCCCGACCAGTTCGCATCCCAACGGGGGTTGGCGTAGTAGAGGACGGTTTCCTGTGCCGGCGAATCGCCGTCCACATGGATGCCGGGGCAATCGCCGAAAGAATGGGCATTGACGTAGGCGCGCTGCACCCGGGTCTCGTAAGGCAGGCACTGAAGGATCTGTCCGGCCAGCCAGCGCACGGGGGTGTCGTCGGTCGTGAGATCAGTCACCCAGTGGGTGAACGGATCGCCGGGGTTGGAGCGCTCGCCAAACGTATAGCGAGGCTGCGTGAGAAACTGATGGATGCCCTGGACATGGTCCGCGGGTACAAGTGAATCGTAGATTCGAATGCGGGATTCCAGCTCGCTCGCTTGTTCATTATTCGGTTCCGCCGACATTGCCTGGCCCTCGCCGTCCACCAAGTCATTGGATGCCGGTCATGCCCGCAGGGTTTGCAGCGAAGCGGCCACCTCCACGGACCGGCAAGTCGATCCAGCCTGGATGGGCTGGCGGACGGAGTCCACCGCACGCGATCCGTGCCAGACCAGCACCCCAGCCCCAAAAAAGAGCCGGACGAACAATCCAGTCCATCCGGCCCGACAGGGGCTGGCAGGGATCAACCGCCCGGAGGTGGCGCGGGACCGCCGTGGCGGAAAGCATCGTTGACCGTGCGCTGGGCATCCTTGCGCTCCTGTTCACGCTCTTTGGCCGTCATGCAGATGGTCACCAGCCGATGACTGCCCGTCGGCATCACGCGGCGGCAATAGACGTCTTTTTTCTTGTCCTTCTTGTCTGCATCGTCCTTGCTGGCGGAAGCCTGGGTGGCCTGATCCGCCTTGGCGGTCGGGGCATCCGCCATCGGCTTGCTCGGATTGCCGGCGCATCCGGCAAACATGCCGAGGACGAGCAGCATAAGCGTGATTCGCATGGTTTTCTCCTGAACGGGTTTTATTGCGTTTCCACTGACGCCGGCACCCGGGTCGGCAATTCAATCGGAAACTGTACGACGACAATAGTACGAATTATTACGTACTACAAGCCCCTGATTGAACTTGTCAAAACGGGCGAAAAATCGCCGAAGCATGGCCCGGTTCTGGCACACCGGTGAAACGGGTCGGGCAGTCCCTTGCCCGCCAACTCGTCCGTGAAGGTCCGGTATCCCCAGGTGTATTCCCGACCCGGTAGCGATAGCCGACGGTTCGCGTGAGTCACTGGCCTTCAGGTCCCGGTGGCCCTCCGTGCCGTATAGCGTCCAGAACGGTTCGCTGTGCATCCCGGCGCTGGCGTTCGCGCTCTTGGGCGCTCATGCAAACCACGGCGAACATGTGGCTACCGGTCGGGTGCTCCATGTAGCAGTAGGTGTCATCCGGCGCGTCGTTGCCCTCTACCGCAACCTTCAGAGTATCCGACGGGGTGGAGATTCCATTGTGGCGCGGAAACTCACCCTTGGGCGCCGCGGCGCACGCTGCCAGCGCCGCCGCGATACCGATTGTGATCAGAGCTCGCATATTGGCCTCCTGAGCTATCGCCCTGTCGCTGCTCTTACGAACGGTATAGTACGAAATCCTACGTAGGGCAAGGCCGACATACGAAATTCCTCGTTGATGTTCTATACTCAGGCTCACACCCACTTGCGTGGAAGCAGCCGATGATCCGAAAGACATCTTCCCCGCCGCGCCCCACCGACGCGGAGCTGACGCTTCTCAACGTGTTATGGCGCCTGGGAAAGGCGACCGTTCGCGACGTCCACGAAGCCCTCCCCTCTTCCAGCCGGGGCGGCTACACCACCGTGCTCAAGATGCTCCAGATCATGCACGAGAAGGGTCTGGTGGAACGCGATGACTCCCAGCGGGCGCATGTCTATCGACCCACCCGCTCACGCGAACAGACCCAGCGCCAGTTCCTGAAAGACCTGGCCGGCCGATTGTTCGACGGCTCGCCGGCGCTGCTGGCCATGCAGGCACTGGGCGGCGCGGACGCCACCTCTCCCGAGGAACTGGAACGCATCCGCGCTTTTCTGGACCAGTTGGAAGGGCGTGAATCATGAATGGACTGCTGAATATTCTTCCCGGCTGGGTGGATCTGCTTGGCTGGACGCTCGTGCACTCGCTGTGGCAATTCGCCCTGCTCGGCCTGACACACGCGGTACTCATGCGCGCCATGCGCAATACCGGCGCCGGCGCCCGCTACGCCGTATCCCTGGCCGCGCTGGCCGCACTGGTCGTGCTGCCCGTGGCAACTTTCCTCTGGCTGGCGCACGGCGAAGCCGCGCCCCTCATCGAGACGGCGACTGCGACCACCGGCATCAGCGTTGACGGCGGCATCGCAGCGGCCGACGCAAATGGCGTGGCCGGCCTGCTGCAACCTGCCATGCCCTGGATCGTGGCCGCCTGGCTGGCGGGCGTGTGCGTTCTGAGCCTGCGCCTGACCTCGCTGTGGAACCGTCACGTGGATCTGCGTCGGCACGGCCTGGAATCCCTGTCCGACGACTGGGCGCGGCGCATTGGCGCGCTGGCCGCCCGCCTGGGCATCGCCCGCCCGGTGCGCATCATGCTTTCGCGCACGATCGACGGACCCGCGGTACTGGGCTGGCTGCGCCCGCTGGTCTTGCTGCCGCCGGCCGCGCTGGCCGGACTGAGCGTGGCGCAGCTCGAACTGATTCTGCTGCACGAACTCGCCCATGTACGCCGGCACGACTACCTGGTGAACCTCATGCAAGTGGTGCTGGAGACGGTGCTTTTCTATCACCCGGCCGTGCACTGGATTTCCCGCTCGGCCCGCGTGCAGCGCGAGCAATGCTGCGATGACATGGCCGTGCGGGCCTGCGGCAACCCCATGGCCTACGCCCGCGCGCTCACTGAATTGGAGGCCCTGCGTCTGCAGCCGATCACGCACCTCGCGCTGGGCGCGGCCGGCGGCAACCTGTTCGACCGCATCCAGCGGCTGTTCAGCCCGGCGCCCCGCCAGCGCGGGGTGGTATGGCATCTGGGCATGCTCGCGGCGGCGGCCGCCATGGGCGCCGCGATGACTGCCCAGTGGGTCCAGGCCCCGTCTGACAGTGTACCGGCGGCCAGCGGTGATCCGGACGCGCTATACGCGAGCCTGACCGCCGACCCTGCGGCGCCGGCCTGGGCGGTGCCAGGCGAATCCCTGCAGACGGCGCAGGCGGCACGCGCGATTCCCCAAGCACCTGCCGCCGAGTCCGTCCCGGAGATGGCGGTGGCGCACGCCACCGGGAAACCGCAGGCCGGGTCGTCCGGCAGCGTGGCAAAGACTTCGGTGAGCGATCACGAACCGACACCACGGGCCGGCGATACATCGCCGGAGCACACCGCACCCACGCGCAAGGCCCACCCCGCGCTTTTGCGGGTGGCACGCGTCGCCGCGCCGCCGGCGCCCAGGCGGTTGGTGCGCAAGTCACCTGACACTACGACGGAAACGACACCCGCGCCGGCGCAGCCGCAGGTGACGCCGGGCGTTGCCCTGGACACACCCATGCCGCGCTACCCGCATTCCGCTCTGGTGCTGGGGCGCGAGGGATCGGTGACGCTGAAGATTCATGTGGGGCCCGACGGACGCGTGCATGGCGCGACGGTGGCGAAAACGAGCGGTGAACAGACGCTGGACGAGGCTGCGCTGGCCAGCGTGCAGAGTTGGGAGTATCAGCCGTGGCGGCTCAACGGCAAACCGGTCGCCGCGACCGTGCGCCACACTTTCGTGTTCCGGCTGAAGTCCTCGTTGAACCGCTCCGGTGCGGACTGCCTGCCTACCGTAGGCACACGAATCTGCAACCCCCAGCGCAACCGCGACATGCTGCGTTCGGGTTACGTCTCCGTGTACTACCCGAACGGCAGCGAGGGCTAGGGCCTGTGCTTTCGCCGGGCGGTGTTGGCACTCGCTAATGCAGCACGGCCACACGGCGCTCGCGCCACCTTGCCGGACGAAAACACAGGTCCTGCAGTGCCGGTTTCAGCAGGGTGAACAGCCCCTGATTCAGTCCAGC
>JASFQN010000193.1:0-4634 GCA_050115425.1 Gammaproteobacteria bacterium | reverse complement strand
GTCATGTCCTACTAATGCTGACGCATTAGTTTCAGTGCTCCAGGCGCCGGCGATGCCTTGTGCATCGCCGGCGTTTTTTTGCCCGTAACGAGCCAGGACCAGTCGAGCTCCGCTCTGTCCGATTGCCGAATCCGGGGGCAAAGCGTTATGGTGCTATGCAAATGGGGGCTTTAAGGGAGGGCGGCATGTGACGATGCATTCCGGCCGGGAGGCGCTGGCGCGGAGTCTTCCCGGTCTCGGCGTGGTTTTGCTGATCTTTTTTGCGCTGCCCCCAGCCGCGTTCGCGGCGAGTGTCGATCCCGGCCCTGTACGGTCCGGGCATTTCGAGTTCCATAATGATCCCTGGATCAATCTCCATCATTTCCTCTTTCAGTGGGCCCGCAATGGATCGAACCGTGCGGGAAACGATCATCGCCGTCCGGTCCTTGTGCACGAAACCGGCGACCTGGCCGATCTTTCCACCGGTGAGCGATCGGCCTGGCAGCGTGCCTTGCGCTACTACCGTGCGCACCTGATCGGCGGCCGCCTGCTCTTCGACCGCCACCTGATCGCCATTCGGAATCACCTGGCTGCCAACGCGACCGGCGACAATCCGGCGGACGGGCTCGATCCAGCCTTGCGAGCCATTCTGCTCGACGCCATGCCCGTGTATCGCAAGCATTGGTGGCCCGCACACCATGCAGCCAATGCTGCGTGGATACGCGAGCGGTTGATTCAACTCAAGACATACGAGTCGGTGCTGGCGCCGCGTCTGGCGGAAGCTTACGGTGGAAACTGGCCCGCAGAGCCCGTCCGTGTGGACGTGGTTGCGTATGCCAACTGGGCGGGTGCCTATACCACCAACCACCCCGATCAGATCACGATTTCCAGTACGGATTATCAGGGACTCCAGGCATTGGAGATCCTGTTTCACGAAGTGTCCCATTCAACCTTCTTCGAGCAGCGGCTCTTCCGGCAGCTCGCGGATGCGTTTGGCAAATATGGCACCAGCCCACCAAACGGGCTGGCCCACGTTATTCAGTTTGTCACGCCCGCCGAGTTGTTGCGTACCACGTTGAGGGGCAGGGCTCGGGAAATTTTCCGGTCCGTCGGCGAGCAGGTGGCCGCCCGCGAGCATTTCAGGTCGTTGTACGCCGCCGTTCGCAGGCACTGGATTCCTTTCCTGCAAGGACGTACGAGCCGCAGCGAGGCGCTGGAGGGCGTCGCCGCAGATCTGGTGGACAGGCGGAAAGCGGAAAAGCACCCCGGTGTCCGGAGCGGGTCAGGATAGGGGGCAGACCACGCCTCCGGAATGACATTCCGGAATAGCAGGGACAAAATTCGGCCGTTTTGAGCCGTCATAAGGGAGGATGACCCATGCTCTTTCTGATGATTCTGTTCAAGGTGCCTTTCATGCTCGCATCATTCTGGATCTGGAACATTACGAGCAATGAACGGTATGCCGCCGCCGCCTGAGCTTCCTTTTCCTTTTTCTTCAAGCTATTCGTCCTCGGGTTGACGATCTGGTTGCCCTTCTACGGCACGCTCGCATTTCTCGTCGCATGGGGCATATTTTATGGCCTTTCGTGGCTTCGCAACTCCGTCTGGATATGGCCGGCTTCGGGCGCGGGCATTGCCGTGATGATGCTTTTCACGTGACGTGAAATTCTGGAACTGCTCATTTCCGGAGCACTGCCTTGACTGGAAACGATCTCTTGAATGATTGATGAGAAAGGGGAAAGACATGAATAGGAAACTGTTGCCCTATGAAAAGGCGGGTCGCGTATTCAGGCTGCTTGGCTGGATTCAGGTGGGCCTTTTTCTGTTGATTTTCTTTGGATTTTTGCTGTCAGTATTGGCTCATGACGCGGGTGCCACCAAGGATGCATGGATCATGCTCGTGTTCCTGGTCTCTCCGGTGTTTTATTTGACTCTCGGTCGGGCCATCATGGACCACAAGCCCTGGGGCAAGACGGTGGGAATCATTCTTGGAGTGATCATGCTGTTTGGATTTCCGATTGGTACGCTCATTGGCGGCTATGTCTTGCTATCCCTGATGAATGGTTGGGATGTGCCCGACGGCCAGGAAGAGGAAGCGGAAGGCACAGCCTGACTGTCCACGAGGCTGTTGTGTGGTCACCCGCTGGGGAGCATATGCGGCAAGGCAACGCCTTGAAAGTCTGGATGGGCTTGTCGTTGTGGACCTGTCGGTAGGCTAACCTTTGGAGGAACTCTATGAGTCTCGGCCTGCCCGGGCCGGGCCAAAGGAGGTGGCGGGATGCGAGGCGTGACTGTATTCCCGGTACAAGGCGTCGTGACGGCACTCGCGGCCATGTTGCCCTCGCTACCGGCAACGGCTGCGCCAAGCGCGGGCGACACCGCCTGGATGCTGACGTCCACGGCGCTGGTACTGTTCATGACGATTCCGGGACTGGCGCTTTTCTACGCGGGCATGGTCCGGGTCAAGAATGTTCTCTCTGTCCTCATGCAGTGCTTTGCCATCACCGGGCTGGTCACGCTGCTTTGGGTGTTCTATGGCTACAGTCTGGCATTCGGCGGGGAGGGCAGTGTGTGGGGTGGCCTGGGCAAGGTCTTTCTGTGGGGCGTTGGACACGACAGCGTCGTGGGCACCATCCCGGAAACTGTCTATGTCATGTTTCAGCTGACATTTGCCATCATTACCCCGACGCTGATCGTGGGCGCCTTTGCCGAGCGCATGAAGTTTTCCGCCATGCTCTGGTTCATGGGGGCCTGGTTCACGCTGGTCTATGCGCCCGTGGCGCATTGGGTCTGGGGTGAGGGCGGCTGGCTGGGGGCGCGGGGCATTCTGGATTTTGCCGGCGGCACGGTGGTGCATGTGAACGCCGGCATAGCGGGACTCGTGGCGGCGCTTGTGCTGGGACGGCGGCGCGGTTATCCGACCACGCCGATGCCGCCGCACAACCTGATTCTCACGGTCATGGGTGCCTCCATGCTCTGGGTCGGGTGGTTCGGCTTCAATGCGGGCAGCGCGCTGGCGGCCGATGGCACGGCGGGGATGGCCATGCTCCTCACCCAGATCGCCACGGCCGCCGCCGCTCTGGCCTGGATGTTCAGTGAGTGGCTCACGCACGGCAAGCCCAGTGTGCTGGGGATTGTTTCCGGCGCCGTGGCGGGACTGGTGGCGGTGACGCCGGCCTCCGGATCCGTCGGTCCGATGGGGGCTGCGGCGATTGGCCTTGTGGCCGGTGTGGGGTGTTTTTTCACCGCGACAACGGTCAAGCGGCGACTGGGTTATGACGATACGCTGGACGTCTTCGGCGTGCACGCCATGGGCGGCATCATCGGTGCATTGCTCACCGGGCTGTTCTGTGCCGCGTCTCTGGGGGGGACGGGCTTCGGCGCTGGAGTGTCCGGCATGGGCGGTCAGATGGTGATGCAACTTCTCGGTGTCGCGGTCACGCTGACCTATTCGGGCGGGATGAGCCTGCTTATCCTTCTGATCATCAGGCGCCTTCTGGGTCTGCGCGTCAGTCCCGACCAGGAACTGGAAGGTCTCGACATCAGTCTCCATGACGAGAAGGGCTACAACCTCTAGCCGGGCACAGAGTTTGTCTGCGCCTGCGTCCGAGCGCCAGCGAGACGCGTGTCGCAGACCCCGATGACCTGTTCTGTTCACTCTTTCCCAGACCATGACTACACCCTGGCGAGCAGCGCGGGTCGTTTTGTCCCGGCCCCGTGCCGGGCGCACATGTTCTGGCCGTGCATCCGCATTATGATATGTGACCCGGAAGACACTGCGCGCGTGCAGCCTGGCGGGCGTGGAGTGCCAACTGATTCCAGATTTCCAGGAAAGGGGAAAAATACCGCTTGTTCAAGGAGTTGCATTCCACCACCAGACGTCTGCTGGCCTCACGCTTCATGCGCAGCCTCGGTCAGGGGGCTCTGGTCGTGGATCTCGCCCTCTATCTTCATGCGCTTGGCTGGAGCGGCGCACGCATCGGTCTGGTGCTTACCGGCGGGGGCGCAATGGCGGGTGTCCTCAGTCTGGTGGTCGGTTGGACCAGCGATCGACTGCGTCGTCGACCGTTCCTGATCTACAACGAGCTGCTGACGATGGCTTGCGGATTGGCGGCCATGTCGTCCACCAATCCATGGCTGCTTTCGGCGAGCATCGTGCTGGCCGGATTCGGTCGTGGTCCGAATGGCTCGGCGGGGCCTTTCGCGCCGGCCGAGCAGGCCTGGCTCGCCGAGGCGGTGGCGCCGGAGCGGCGCGGCCGCGTGTACAGTCTGAACACGGCGCTCGGGTTTGCGGGCATGGGTATCGGCGCTTTGCTCGCTTTTGTGCCGGGCCTGTTCATTGCACGGTTCGGCGCGGCCGCTTATCGGCCGCTGTTTCTGCTGGTCGTGGCTGGTGCTGTCGCCAATATGATCCTGCTCATGGGCGGCAGGGAATCCGAAACCTTCCTCAAGCGGCGGCGTGCGCGTCCCGCCGGGGCGGCGCACAGGCTACCCGAACGTCGTCAGGAAAACAGCGTCCTGCGCAAGCTGGTGGGAATGAACGCGATCAACGGCTTGTCCATCGGGATGGTCGGGCCGCTGATCACCTACTGGATGGCCATCCGCTTCCAGGTCGGTCCCGCTGAGGTGGCGCCGGTGATGGCGGCCAGCTTTCT